>JBMNTK010000006.1:0-39066 GCA_050945695.1 Anaerolineae bacterium | reverse complement strand
CCAAGGAGCAGTACGCTGATCCCAACCCAGATGGAAGCGGGTCCCCTTCCGCCTGATCGCTGACCTGCGAGATACGCAATGGGCGGGCGAACCCCGGGGTTCGCCCGCCCTCGTGTTTGGGCGCTATCTGGCTGCGGTTCAGTCCACGTTGCAGATTCGGAACGCCTGCCGCAGGGCCTCGATCACGTCACCCTTGGGCCGGAACTCATGGCCGACGTAGAGGTCATAGCCCGTGGCGGAAATGGCGCGACAGATTCCGGTGTAGTTGAGCTCCTGAGTGTCGTCGAAGTCCTGGCGGCCCGGGTTGCCGGCAGTGTGGAAGTGGCCGATCCAGCGGATATTGTTGCGGATGGTGCGGATGATATCCCCTTCCATGATCTGCATGTTGTAGATGTCGAACAGGAGCTTGACCCGAGGGCTATTCACCCGCTCGCACACGGCCACGCCCCAGGCGGTGTGATCGCACTGGTAGCCGGGGTGGTCCACCTTGGAGTTGAGAAGCTCCATGTTGAGGTTGACGCCCTTGCTCTCGGCGTAGGGGGCTATGCGACGCAGCCCATCAGCCACAGCCTCGATGGCCTCGATCTCGGTCATGTGAGGCTGGCGGTTGCCGCTGAAGCAGATCACGCCGGGAATGCCCCACTTGGCCGCTATGTCAATGGACTGGCGCAGCTCCGCTTCGATCCGGTCGTGGTTGCTGCGCTTGTTGAGCCCATCGGGAAGCGAGTCGTGGCCGGACATGATGGCCACCGCCAGGCCGTGCTTGCGGGCCAGCTCCATCACCTCTTCGAAGTCGTCTCCCCGGCCCCACATCTCCACTGCCGCATACCCGATCTCCTTCCCTGCCCGGAAGAGATCATCCAGGGACATGTCGGCCGGCTTGACCATTGGGTAGCAGATTGATTGCTTGATGGGCATGTCATCCCCCTCTATTGCGCATGCGCGAAGTACGCGGCGGATTCCCGGATCGTGCTATCCGGCAATGAGCCCGGTGACCACCGAGATGAGCACCCCGGCGGCCAGGGCCAGAACGGTAGAGGTGCGGTTCTCCCGCTCTACCTCAGGAAGAAGATGGGAGCCTCCTACGTATAGCAGCACCCCTCCGGCCAACGCCAATGCATTTCCGAGATTGGTGGCGCCGATGGAATTGATGAAGGGGAAGGAGAGGAACGCTCCCAAAGGGGTGCTGAGGCCGGCAGCCAGGAAGGCGCCCACGAACGCGGTACGCTTACCATAGCCCGCTCTCAACATCATCACGTAGGCGATCACCCCTTCCGGCACCTCGTGAAGGACCATGCCGATGGCGGCCAAGGCGCCGGTGAGCACGCTCACGTTGAAGGTCACCGAGTAGATGACCCCGTCTATGAAGGAGTGGAAGCCTATGCCGATCACCGCCAGGACCTCCGAGGTCTCGATGGCAGGGTGGGCGGCTGCCTCGGCGTGGTTGTGCTCGTGGCCGCTGTGTAGGTGCATCACCCGGTTGAGCACGTACAGGGCAAGAAAGCCCGCCAGCATATACATGGGGGCATTGCCCGTCAGCTCCATGGACTCGGGGATGAGATGGAGAAACGAGACGGCCAAGAGGGCACCGGCGGCGAAGCTGGCGAAGTAGATGGAGTTGCGGTGCGCCCAGCCGCCGGAAGTGCTGATCAGAAGGATTCCTAGAGTGGTGGCCAGCCCGGCGAGTATGCTCGCCACCGCTACCGGGATAAACTCGCTTCCAAACATATGCACCCACCCGTGCCGGCCTGGTCTGGCTTCATAACCTATCGGCTGAGCTTACCCCATGGAGGCCATCCCGTCCACCAGCACCGGTTGGGTCCACGGCTGGGCGAAAACACGGGAGGCAGGCACAGGCGGCTCACAGCGGAGCGCTTCCTGCCCCCCTCCCGATCTTGCCTGCTATGCGCAGGGAAGCGGTCTGCTAGCTCTTGACCGCCTGCGCCAGCGCCTGATCAAGGTCCCAGAGGATGTCCTCGATGTCCTCCAGGCCAATGCTCAGCCGGATGAAGCTGGGCGTCACCCCGGCGCTGCGCATCTCCTCCTCACTGAGCTGGCTGTGGGTGGTGCTGGCCGGGTGGATAGCCAGGCTCTTGGCGTCGCCCACGTTGGCCAGGTGGCTGAAGAGCTTCAGCCCCTCGATGAATCGGCGGCCGGCCTCCACCCCGCCCACTATGTCGAACCCCATGATGGCGCCGGGGCCCTTGGGCACGTACTTCACCGCCCGGTCGTAGTGGGGGTGCCCGGGAAGCCCGGGATAGGACACCGAGGAGACCGCGTCATGCGCGTCCAGGAACCGGGCCACGGCCTGGGCATTGGCCACGTGCCGGTCCATGCGCAGACTCAGGGTCTCCACACCCTGAAGGAGGAGCCAGCTGTTGAAGGGAGCCTGGCAGGCGCCGATGTCACGCAGGGTCTGCACCCGGGCCTTGGTGATGAAGGCCGTCTCCCCAAGGTCGGCATAGACCAGCCCGTGGTAGCTGGGATCGGGGGTGGTGAAGTCGGGGAAGCGGCCACTAGCCCAGTCGAAGTTGCCCCCGTCCACGATGACCCCACCGATGGTGGTGCCGTGGCCACCGAGGAACTTGGTGGTGGAGTGGGTGACGATGTTGGCGCCCAGCTCGATGGGACGGCACAGGTAGGGCGTGGCGAAAGTGTTGTCAATCATGAGGGGGATGTGGTGGGCACGGGCGATCTCGGCCACCTCTTCGAAGGGGAAGACGCTGATATCCGGGTTGCCCAAGGTCTCGCCGTAGATGAGCTTGGTGTTGGGCCGGATGGCGCGTTCGAAGGCGCTGGGATCATCGGGATCCACGAGCGTGGCCTCGATGCCCAGGCGAGGGAAGGTGTAGAGGAGCTGGCTCACGGTGCCACCATAGAGCTTGCAGCTGGCAACGATGTGATCTCCCCCACGGAGGAGCGTCAGTATGGCCAGCACCTGAGCGGCGTGCCCACTGGAAGTGGCCAGGCCACCTACTCCCCCCTCCAGGTCGGCGATGCGCTTCTCAAACACATCGGTGGTGGGGTTGCCGATGCGGGTGTAGATGTTGCCGGTCTCCTTGAGGGCAAAGAGATCGGCCGCGTGCTGGGTGTCCTGGAACTGGTAGCTGGTGGTCTGGTAGATGGGCACCGCCCGGCTGCCAGTGGTTGGGTCCGGGATCTGGCCGGCGTGAAGTTGGCGGGTGTTGAAGCCGAAGCGACGTTCATCCGTCATGGTGTGATCCTCCGTGCAGTTGCTGGCTCGGTGGCACCTCGGCCCCTCCCCTCCCGGGGCCGAGGCGATTAGTTCTTCGGTCGAGACCTCTCCGCCTAGCCGAGCTGGCGGATAATGGCAGCCAAGTCTCAGTTCAGTCGCATTATGTCACTGGGGTGAGGTCAACGGGTAGCCGGCCTCCTGCCAGGCAGCCAGCCCGCCCCGAAGGGCTTTGACGTTGCCATACCCCAGATCGGACAGCATCCGCGCCGCACGGGCGCTGGTTCTCTCGTCTGGTCAGGTACAGATGGTGATGATCTGGGCATCCCGTGGTAGCTCAGAGTAGCGGGCCTCGAGCTCAAGGTAGGGCAGATTGATGGACCCCGGAATGCTTATCTGCTGGAAGGCCTCTTCGCCGCGGAGATCCACGAGCAGGGCCCTCCCTTCGTCATGGAGCGCCTTGGCCTCCGCCACGGATATGCGCGGCACCTCTGGGTACGGGAGGTCACTGGCGCCGGCCGCCGCTCCCCTGCCGGGCATCCGGCTGAGCAGGACACCAACTACCAGCAGTGTCAGCAGACCCCCCAGAACCCAGGGTATGTTCGAGCGCGAGCCTCCCCTCCGGCTCGACTGCTTGACCGACCTGTTCCTCTTGCCTCTGTCCACCTACGCTTCCTTCTTAGTCCTAGCCGGCCGATACCGCCGGTTCCATTGACTATCCAAGGGGGTCACCCGAGCGCTGAGCGCTCGGGTGAAGTTGGCAGGGGCGCCTAGCCCACCTCACCGAAGAGGCCGGTGCTGAGGTATCGCTCGCCTGTGTCGGGGAGCACCACCACCAGGAGCTTGCCCTCGTTCTCCGGGCGTGCCGCCACTTGCAGCGCTGCCCAAGTCGCCGCCCCGGAGGATATCCCGGCCAGGATGCCTTCCTCGCGGGCCAGGCGTCGGGCGGTCTCGGCAGCGTCGTCTTCCCGAACCTGGATCACCTCGTCCAGGAGCTCGGTATTGAGCACCTGAGGTACGAAGCCGGCCCCGATGCCCTGGATGCGATGTGGCCCCGGCGACCCGCCAGAGATGACGGGCGAGGCAGCTGGCTCCACTGCTACCGCCCGGAAGGTGGGCTTGCGCGCCTTGATGGCTTCGGCCACGCCGGTGACCGTGCCCCCCGTGCCCACGCCGGCCACCAGTATGTCCACCCGGCCGTCGGTGTCCGCCCAGATTTCCTCAGCAGTGGTCTCCCGATGGACACGCGGGTTGTCAGGGTTACGGAACTGCTGGGGCATGTAGCTGTTGGGGGTGGACTGCAGGAGCCGCTCGGCCTCGGCAATCGCCCCCCGCATGCCCTCTGGCCCGGGCGTGAGCACCAGTTGCGCCCCGTAGGCGCGCAGGAGGTTGCGCCGCTCGACGCTCATGGTCTCGGGCATGGTGAGGATGAGCCTATAGCCGCGGGCGGCGCACACCATGGCCAGGCCGATCCCGGTGTTGCCACTGGTGGGTTCGATGACGGTGGCCCCGGGTTTGAGCTCCCCCCGCTCCTCGGCCCCGGAGATCATGCTCCAGGCGATTCGGTCCTTGACGCTGCCGCCGGGGTTGAAAGACTCTACCTTGGCGACTACCTCTGCCGCTAGGCCCTTTCCCAGCCGGGAGAGCCTTACAAGCGGCGTGCGCCCGATGGCCGCGGTAATGTCCTGCGCGATCCTGCTCATCTTGTACCTCCAGAACGCTAACTAAATGCAATACGTGAAGGCCGAGGCGGCCTGCCGCTGGCGATGCCGGGCCGCCAGTTCGGCCAGAGTGACCGATTCGAGAACTCCCATAGCGGCGCCGTGCATCGCCGCCCAGACTTCCTGGGTGACACAGGTTTCCCCGCGCGGGCAGCCGGCGGGGTTGCTGATACAGGATACGGGGGGCTCGGGCCCCTCCATCACCTCGTAGACGTCCCTGAGGGTGATCGAGTCCGGGTCGCGGGCCAGGAGGTAGCCGCCCTGGGCCCCTCGGACGCTCTGCACCAGCCCGGCAGCTCGCAGCCGCGCCATCAGGGTCTCGGCGTACTTCTCCGAGAGCTCCTGTCGGCGAGCAATCTCAGCCAGGCTGAGAGGTCCCTCGTTGTAGTGGAGCGCCAGCTCCAGCATGGCCCGGGTACCATATCGGGTTTTGGTGGTCAGGTTCATCGCCTACTAATCCTGTAGTAATAGAGGGCATGATAAGGGGTGCGGGCCGGCCTGTCAAGAGCGGGCTTTGGCGTCTCTTGGGGGCGGGCGGTTGTCGGGCTCTGGATCGGGGCGGGGCACTGCCTACCCGCCTCCATACGGGTTCCTGCGGGTCTGGGACCACGCCGGGGGCTGAACCCCCCGGCTACCTAGGCGAAGCCCGCCCTACGGCGGGCTAATGCGATCGGGCGTCCTGGTATGTCCGGGTAGGGGCAGGCCACTGTGCCTGCCCCAGGGGGCGGACAGGGTCGTCCGCCCCTACAGGAATCATTGCATGCGGTGCCTGCCCGGGGGGCGCCGGTGTTACCGGTGTAGGGGCGGTGCGAGCCGGGCATCTTTTCGCCCGGCGAAGCCCCGCCCGGTCCCGCGTCGCCACACCTGCGCGCCAGAACCACGCTGTCGGCGACGTCCGGGTAGGGGCAGGCCACTGCGCCTGCCCCAAGGGGCAGATGGGGTCGTCCGCCCCTACACCTACCGGCGTCTCCTGTGCCTGCGGCGGGCCGCTCACCAGCCGGCCGAAGGGCCGGCTTTGCCTGGGTAGCCGGGGGGTTCAGCCCCCGGCGACATCACCGCCCCTAGATTCCTCTGCGACAGCGCGGGCGGGGCTCCGGGCTAACGCCCTCCGCACCGCCCCTACCCGGACATCGCTGGCCTGCCGACCCGGATCAGCCGGCCGAAGGGCCGGGTTTGCCCGGGGAAATCCCGGTTGGGATTCCCCCTAGGTAACCGGGGGGTTCGGCCCCCGGTGTTGTCGCGGTGATGACAGACGTAGGGCCGTGCGTGAGGGCCCCTAACCCCTCGCGCTCTGGGGCGATGTCTCCGCCGGCCTAAGCCAGCGGCCCAGGAGTGCCGCGCTGGCTACAGCGGCCAGGCCAAGGCCTCCCATGATGAGGAAGGGCAGCCCGCTGTAGACGTCCACCAGCCAGCCGCCCAGCTGGGTGCCCAGGAGGGACCCGGCGCACCAGGCGAAGTGGATCAGCCCCAGGGTGCGGCCATGCTCAGTCTGGGGCACGATGCCGTGGACGGCGCCCGGGATGGTGACGGACAAGGACCACGCCGCCCCAGCACCCAGCATCCCGAAGACGTAGAGCCCGATCACGCTCTGGCTGAAGATGCCGGTGAGGAGCGAGAAGGCGGAGATCAGCGTGGTGAGCACCACGATGGAGGAGCGCACCCCCCACCTGTCGGCCACCCTCCCCGAGATGAGCTGGCAGGCGGAGGCAAAGAGCAGGCTGATGGTGCCGTAGTAGGCGGCAGCCGAGGGGGTGCCGGCGGCGCGGTAGATGAGCAGGGGCATGAGCAGCTGGGCTGTGCCCCAGTAGGCAGTGGGGACGAAGCGGATTACGGCCAGAAGCTGCACCGGGCGGCGCCGCATCAGCTCTCGGTACCCGGACAACGTGGAGGCTGCGCTTGGCCTCTCGCCGCGGACTCCCACTTCCGGCAGGGCCCAGAACCCCACCAGCAGTGCTGTCAGGGCGACGACCGTCATGCCGGCGCCTAGGGTGCCGAAGCCGTAGCGGTCCAAGATGGGCGCGGCCAGGTAATTGCCCAGGGCGCTGCCCAGCGTCAGGCCGAAGAAGATGAGGGCGGTAGCCATCCCGAGGCGGCTGGAGGGGACGGAGGCCATCATGTAGGACTGGCGGCCCACCGTGAGCGCCCCGAAGGCAAACCCGATGTAGGTCCAGAAGAGGACCAGGGCCAGGGGGGAGTGGACGATGAAGCCCAAGCCCACCAGGGGTACGCCCGAGAGCCCCACCACCAAGGCGCGCTTATGCCCCAGGGCATCGCTCAAGGCGCCCCCGGCCAAGGCGGCCACGGCCCCGAAGATGAGCTGGAGGGAGACCAGGGTGGAGGCGAAGTACGGGGGCCGGCGTAGTACGGCTTCGCCGTAGACCGGTAGGAGAGTCCGCCCGGGCCCGGAGACCATGTCACTCAGGAAGATCAGCGACACCAGGCCCAAGAACGGTGCTACCCAGGCCTCCCCGATCAGGCTGCCAGATCGGGCTCCGTGCCTCAGTTTAGGGATCTGCATTACCACCTACCGGCAGAGGATTCAGCGCCCAGACTCTATAGGCCTCTCCGGAGGTGGTTGTCAAACTACGCCCGGTCCGGGTCTAGCGACAGTCCGGGCAGCCATCCTCTCCGAGGTTGTGTATGGCCGAGCGCACGCGGGACTCAAGTTCCTCGGTCATGCTGGCCAGGCGGTGCTTCTCGATCACGTGCTCCCGCGCTACCCTGAGTACGTCCGTCTCGGTCTCAGCTCGGGCGGTGTAGTCGCACTCCCACCCAACGGTTCGGCAGTGGAAGACCTTAGGCATGTCTCTCTCCCTCGCAAGACCAGCCACTGGGCCGGTTCATCCCGGCCTCACCACGGTCCTACCTCAATACCTGCCAAGCATACCTAGCCGAGTAACATTATACTCAGCTGTCAGCACTCTGTCATTACTCAGTGGGCACGTGCGCCCACCACGCAAAGCCGCAGGGGGCGCAGGACACTTAGCGCCCTGGCGTGAGGTCCTCGGCAGACGTGCCCGCATTCCGGGGCCGTGGCGAGCCCGATGCGTCCTACGTCATTCCGAGCGAAGCGAGGAATCTCTGCCGGTCGAAAGCCCAGCAGCCCTGACTTGAGTCGAGGGCCTCACCGCCGCCTTTGCGTGAGGTTCCCACAGCTGAGCCGTCGCTCCGGCAATCGCCCTGCACCCCGGGGCGACGTATAATAGCGCCCAGTCCACTTGGGGGGAGGCTTGGCCGTGGCAGAACAAGAAGTCCGCGTGGGCGTCATCGGTACCGGCATGGGGCGGCTGCACATGCAGGCCTATAGCGAGATCCCGGGCGTCCGGATCGTCGCCATCTGCGACTTGAACGAGGCCGAGGCTCGTCAGTTTGCCGAGCGGTACGGCGCCCAACACGTCTTCCGCGACTATCGCGACATGTGCGCCTGCCAGGACCTCGACGCCATCAGCATCGCCGTTCCCAACTACCTGCACGCGCCCTTCACCCTGGCGGCGCTGGACGCAGGGTTGCACGTGCTGTGCGAGAAGCCGATGGCGACTACCTTGGAGGATGCCGAGGCCATGGTGGCTAAGGCTCGCCAGACCGGCAAGCGCCTCATGGTCCACATGAACAACCGCTTCCGCGATTCCAACCTCGTCTTGGGCCAGATGGCCCCCGCCGGCGAGTTGGGGCAGGTCTACTACGGTCGGGCCTCCATGATCCGTCGGCGCTCTGTGCCCACCATTCACTTCCCTTCTACCGGAATCATGGGCCGGGGAGACTGGTTCCTGAACGCGGAGAAGGCAGGTGGCGGCGCCCTCATGGATATCGGCGTTCACGCCTACGACCTGATGTGGTGGTTCATGGGCTCGCCCAAGCCCGTCGCTGTGTCCGCTTCCACCTACCGGATGATCTATGAGGATGAGGCTGCCCGCGCCGGTGTGCAGTTCGATGTGGACGAGTTGGCCTCGGCCATGGTGCGCTACGACAATGGGGCCACCGCCTTCGTGGATGTGTCCTGGGCCGCTCACCAAGAGCCGGAGTGGAACGTGCGCGTCTTTGGCTCCAAGGCGGGGATCATGCTCAAGCCCCCCACGGTCTTCCGAGACCGCGGCGGCATCCTGGAGAGCACTCAGGTGGAAGTGCCCGAAATGGAGCGGATATCCCCGCAGCGCCACTTCGTAGACTGCATCCGGGACCCGGAAAAGCCCCTAATCTCCTCCGGCGAAGAGGCCCTTCAGGTGGTGAGAGTGCTAGATGCCATCCGCCGCTCGGCCGCGGCCCGAGAGGAAGTACGAGTGTAGTGGGCACTGCCCACTGTCCGCCATCTCCTAGGGTGAGTCATGCCTGGCAGCAGACGCCGAACTAGTCGCCGCAAGAAAGGACGACGAGGCCTACGGCTAGACCTGCCCCGGCTACGGTGGTCGCTCCCGTCGCTAGACTGGCGACGGCTGGGGCTGGGAGTCGGGTTCATGCTGGCCGCCTTCAGCCTCCTGGCCCTGCTGGCCCCGGGCAGTGGCGCCATCACCCGGGAGTGGGCCGCCTTCCTGCGCCGGCTGCTGGGATGGTCCGCCTACCTTTTCCCCTTTGCTCTGGCCGGCCTCCTATACCTTGGCCCGGTGCGCGGGGTTGCCCTGCCACCGGGCCGGGCCTTCGGGGCGACGCTGCTCCTGGTGAACGCCTTGGCCATCACCCACCTGCTGCGGCGGCTGCCCGACCCCTTCGAGCTCTCCGTGGCCGGCTACGGTGGCGGCTGGGTGGGCTGGGTCCTGTCCTCCGCCCTGAACGGAGCGCTAGGGCGGCTGGGGGCCTACCTGTTCTGCGTGGCCCTGGCTCTCATCGGCGCCATGCTCACCTTTGAGCTATCCCCCTCCCAGGCCTGGGAGGCCTGGCTGAGCTCGGTGCGCCGGGTCCTGGAGGCCCGCCGAGCTCAAGCCGCTCCCGTGCGCCCGGCCCGCCGGTCCAGCCGGCCCCGCCCGCTTCCCCTGGAACTGGAGGAGCCAGAGGAGTCGGAGGACCTGGCCGCCCCGGAGCCGGAGAGGATCGTGGTGCCGCCGGCCGATGCCGTGCCCACCTCGGCCCCGGCGGTGCGCATAATCAACCCAGAGCCGACCCCGCCCCCGCCTGAGGACATGGAGCTTCCGGCCCTGGCACCCGAGTCGGACTGGACCCTGCCCGACCCCACGGCCATCTTCGCTCCCGATGAAGAGGTAGAGCTTACCGACGACCTGGTGGAGGAGCGCGCCGCCACCATCGAGCAGACCCTGGCCAGCCTAGGCGTGCCTGCTCAGGTGGTGGAGGCCCAGCGGGGCCCGGCCATCACCCAGTTTGCCGTCAAGCCCGGCTTCATCGAGAAGCGGTCGGCCGATGGCAAGGTGCTCCGTATGCGGGTGCGCGTCAACAAGATCTCCGCCTTGGCCGACGACCTCGCCCTGGCCCTGGCCGCCTCGCCTGTGCGCATCCAGGCGCCCATCCCTGGCCGAGGGGTGGTCGGGGTGGAGGTGCCTAACCCCCAGACGCAGGTGGTCTCCCTGGGTGGGGTCTTCCTCAGCCCGGAGTTCCGCAAGCTCACCTCACCCCTGGCCCTGGCCCTAGGCCGCGACATCTCCGGCCGGCCGGTGGTGGCGGACCTAGCCCGCATGCCTCACCTGCTCATGGCCGGGGCCACCGGATCGGGGAAGTCGGTGGCCATCAACTCCATCATCTGTTGCCTCCTGGCCCGCAACACCCCCGACACCCTGCGTCTGGTGATGATCGACCCCAAGCGGGTAGAGTTGGCCACCTACCGCGGTGTTCCCCACCTGGTAGGTACCGTCGTGTCCGACGCCGAGGAGGCGGTTGGGGCTCTGAAGTGGGCAGGGCGGGAAATGGACCGGCGCTACACCGCCTTTGCCGAAGTCGGCGCTCGAGACCTGCGGGGGTACAATAGCCGCATGGAAAAGGAGGGCAACCGCCCTCTTCCCTACATTGTGGTCGTGGTGGATGAGCTGGCCGACCTGATGATGAGCGCGCCCCTAGACGTGGAACGAGCTCTCGTCCGCTTGGCCCAGATGTCTCGCGCGACCGGCATTCACCTGGTGGTGGCCACTCAGCGACCCTCGGTGGACGTGGTGACCGGGCTGATCAAGGCCAACTTCCCCGCCCGCATCGCTTTTGCCGTCTCCTCTCAGGTGGACTCGCGCGTGATCCTGGACACGCCCGGGGCAGATCGGCTCCTGGGCCGGGGAGACATGCTCTACATGTCGCCCGGGGGCAACCGACTGATACGGGCCCAGGGCTGTTGGGTGTCCGATAGCGAGATCGCGGAGCTGGTCCGGTTCTGGAAGAAGGCCTCGGTGGATGCCCCCGAGTACGACCACCTCGTCCAGATGCAACTATGGTCCTCCGACGGGGCAGCGGCGGAGGACGAGGGAGATGACCTGCTGGAGCAGGCCATCGAGGTGATCACCCAGGAGGGCAGGGCCTCCACCACCATGCTGCAAAGGCACCTGAAGATCGGTTACAACCGTGCCTCCCGCATGATAGACGCCCTCATAGAGCGGGGTCTGATAAGCCGAGAGGTGGATGGGCCCTACAACAGCCACAGCCTTCTCGTCTCCCCGGATGCCGAAGCCGAAGAAGAGGAGCCAGACGAGCTTGATGAGCAGTAACCCCGCCACTCCCCCGCTCCATCGGGACCAACCGCCAGCCGTGGAGACCCGGGGCGATGGCGACGACCTGGAACGCGGCGCCCTCTTGGGCCGGCCCAGCTACGTCTGGGGCTTTGGCCAGGAGCGCCGCTTCGCCCTGATGCGCCCCTACTTCGCCGCCCAGCCCGCTCCCATGCTGGACGTGGGCTGCGGGGTGGGCGTCTACCTGCAACGCTTCCGGCAGGAGGGCATAGAGTCGTTTGGGGTGGACCTGGATGAGGTGAACCTGCCGGAAGCGGCGGGCAAGGGGCTGCCGGTGGCCACTTCCGCCGCCGAGCGGCTGCCCTTCGGGGACGCTACCTTCGGGACGGTGCTCCTGCACGAGGTCATCGAGCACTTCCGCGACGACGCCGCCGCCCTAGCCGAGGCCATCCGGGTCACCCGCCCCGGCGGCCGCGTATTCATCTTCGCCCCCAACCGGCTCTATCCCTTCGAGACGCACGGCATCTATTGGAGTGGGCGCTACCGCTTCGGCAACATCCCCCTGGTTGGCTACCTGCCGGACCGGCTGCGAAACCGACTGGCGCCCCACGTGCGGGCCTATACTACTCGGGGGTTGCGGCGCCTACTCGCGCCCCTGCCCTGTCGGGTGGTCGCCCATGTGCAGATTTACCCTGGTTATGACAAGATATCCCGGCGATGGCCCGCAGCCGCTGGGCTAGTTCGCGCCCTGACGTACCTGCTGGAGGGAACCCCTCTGCGGGCCTTTGGGTTGTCACACTTTGTAGTGGTGGAGCGGCTGTAGCCGGGTGAAGGGACCGCGCCGGCCGGTGGCCGAACGCACCAACGAACACGGCCTTGAGAGCTTCACCCAAGTCCGGGAGGCCTTACGATCCCGCACAGCCACGCAACCACCCACCGAAGCCTCTCGCCAACACAGGAAATGACATGAACCGAGACCTCAAAGCATACCTGATTCGCAAGCGACGCCGACCGCGAGGTGGCAGCCGGGTCGGCGTGTTTGCCGGTGTTGCCACCGGTGTGGCCACCGGCAGCATAGCCATAGTCCTGGTCGCCTTCGTATTGTCGGTGGCCTCCGTCATCGGGTCGGCGGTGGCAGTCTACGCCTACTTCGCTCGAGACCTGCCCGACCCGGGCGAGATCGAGCGCGTCCAGGACGAGTTCAAGACGGTCAAGATTTACGACCGCACCGGCCAGCACCTGCTCTACGAAGTGGCCGACCCTCGTGGCGACCGGACCTACGTCCCCCTGGCGCAGATCCCGCTCTACCTCCAGCAGGCGACCATCGCCATGGAGGACAAGAACTTCTACACCAACCCCGGCATTGACCTAGAGGGTATCGGCCGGGCCTTCCTGTCTAACATCAGGGGCGAGGGCGTCCAGGGTGGTAGCACCCTGACGGTGCAGTTGGTCAAGAACGTCCTCATCCCTCCCGAGGAGCGTTACCAGGTCTCCTATGCCCGCAAGATAAAGGAGGCGATCCTAGCCCTCGAGATCTCCCGGCGCTACCCGGGCCGCGAGGGCAAGGACCGCATCCTGGAGTGGTACCTAAACAGCAACTTCTACGGCAACCACGCCTACGGGATCGAGGCGGCCGCCAACGTCTACTTCGGGAAGCGCGTTCAGGACCTAACCCTGGCCGAGGCCGCCATGCTGGTGCACATCCCCCAGTACCCGGCCATGAACCCCATTGACAACCCTGAGATCGCCAAGCGTCGTCAGGAGATCGTCCTCGACACCATGGTCCGGCAAGGGTACCTGGCTCCCGAGGAGGCCTACGCCGCCAAGCAAGAGGAACTGATCATCCACCCGCCCACAGAGCGCTACGAGATCCAGGCCCCGCACTTCGCCATCTACGTGCGTGACCTGCTCGAGCGCGAGTACGGCGATGCCATGTATCGCCGGGGCCTGCGCGTCTACACCACCCTGGACCTGGACATCCAGAACATGGCCCAGGAGATAGCAGCCCAGAAGATCGCCGAGTACGGCGTCCCCAACGATGCCAGCAACGCCGCTGTGGTGATCATCCGCCCCCAGACGGGAGAGATCCTGGCCATGGTGGGCAGCGTGGACTACTACAACGAGGAGATAGACGGGCAGGTCAACATGGCGTTGGCGCCTCGCCAGCCTGGCTCCTCCTTCAAGCCCTACGTCTACCTGACAGCACTTAAGCAGGGCTACACCGCTGCTACCGTGCTGCTGGACATTCCCACCACCTTCCCCGACCCGCCCAACGAGCCCTACTCGCCCATGAACATTGACATGAACTACCACGGGGCCATTTCGATGCGCTCGGCCTTGGCCTGCTCCTACAACATCCCCGCGGTCAAGCTCTTGGACATGGTGGGTATACCCAACGTGGTGGAGATGGTCCGGCGGCTCGGGATTACCACCCTCACCGACGACTACTACGGGCTGAGCATGGCGCTCGGTGCGCGCGAGGTGAAGCTGCTGGACCACGTCTACGCTTACAGCGTGCTCGCCAACGGCGGCTACATGGCCGGTCAGCCGGTGCCTGCCTGGGAGCGACGCCCGGGGTTCCGCGAGCTAGATCCGGTCGCCATCCTGCTCGTGGAAGACTCTGAGGGCAACATCCTCAAGCAGTACACCCAGCCGGAAGTGCGCCAGGTAGTCGAACCCCAGTATGCCTACGTGCTCCAGAGCATCATGTCCGACCCGGCGGCCCGCGCGCCCGCCTTCGGGGCCAGCGGTGCCTACCTGGTCCTGCCCGACCGGCCGGTAGCCACCAAGACGGGCTCCACCAACGAGAACAGCGACGCCTGGACGATGGGCTTCACGCCGCAGTACGCCGTGGGAGTGTGGATCGGCAACGCGGACCGCACCAAGATGAACCGGCTGCTGGGCTCCACCGGTGCCGGCCCCATCTACCACGAGATCATGGTCAAACTGCACGAGGGCCTGCCCGTGATGGAGTTCCAGCGCCCGCCCGGAATCGTGGAGAAGCGGGTGTGTCCGCTTTCGGGCCAGTTGGCCACCGACCACTGCCCTAACGCGCGTACCGAGATCTTCGTGGAGGGCACCGAGCCCACCGGCTACTGCACCGCGCACCAGGTCTTCCGGGTGAACCGCGAGACGGGCCGGCTGGCGACCGTCTACACCCCGCCGGAGCTGGTGGAGGAACGCGTCTACGAGATCTACCCGCCCGAGGCGGCCGACTGGGTGCGGACGGCTGGCATACCGCAGCCACCCACCGAGTATGATCCCCTGCCGGAGGAAGGCTCTAGCGGCCAGGAGGTGGCCATCCTCAGCCCTACTCCCTACCAGTACGTTCGCGGGGTGGTAGAGCTGCGCGGAAACGCTCGCATACCCGACCAGGCCGTCTTCCGGCTGAAGTACGGCGAAGGGCTCAATCCCTCGGCCTGGATGACCATCGGCTCTGAGCATGGCCACCAGGTGGATAACGGTACCCTGGAATACTGGGATACCACCGGGCTCTCGGGCCTCTACACCATCCAGCTCTCGGTGGTGGACCACAACCAGGCGGAGCGGCTGGCCAACGTCCAGGTGACCGTGGACAACGAGCCGCCCCAGGTCAAGCTGAACCACCCTTATCCGGGCAGCCAGCACTCCCGGAGCGATGTGGAAGGGGCCTGGTTCACCATACAGGTAGATGCCGTAGACAACCTGCGTATGGATAGGGTAGAGTTCTACCTGGACGGTGCCCAAGTGGGCATCAGCACGGTATCACCGTACGCGTTCAAGGTGATGCTGTCCGACGTCAGCGCGGGCCAGCACGAAGTGTGGGCCATCGGCTTCGATGCCGCCGGCAACAGTGCCGAGACGGAGCATGTACAGATCACCGTCACAGGGTGATGGGTGACACGTGAAGCGTGAAGCGTGACACGTGACCCGTGAGGCGTGACAGAGCGGAGGCTACTTCACTCCTCACGGGTCACGTATCACGTGTCACCCATCACGGTTCATTACGTTCGTTGGAGTACGCTATGCGTTATCTGATCACGGGCGGCGCCGGTTTTCTGGGCACGGCCCTGGCCAACCGGCTGGCAGCCGAAGGCCATGAGGTCCACGTGTTAGACGACCTCAGTGCTGGGGATCCCTCTCGCCTCAGCGACGACGTGCTATTCACCCGAGGGGACGTTCGCGACATCCCCAAGTTGTGGTCGCTGCTCCAAGGCACCGACTGCGTCTATCACCTAGCGGCCAAGGTCTCGGTGGCTGCCTCCAACCTCTACCCTCGCGAGTACAACGACGTCAACGTGGGGGGGACGGTGTGTCTGCTGGAGGCAGTGCGGGACGTGGGGGTGCCGAAACTGGTCCTGGCCTCGTCGGGGGCAGCGTACGGCGAGCAGTCTCAGACTCCCATCAGCGAGTCTGCGCCCCCTAATCCCGGCTCGCCCTATGCGGTGAGCAAGCTGGCTGCCGAGTACTACTGCCGAACCGTCGGCCGGCTGGCGGGCTTCGAGACGGTAGTCCTGCGCATCTTCAACGCCTACGGCCCTGGCCAGCCCCTGCCGGCCGCCCACGCACCGGTGATACCCCTCTTCTTGCGCCGGGCCAACAACGGCGGCTCCATCGTCATCTTCGGCGATGGCAACCAGACGCGTGACTTCGTCTATATTGACGACGTTACTGATGCCCTCCAGGCAGCCGCCGTCCGCCCTGGGCTGGATGGCCAGGTCATCAACATCGGCAGTGGCCGCGAGTGCAGCATCCGGGAGCTGGTATCGCTGGTGGAGAACGCCACTGGGCGCCGTGTCAACCCTATCTTCAACCCCTCTCAGGAAGGCGGCGTCTCCCACTCCGTGGCCGACATCAGCCTGGCCTCGCGGCTCCTGGGGTACACCCCCAAGGTTAGCCTGGAGGAGGGGCTTCAGCGCATGGTGACCGAGGACGAGCGCTTCCGGGTCAAGGCTTAGCCCGTACTCAGCGCCCCCGCACCTCCCTGACCCTCGTCACCTCCTATCGAGACAGTACCTCTACCTCTACACACGGCCTGGTCACGTGTAGGCCGTGTGTTTCTGTGCGCTCAAACGGGGGAGAGGCCGAGCCTTCCGGCCTCTCCCCCGTTTCGGCCTGAGTGGCCGATGGCCCCACTGGTCTTGTCAGGTCAACCCATATGCAACATGATAGGGTGGCTCTGGCATCAGCCTGACTCTACGCTCTGTGCCGGTACCCCGTGTGTGCCGGAATCAATACCGAGGAGGAATGGGGCAATGGCAGAACGCGAGATCGGATTCGCCGTCGTAGGTCTTGGTATGGGGGCGGGGCACGCGCGAGACATCTACGACCTGCCGGGTGCCCGGCTGGTGGCCGTGTGCGACATTGACGAGGAGCGCCTCAATGCGGTGGGAGACCGCTTCGGTGCCAAGAAGTACACGGATTTCGATACGATGCTGCGCGACCCGGAGATCGAGGTTGTGAGCATCGCCCTACCCAGCGGCATGCACGCTGAGTTCGGGATCCGTGCCGTCGAAGCCGGCAAGCACGTGGTGGTCGAGAAGCCCATTGACATCAACCTGCAGGCCATTGACAGGCTCATCGAGGCGGCGGACAAGGCCGGTGTGAAGCTGGCCGGTGTCTTCCAGTCCCGCTATCACCCCCTCTACCAGCGCCTGAAGGAGCTCCTTGATAGCGGCCGGATGGGCAAGCTCTATGGCATCCACGCCGACCTGTTCTGGTGGCGGGAGCAGAGCTACTACGAGGACGAGAAGCACGGCAAGTGGAAGGGCACTTGGGCCATGGACGGGGGAGGATCGCTGGCTAACCAGGGCATCCACACCCTGGACCTGGTGCAGTGGCTGGCCGGGCCGGTACGTTCGGTCTTCGGTTACATGGGCCACTATGCCCACGACATCGAGGGCGAAGACAAGCTCTCTGCCGTCATCCAGTTCGAGAACGGCGCCATCGGCACCATCAACACCACCACTGCTGCCTGGCCCGGAGGCGGAGACACCCTCACCATCCACGGCGAGAACGGCACCATCGCTACCGGCAAGAAGCGTACCACCATCGAGGTGTGGAAGCTCCGCGACGACCCGGACGGCAAGGAAGAGCAGGAAATGAAGGCCATGTACCCGCCCGAGAGCCAGGCCGGCGCTCCCACTGCCAGCGACCCGCGGGCCACGGCGCTCCATGGTCACCAGCCCATCTTCGCCGACATGATTGAGGCCATCCGCGAGGATCGTGACCCCTTCATCACCGGGAGAAGCGCCCGCAAGCCGGTCGAGATCATGCTGGCCATCTACGAGTCAGCCCGCACTCACAAGGAAGTCAAGCTGCCCCTATAGGGAAAGCCACTCACCGCCGAGCGCGCAGGGAGCGTCAGAGGCGAAGGCCCTGGCGCCACCTCTGCGGCCTCGGTGGTGAAAGGATAAACACGGAGTAGAGTCGTGAAGTACGCTATCTGCAACGAGCTCTTCGAGGGACAGCCCCTGGAGGAGTACCTGCCCCTGGTGGCTCGGTTGGGCTATACCGGTCTCGAAGTAGCCCCCTTTGCCTTCGATACCCACGTGGCCCAAATGAGCGCCGACGAGGCCAAGCGGGTGGGCGACAAGATCCGGTCGTACGGGCTGGAAGTGGTCGGTATGCACTGGCTACTGGCCCGCACCGAAGGCCTGCACATCACCTCGCCGGACCGGGACGCTCGAGACCGGGCGGCCGCCTACATGACCACCCTCATCCGCCGCACTGGCGACATGGGGGGCAAGATCATGGTCTTTGGCTCCCCCCAGCAGCGCAACATCCTTCCTGGCGTGGCCGAGCAGGACGCCTGGGAGTGGGCAGCCCACTTCTTCCAGAGGGTGGCGCCGGTGGCTCAGGAAGAAGGGATCCTGATTTGCATCGAGCCGCTGGCCCGTGACGACACCAACTTCATCTACAACAAGGACCAGGGCGTCCGCCTGGTGGAGATGGTGGGTCACCCGAACGTGGCCCTACACCTGGACGTCAAGGCCATGTCCGATGAAGGCCGGCCCATCGAGGACATCATCCGAGAGGCCAAGGGCTACCTGGGTCACTTCCACGTCAACGACGGCCGGCTGGGGCCGGGCATGGGGCCCATCGAGTACCGCCCCATCATGGAGGCCCTGAAGGACATCGGCTATGAAGGTTGGGTCTCGGTGGAGGTGTTTGACTTCTCCCCCGGTGCTGAGAGAATCGCCCGGGAGAGCATCGAGTATCTGAAGAGCAGGGAGTGAGTCACCGGCACCACATGGGGCGCGGAGGATCCGGCTCGGACGCTCACCTCTCTGTCTATCACCGATAGCAAGCGATGTATTGGAGGTGTTCACATGCCAGATTGGAGACTGAGACTGAGTGCGGGCGAGCACTGCCGAGTGGACTGCCCGGTCAAGGTAAACGTGGGTCCGGTCGGGGGCAAGCCGCGCTCGCTCAAGCTGACCGAAGCAGCCACTGGCCGGTCCGTACCTTGCCAGGGTGGCGTGGACGATGAGGGCAACCTGTGGGTCCATTGGGTGCTGGATGTTCTGGCGGCGGGGAGCACGCGCGAATACTTGCTTGAGACCCGCGACGAGGAGGAGGCCCACCGCGGCGTCATCGTCGAGGATCAGGATGGTCGCGTGAGGGTCCAGATCGGCGGTCATCTGTTCACCGCCTACAACTACTCCGACCAGTGGGCGCGGCCGTTCCTATGGCCGGTGGTGGGCCCGTACGGCGACAACGTAACCCGCAACTACCCCATGGTGCAGGACATCGAGGGCGAGAAGCACGACCACCCGCACCACAAGTCCATCTACACCGCCCACGGTGACGTCAATGGGGTAGACAATTGGAGCGAGACCCCCGGGCATGGCCGGATTCTGCACCGCGGGTTCCGGCAGTTGGTGAGCGGGCCCGTCTTGGGCGTGATCCAAGCCGACAATGACTGGGTCAGCAACCAGGGCGAGAAGGTCATGTACGAGCAGCGCACCATGGTCTTCTACAACCTGCTGCCCAACCACGAGAAGATTATTGACTACACGGTGCACTTCAAGGCCGACATGGGGCCGGTCAAGTTCGGAGATACCAAGGAAGGCGGCATCCTGTCCGTGCGGGTTGCTACCTCCATGGATGTCAACTCCGGGATGGGCGGCAAGATCGAGAACGCCTATGGGGGCACCAACGAGAAGGAGACCTGGGGCAAGAAGGCCCAGTGGTGCGATTACTCCGGGCCGGTGATGGACCGGTGGGTGGGTATCGCCATCATGGACCACATAGACAACGTCCGCTACCCCAGCGAGTATCACGTCCGCAACTACGGACTGATGACGGCCAACCCCTTCGCCTGGCACGACTACAAGGCGGATGCGAGCCTGGATGGGTCGCTGTACCTGGAGGCAGGGAAGGACTTGGTGTTCCGGTACCGGCTGCTCATCCACCGGGGCGATGCCCAGTTGGGCAACGTCGCCGCCCGCTACCACGACTTCATCAACCCGCCGACGGTGGAAGTGATCTAGGGCCGTCGGCCTAAGGGCGGCACGCTGGGGGATGCTCGGCGTGCCGCCCTCGCTCGTTACACCCCTAGAGCTCCTCTACCCGAGCTGCCAGCTGGGCCAGGCTCTTCTGGATGAGGAGCAACTCCTTGCGGGCACCCACCAGACGGGCGCGCTCGGCGCGCACGAACCGGGTGTAAGGGGAGATGGCCTCGCCGATCCGCCGCAGGTCACGATCCAGTGCCTGCTCGAACTCATAGGTCAGGGCCTGGTTGAGGTCCTGGCGCATGGCCCCGATGCGGGAGCGCAGTGAGTTCTTGGCCTGGCGCCGGCGGGCAGGGATGATGAACATCCCCAGCGCGGCCACCATGCCCGCGGCCGCCAGCCCGGTCACATCGGCCATGGTGCTGGTGGCTAAGACCGTGACGGCCGCCCCCAGGCCGATAGCCCCGATCTGGGCTAGCGCTGTTCCCGCCACTGCCGCCTGGGCAGCGTCCGCGATGCGTTTGGCTTCCTTGCGCTGGTCATAGTCCTGCACCACCTGCTCGGCGGCGCGCCCCACGGTATCGAGCAATCGGGAGCGGTCGTACTCGAAGCCACCGCCCATCTGGCCGATGATGCGGTCAGCATACTGAAGGCGCCGCTGGGCCAGGTAGTCGGTTATGGCCTGCCACTGACGGATGTTGCTGGCGACCAACCAGTCAATGATGCCATTGACGCGGTCTTCCAGGACCCGGGGCGTATCGGCGATCACCTTGCGCTCGAACTCCGACCTGACCATGGCCTTGTTCATCAGGTCGAATACCCGCCCCAACCGAACCGTCTCGTCGAAGAACTCGATACCACGGCTTTCCAGCGCGTGCAGGGCGTTGTCCACTTCGGCCAGCCGGTACTGGAACTCGCGGGTCATGTCCTGCTTGTAGACACCCAGCTGGCGGCCGATCTCGTCAATGACGGCGACATCGCTTTGCAGGAGCCCTAGCCGCTTCTCGGTGACCTCCAGGTACTTCTCGGCCAGGTGGCGGCCCACTCCCAGAGGGTTGTGCAGCTTGAGCCGGACACGCTCCTTCTGGTCCAGCGTGGCGAAGATGTAGTCCTCTAGGACCTGGAAGCGGCTCTCCGCGAGCGCTTGGGCGTCCCCTGAGGCCTTGGCCCGGAGCGCCAGCCGGGCGGAGATGGGAAACACCAACGGCTCCCCTCCCAGCAATCGCCGAGCGTGTTCGGCGACAAAGCCCTCAATACGGTCTACCTCCTCAGCGCTCTCCAGGATGTCAATCTTGTTGAGGACGAAGACCACCTTCTTGCCCCAGTCGCGAATCACCTCCAGGAACAGGCGTTCGCTCTCGGTGAAGGGGCGATCCACGGAGGTGACGAAGAGGACGATATCGGACCGGGGGACGTAATCCTGGGTGAGGGCCTCGTGCTGACGGTAGATGGCGTTGGTTCCGGGGGTGTCAACGATGTTGATCTCGCGCAGCAGCGGCGCCGGCAGCATGAGTTCCCCCACGTCTTCGTCGGCGGCACCACGGCTGAAGGTATCGCCGTAGCGGATGAGCTGAATGCGCGAGGTGGTAGGGGTGACGCCCTCCTCCAGCAGGCGCTGGCCAAGCAGGGCGTTGATGAGGGCGCTCTTGCCGGAGTTGAACTCGCCCACGACCACCAGCAGGAAGAGCTCGTCCAACTGGTTGACCGAGGTCTCCAGGGTCTCCTGGTCCTCTGGCGAGAGATCCAGCTTAGATAGGGTGATGCGCAGGTCGTTGAGGCGGCGGCGCTCCCCGACCAGCAACGACTCTTCGGTTTCGGTGAGTATCCGCTGCACCATGTGGCCCTTCTTGCTCCCGGCGCCTACCTGGAGGCGGCACCGTCGGTTGATAGATTATACAAGGGAAGGCGCCGCAACCTATAACTGGAGGGTGGACAGGTAGGGCAAGAGGGGCATGGGGATGGCCGGGGGCCCCTCTAGGCGCAGGCAGGAGATCCCTCGCTTCGCTCGGGATGACAGAAGAGGACGGCATACTGTCTCACCACGCGAATCCCCTGAGGAGTGCACGCCCCCCGGCGCGCCGTGGGGTGGTTGTCATTCCGAGCGAAGCGAGGAATCTGGGGCGGACGGGCCGCCGAGTGAAATCCATTGCTGAAGGGCCTTCGGCCGATAGACAGGGGGTCGGGCAGGCCACCGCGCCTGCCCCAGAGGGCGGACGGAGTCGTTTGCCCCTACGGGCGTGTGGTGTGACCCGTGGGTTGGGCCCTCGAATGGAATTCGGGGCTATAGGGCCTTCGGCCGGGCGTCCAGGGTCACGGCTTCGCCGTGACCGTCCTGCGCGGACGCCGGATGTGGAGGCGATGGTTGGACCGCGTGCGATTAGGACAACGTCTAGCATGCACCCGTCCCCCGGTGTCCTTGGTGCACGCTCAAGCGAGTCTCTGCGTCGGCGAAGGCCGACGCTCGGCCGAAGGCCCAGCAGCCCCGACTTGAGTCGAGGGCTTCGCTGCGCTCGCGATGACACGGGAAGGCCTCACCGGCGCGCCTGTGGGCGCGCACTCCTCGATGGGTACTGGTCTCGTGTCACTCGTCACCGAACCGCTACCCGCGAACTCACTCCGTCCGCAGCAAGTCCCGGTACTCGTCCGGGAGCTTCTCGATGATGTGCTGAAGCTCCCCCGGGGCGATGGCCTCTCGCAGCACCTCCATAACCGCCCGGGTATGGTTCTCCGCGTGAGCGAAGCTCACCTCCGAGCGGCCGCCCACCCGGTTGTAGAACTCCTCTAGGCTATAGCGCTCCGTGCGCTTGCGCCGAAGCAGCGGTTCCTTGAGGTCTGACCCCACCTGTGACGCCAAGTGGTTCTTCTCCGTCAGTTCCAGGCGCTCACCCAGCGTCTCCAGCACGGCGTCCACCGCCCGTTCCGCCTCCTCGGCCGAAAGGCCCGTGCGCTCTTGCACTCGTTCCACGAACTCGTCACGACGCATAGGTCACCTCCAGGCCTCGCTAGCGGTTGTAGGCGGCCACGTGAGAACCGTGGTTCAGCCGCATCACCTCGGCTGCCTCACCAGCGCGTTCGTCGGACGTGCGGACGATGAGGGCGAGACCTCCTGCCCCCACGCCGGAACGGTAGGCCTCGGCGGCCTGCTCAGGCAGCCCGAAGTCCACTAGCGCCGCTCGCAACCCGCCAGCGGCACCGGGAACAGAGGCAGTTCGTACCAGAGTGTTCCCCAGGTCCCCTGATGCCAGGAGCCGCCCCGCATCCGGGACGACCATCGCCAGGCGGTTGGAAAGCAGCTGCCCCAGGCCGAAGTCCCCCTTGCCTGCCAGTCGGTCGGCCAGGTCGGCGTGGGTCTCCTCTGGCGGCCCCTCTAAAAAGGCCTTGGCTGGGACCTCCTGCGCTATGACGTTGAGTTCGGAGATGTCAAACCGGCGGTGGATGAGCTCATGGACCGCCACCTCGGCGTCGGAGAGATCACGAAACAAGGCAAACACGGTTATCACGGTCATTACCTCCAGGCTAACAGAACAACCGACGCATCGCTCCTCGTATAGCAGCCCGGGCTCACCCGGTCAAGCCGGGCTGACCTCCGCCGCCGTTGAGCCATACCCACTGCCATGCTACCATGAACGTGCGTATGTGAAGCGTTAAGGAGGACGGACAGTGTTTGTGGTAATGCTGGTTCTCGATCAGCAGGAATTGCTCCCCCGGGTGCTGGATGCCTGGCAAGAGGCGGGTGTGCGCGGGGCCACGGTGCTCGAGAGCACCGGCATGCACAGGATCCGACAGTGCCGGCTACGGCTGCACGCGCGGTTCGACCTTGCCCACATCGCCGACGAGTGTATGGAGAGTCACTACACTCTGTTTGCTGTGGTGGAGGACATGGCCCTGGTCGAGGCCTGCCTGGCCGCCACCGAGGGGGTGACCGGTGACCTCAGCCAGCCTAACACCGGTGTCTTCGTTGCTTGGCCGGTGGCCTTTGCCAAGGGCGTGTCGACGGGCCTAGTGGACGGGCGTGAATCATGATAGCCTGGCTTCAGTTCCTCGGCAGCGCCATCCTCATCCTCATCGTCGGCAACAAGCTGGCCGAGTATGCTGACGTCATCTCCATTCGCACCCGCCTGGGGGGCATGTTCATTGGCTCGCTGCTATTGGCAGGGGCCACATCTTTGCCGGAGTTGCTTACCACCCTCAGTTCCATCTCAGAAGGTGAGCCCAACCTGGCAGCAGGGAACATCTTTGGAAGCTGCATGTTCAACATGGCCCTGCTGGCGACGATAGACATGGCCTTCTGGAGGGCCAGGGTGCTGCGTCGGGTGGCCTTACGCCACGCCCTCACCGCCGGGCTGGCTATTCTGATCCTGGCCATGGCTGCTTTCTTCATTCTGGCCGACATCGAGCTGCGCCTGGCCTGGATAGGACTGGATAGCCTCCTGATTGTGGCAGTCTACGTGGTGGGAATGTGGCTGCTACAGCGGGAGAGCCCTCGCCTTCCGGAGCCGGAAGAGCTCTCCGGGGCCGAGGGCCTCATGCCCCTTCCCCGGGCGCTCTTGGGGTTCGGGGTGGCGGCAGTACTGCTGACTATCATCACACCTGTTCTGGTGAGAAGCTCGATCGTGATCGCGGAGATCACGGGGTTAGGAACGGGCTTTGTCGGTACCACCCTGGTGGGTGTGGCCACTTCACTACCGGAGGTGGTCACATGCATTGCGGCGGTGCGGCTGGGCGCTTTTGATCTGGCCGTGGGCAACCTCTTTGGCAGCAACGTGTTCAACGTCCTAGTCCTAGGCGTCACCGACATCTTCTACGCCAGCGGCCGGTTCATGGGTGCCATTGACCCCGATTTCGCCTTGGCCGCCCTGCTTGGCCTCATCATGACGGCCGTGGCCCTGATCAACAACCTGGCGCGCGTGGAGAGACGGATCCTGCGCCTAGAGGTGGATGCGCTGATCCTGGTTATTCTCTACCTGGGCGGGCTCTATTTCCTCTATGTCCGGGGCATTGCCGGCTAGGGGCAGGGTCACTCCGTCGCCAGTAGCGTCCCCCGCAGCACGGTGACTGCCTGGCCACCCAGGATCACCCGGGGGCCGGCCAGGCGCACCTGAACCACCCCACCGCGAGCCGATACCTGGTAGGCAACCATCTCCTCCAGGCCCAACTTGGCGCCCCAGTAGGGGCCCAGGGCGCAGTGGGCCGAGCCGGTCACCGGGTCCTCGGGGATGCCGGCTGCCGGGGCAAAGAAGCGAGAGACGAAGTGGTAGGTGCCCCGGGAGCGGGCAGTCACGATGACGCCCCGGGTGTCCGGGCTCAGCTCTGCCAGGGCCGAGGTGTTTGGCCGCAGCCGCGCCACTTGCTCCTCAGTCTCCGCTTCCACCAGGTAGTCGAACCGATTGCGCCCGAAGTAGGCGGCACGCTCCAGCCCGAGGGCGGCAAGCAGGCCGGCCGGGGGCTCGATGGGCTCCGGGGGCTCAGCGGGGAAGTCCATCTCGATCCAAGGGCCGCGCCGCCGGCATATGAGCAGGCCGCTTTGGGTGAAGAAGCGGGCCTGGTCCTCCGGGAGCAGGTGGCCCGCCTCCCAGAGCACATGCGCTGACGCCAGGGTGGCATGGCCGCAGAGCTCCACCTCCACCTTCGGGGTGAACCAGCGGAGGTTGAAGCCGTCGGTCTGGGGCAGCACGAAGGCCGTCTCCGCCAGGTTCATCTCCGCGGCTACCTGCTGCATCCAACGTTCCTCTGCCGGCCGGGCCAGCAGCACCACGGCCGCAGGGTTGCCGGTAAAGGGCCGGTCGGTGAAGGCGTCCACCTGATAGAGGGGAAGGGACATGGCGCTGCCTCGCTAAGGGTGATGCTGCCGGGCCACAGTGCCCGGTGACCGCAATGGTACACCAGCGCGCCGGCATCGTCATCGGCGAGAGCCGGCAGCGGGCAGGCTTCCCTGCGAAGGAAGCGGGGCCTGCTCTCCTATCCTCTCAGGAGAGGCCGCCATGTGCCCATGCTAAGTGGCGATGGCCGGCGGAGGGGTCTACTTCCCTCTCCCATGTGTGGGAGAGGGACCGCCATTGGCCGAAGCCCAATGGCGTGGGTGAGGGCTGCGCCTCCGCTCTTCCTACGTACGTCGCCTACCAGCTCCCGGGAACTTCGCCCAGCCGGTTAGCGTCAGAATTAACGAAATGTCTACCTACCCGGATGGCCCAATATGCCCATGGAACCCCTGGCAAGAGCGCCCCGTTATTGTAGAATGCGAGGTGTCGAGTGGTCGCCTTCCCAGCCAGCGCGGGACAGGCTCGGTCGTCTCACCGTTTCCTAGTTGCGTTATGTTAGGTGCCATATGAACAGACGGCAGTTTCTCGGCAAGCTAGCGGCCCTCGGCCTCTCGGCCACCCTGGCGGGCGCTTGCGCCCCGCAGGCGGCCGTGCCTACGGCCCAGGGTGCCCCCACGGTCACCTTCGAGTGGCCCGAGCACATTCCGGACCCCAGGGACATCGAGCAGGTCGAGCGGGGCTTCAAGACGCTGCGCATTTATGACCGCACCGGTGAGCACTTGCTCGCCGAGCTGGCCAGTCCCCTCGGTCACAGTACCTATGTCTCCCTCGACCGGATCCCCGAGTATCTGCGCCAAGCCGTCATCATCATGGAGGACCGGACCTTCTACACCAACAACGGGGTGGACTGGTCGGCGGTAGGGCGCGCCTTCCTTTCTAACCTTCAGGGCGAGGGGGTCCAGGGAGGCAGCACCATCACCATGCAGCTGGTGAAGAACGTGCTCATCCCCCCTGAAGAGCGCTACGAGCTCTCCTACGCCCGCAAGATGAAGGAAGCCACCCTGGCCATGGAGATCACTAGGCTCTATCCGGGCCGGGAGGGCAAGGACCGCATCCTGGAGTGGTACCTCAACACCTGCTTCTACGGTCAGCGCTCCTACGGGGTGGAGGCGGCTTCCCAGACCTACTTCGGCAAGCACGTCTGGGAGATCAGCCTGGCCGAGGCGGCCATGCTCGCCCTCCTGCCTCAGAGCCCTACCTTGGATCCCATCACCAACTTCGCTGCTGCCAAGGAACGCCAGAAGCTGGTGCTCTCGGCCATGGCCAGCACCGGATACATCACCACGGAAGAGGCTGAGGCTGCCTGGCAGGAGGAGATCGTCATCCGGCCGCTGGAGCAGTCTGCCCCCAAGATGATCGCCCCCCACTTCGTGCTCTACATCCGCGATCTGCTCCAGCGCGACTACGGCGAGGACATGTACCGCCTGGGGATGCGCGTCTACACCACCCTGGACCTAGGAGTGCAGGAGCTGGTGCAGAGGGTGGTGTCGGAGAAGATCGCCGAGTACGGGGTAGCCAACGATGCCAACAACGGCGCAGCGGTGGTCATCCGCGCCGAACGGGGCGAGATCGTGGCTATGGTAGGGAGTGTGGACTACTACAACGAGGAGATAGACGGGCAGGTCAACATGGCCCTGGCCCCGAGGCAGATGGGCTCCTCGTTCAAGCCCTACACCTACCTGGCGGCCTTCGAGGAAGGCTACACTCCCTCCAGTACCATCCTGGATACCCCGATCACCTATCGGACTGAAAACGGTCAGACCTATACACCCAGAAACATTGACGGGGCCTACCATGGGCGCATCACCTTGCGCCGGGCGCTCGCCTGCTCCTACAACGTCCCTGCCGTCAGGCTGCTGGAGGACATCGGCATAGATAAGGTCCTGGAGATGACCCGCCGGGTGGGGATCAGATCCAGGGCTGACGGCAACTACGGGCTCAGCCTGGCCCTGGGCACCATGGAGATCCCTCTCTTGGATCACACCTTTGGCTATAGCATCTTCGCCAACCACGGCTTTGCGGTGGGCCAGCCAGTGCCGGAACACGTACGCACCCCCGAGGGCCGGGACGTCGAGCCCGCGGCCATACTGAGGATCGAGGATTACCGAGGAAACGTCATCCGCGAGTACCGGCCCAAGGTCAAGCCGGTGGTCAACCCGGCCCATGCCTACGTGCTCACCCACGTGCTCTCCGACGAGGATGCTCGCCGGCCGGCCTTCGGGGCCAGCGCTCAGTATCTGGTGCTAGACGACCGCCCGGTGGCCACCAAGACGGGGTCTACCGATGGCAACCGGGAAGCCCTGTGCATGGGCTACACGCCCCAGTACGTGGTAGGGGTGTGGATCGGCAACGCCGACCGTCGCCCCATGAACCGGCTACTGGGTTCGACGGGCGCCGGGCCCATATACCACGAGATCATGAAGGGGCTGCACGAGGGCTTGCCGGTGGTGGAGTTCCGGGTGCCGCCCAATGTAGTGGAGGTGGCGCTGTGCTCTCAGACCCGGCGCGTGGCGCAGGATGGGTGCCCCAAGTTCACCGAGGTGTTTGTGGAGGGGACCGAGCCCAGGGAGAGATGCACGCTGACCGTCCACTCCTGGGGTTCCGGCGACCAGCCGTCCCAGGCTGATTCACCGGGGCCGGAGTACGAGCCCCCCGAGCAGGGCATCGTCGCCCTCACTTGGCCTAGCCCCGGAGCTACCCTCTCGGGCACGGTGGCCATGGTGGGCACGGCCACCCGCAAAGACCTGTGGTACCACAAGGTCGAGTTCTCTCGAGACGGCAGCTCCTGGACCACCACCGAGGCCGACTACATGAAGACCAACCAGGTGGTGGATGGCACCTTGGCCATGTGGGACACTACCAAGGTGGAAAACGGCACCTACTGGCTCAAGGCGACCCTGGTGGACGTCACCGGCAATTACATCGAGACCAGCCCCATCCAGGTGACCGTCGCCAACTGACGGGGGCTGGCCTAGGGTCGGTCAGCGAACAGCTCGTGGATGTTGCCGTCCGGGTCAGCGAAGAGGGCAGTGCGCTGGCCCCAGGGCATGTCCTGAGGAGGCAGAATGGGCGTCGCCCCCTTGGCGACGATCTCCTCGTAGGCCAAGTCCACTTCCTCAGGTGAAGCTACCGGGAAGGCCAGCTCGAACCGCTGCCCCTGGGGCCTTTCGGCATACTGAGGCAGCCCCATCCCCTCCAGGAGGCTGCGGGCACAGATGGCAAAGCGCACCCCAGGGTGGCGGAACTCCACGTAGGGCCCCTGGTCTTGCCCTGCCTCCATCCCCAGCACGTCCCGGTAGAATGCGACCAGCCGGGGTACGTCGTCAGTCAGTATCGTGATGAGATTGATGGTTGCCTTCACCGATGCCCTCCGGGGGCAGGCCCATCCCGCGCGGTGGTAGGCCTGCCCCTTATTGCTATGCTGAGACGCTGCGTGCCTGGAAACCGGCCGTGTGCTTTCCTACGTGGGGCTGTCCTCCTCGACCCACTCCGCATCCAGGTCCAGCGGGTACATCGGGCGGCGCACCCGCTCGTAGTCCAGCGCGGACACGTTGCAGTTGGTGGGGCCGGGGGTGAGCACCAAGATGCTGCGCGGAGAGATGGCCTGGAACAGCGGCTCCAGGTAGCCCCGCTTGATCGCCACCATCTTGTAGGCCAGCGGCTCTACCCCCACTGCTCGCATCTGCTCTGGGTCATAGATGCTCACCCGCTTCTCGGAGAGGATCACGTCGATCCCGCCGATGGAAAGGACCACCAGCCGGCCCATATCCATCGCGTTCTCCTCACGACGGACCCCCTGGGAGTACCAGCGCCCATCCGAGATGACGTGGACCCGGCCGGTCACCCGTACCGGCCAGCCATGGACCGTGTCTATCTTGCCCCCGATGGGCAGGGTCACAGTCGCTCCCACCCCGGCAGCAACGCACTCCTGTACCGCTTCCGGGTCCCAGATGGCAGCGATGGCGGCGCTGTCTACCCCCTTCTCGATCATCCGCCCCAGGAGATAGGGGATGTCGGTGGTGCCGCCGGCCCCCGGATTATCGCCGGAATCAGAGAGGAACACGGTGGACTCCTCCGCCTTCAGGGCCACGTCAATGGCCTCGTCCACGTCGTAGGTCTCCACCGTAGTGGCAAACTCGGCCCGCCTCTCCCAGAAGGCCTCGGCCAGGCGTTCGGCCTCCGTCTGGGCCAGGGTGTCGTCCCCATCTGTGACCACCACGGCGGCCACCCCCTGGTCGGGGACGTCGGCCCAGCAGTGGGTCTTGGTGAAGGACGACGACAGGACGCCTGGGATGGCGTCGGTCTCGCTCAGCATGGCGATGAGTGAGGCCATGGGTTCCACGTTGGTCTGGGCCATCTCGCCGGGCATGAGGATGGGGATCTTGGCAAACCCCATGGTGAGCTTGCCGCCCTCTAGCGCGTGCAGGAGCAGCTTAGCGGCGCGCACGCCGGTCTCGAAAGTGTCCACGTGGGGGGCAGTGCGGTAGGTGACCAGGGCATCGGCATCGGCCACCATCTCGGCGGTGATGTTGCCGTGTAGGTCCAGGGCCACGGTGATGGGCACCTTGGGTCCCAGCTTCTGGCGCAGGGCCGAGAGGAGAGCAGTGTCGCCGTAGTCCTCACCCTCGGCGCGCATGGCACCGTGGAGGAAGATGCAGGCCCCATCCACATCGTCAGGTCCGCTCAGGAGCCCCTCGCGCAGCTTCTCGAAGGCATCGCGCTGCACCAGGCCACCGGGCAGGGCATAGGCAGCGATGGTGGGCACCGGCTCGTGACCGGCAGCCCTCAGGGTCTCGATGATGCCGGCGAGTGACCCCCTCGGTCGGCGAAACACGTCTTGCCCGTAGGCGACGGTGAAATCCTCCCAGGTGGTGGGGAGGGGCGTGAAGGTGTTGGACTCATGCCCAATGGATGCTACCAGGATACGCATCTGGCATCTCCTTGCCCGTTGCTAAGAGCCAACCTCGGTGCTCACCTTCATTAAAGGGCAGGTACGCCAGGGCATCAAGGGCTGCTGCTCTGCTGGGGTGTGGTGAGACGTGACCGTCCCCGCAGATACCGGATGTGCCGATAGGTGTAGGGGCGGGCGGGGTCGCGGACCGGCAATCTCCGGGTAGGGGTGGTGCGGAGGGCTTCAGCCCGGAGCCCCGCCCGCCGACGTGTCTAGAGCGCACGGGGCCGTGGGCCGGGTGTCGCCGGGGGCTGAACCCCCCGGCTACCTAGGCGAAGCCGGCCCTTCGGCCGGCTGGGGATGTGCCCGCCACAGGCACAGGCGGCGCCAATAGGTGTAGGGGCGGACGGGGTCGTCCGCCCTTAGGGGCAGGCACGGTGGCCTGCCCCTACCCGGACGTCGCCGGGGTGTTCAACCCCCGGTGAGAGCAGGGTCACGTGTCACTCGTCACGGGTCACGTCTCACCGCCCTTGATAGGCACACCATCTCCGGCTAGACTGAGCGCCATAGCAGATGGCTCATTGCGGGGGGTCCGCGTTTTTCCGCGATCACATTGTCCTCGGCGTTGAATTCCCTGGGGGGAGGGACGATGGACCAGAGCGTCATCCGGAAGGGTCAGGGGCAGCGCGAGGGTGCCAGCCAGGACCCTCGGCTCGATTGGTGGCGTGACGCCAAGTTCGGCATGTTCATCCACTGGGGGCTCTACGCCATCCCGGCCGGAGTATGGCAGGGCGAGGAGGTGGAAGGCATCGGCGAGTGGATCATGCACACCCGACGGATCCCGGTGGCCGAGTACGAGCTCCTGGCCCAGCAGTTCAGCCCCACCCAGTTCGATGCCGCCCAGTGGGTCTCCTTGGCTCGGGAAGCAGGGCAGAAGTACCTGATCATTACCGCCAAGCACCATGACGGCTTCTGCATGTTCGATTCCCAAGTCACAACCTATGACATCGTGGATGCCACCCCCTTTGGGCGCGACCCCATGAAGGAGCTGGCGGCCGAGTCTGAGCGGCAGGGAATCCGCTTCGGCTTCTATTACTCCCAGACCCAGGACTGGCACCACCCCGATGGCGACGGCAACGACTGGGACTACGACGAGGGCGCCAAGGACTTCGACGGTTACATCGAGAACTACGTCAAGCCTCAGGTGCGCGAGCTGCTCACCAACTACGGCCCCATCGCCGTCATCTGGTTCGACACGCCTAAGCGCATCACCGAGCGCCAGAGCCGGGAGCTGCTGGACCTGGTGCACCAACTCCAGCCTGACTGCCTGGTGAATGGCCGGCTGGGCAATGCCCTGGGCGACTACGCCGAGGCCGGCGACAACGCCATCCCCGAGGAGCTAGTCCAGGTGGACTGGGAAACGCCGGCCACCATCAACGATACCTGGGGCTACAAGGTCAACGACCACAACTGGAAGCCCGCCGGGGAGCTCATCCGCAAGCTGGTGGACATTGCCAGCAAGGGAGGCAACTACCTGCTCAACGTCGGGCCCACGGCCGAGGGCATCATCCCAGAGCCAAGCGTCGAGCGGCTGCGAGCGGTGGGCGAGTGGCTCAAGGTCAACGGGGAGTCAATCTACGGTACGCGTCCCGGCCCCATCCAGGGCCTCGACTGGTGTCGCAGTACCACCCGACCAGGCAAAGTCTACCTACACGTGTTCGACTGGCCGGAGCTAGGCGACATTCGGCTGCCGGCGCCGCTGGTGAATGTCACCGGCGCCTACTTGCTCGCCGACCGGACCCGCCAGTCGCTTCGTACCCAGGTCATCGGGGAGAAAGCCTTCATCAAGGGCCCGGATAGCGCTCCCGATCCCGTGGACACGGTAGTGGTGCTGGAGACCGAATGAGAGCCAGGGGGCGAGCCAAGTACGACAAAGAAAGGCTGCTGCGAGCGCTGGAGATCCTCAAGGCAGAACCCTATGCCAGCGCCAGCCGGGAGGCCCTGCAGGAGTTTGCCGCCGAGCCCAACGAGGACGAGCGCACCACACTGACCCGGATCTACGACTACTACGCCGCCGACCCCTACAAACGTGATGCCGGCGGCTACGTGCGCACCGCCCTCCTGCAGGCCCTGCGCCACCTAGCCAGGAGCGACGACATCCCCCTGCTGGAGCGCGCTCTCCTGGCCTACGAGTTTCCCCCGCCGGGCCGGGTGGAAGGGACGGCGTCGCTGCGGGCAGCTGCCCTGGTGACCCTGGAGGAGCTAGATCCGTCCCTGGCCGGCTATCACGCCGCACGGCTGCTGGCCGATGAGCACAACTCGACCATGTCCGGCGAGCCGGGGGTGACTGCCGTTCGGGTGTTGGCCGCGCAGGGTCAGACGCTGCCCCTGTATGCTTGTGTCATGGCCCCCGAGGGGGTGCGCTCAGAGGTGGTAGGGGAGTGCTTGCGGAACCTGACGGCCCTTCCCCGGTCCCTTCTGCCCGGGCTGGTGGAGCGCTACGCCGACTCCCAAAACGAGATCATCCTGGTGGGGCTGTTCGACCTGATCTTGGGGCACGAGGCAGGGCGCGAGCAGGCCGAGTTCCTGGTGAGCTTTCTGCGGGAGACGCGGCTTAGCGATGCTTATCGCTACCTGGTCACCATGATCGTTGCCGGCCGGCACACCCACTTGATCCCGGAAGTGCTGGCCCTGGCCCGGCGGGAGCGCGATCGGATCAAGGCCAAGGCCCTCCGCGAGGCGCTGTCTCTCCTGGCCGGTGATCCCGAGGTGGACGAAGTGCTGGCGGCAATGGAGCAGACGTAGAGGAGTCGCTGCATGAAGATCTACATAATGACGGATCTCGAAGGTGTAGCCGCGGTGGTGGGGAAGGCCGGTGAGCCGCTTGGGCCCCAGAACCCTCAGCATGCACTGGCCCAGCGCATGCTCACCAGTGAAGTCAACGCTGCCGTGGAGGGTGCCCTGGCCGGCGGTGCCACTGAGATCATCGTGGATGACTGCCACGGGCCCGGCCTGAGCCTGCTCTACGACCAGCTCCACCCCGAGGTGCGCATCGTGATAGGCAAGCCACGGTGGCGGCACTTGCCGGCCCTCGACCCCAGCTTCGATGCCATGTTCCTCATCGGCTATCACGCCATGGCCGGTACTGAAGGAGGCATACTTTCCCACACCGAGTCCTCGGTGGGCATTCACAACATGTGGCTCAATGGCGTGCAGGTTGGGGAGATCGCCATTGACGCCGCCTGTGCCGGCAGCCTGGGGGTGCCGGTGGTGCTGGTGACCGGTGACAAGGCTGCTACCGAGGAGGCCAAACGCGTGCTAGGCGAGAAGGTGCGCACGGTGGCGGTCAAGGAGGGACTGAGCCGAAACGCCGCCCTCAGCCTGCACCCGGCCAAGGCCCGCGAGCTCATCCGGCAGGCGGCCGAGGATGCGGTGCGCCACATCCACGAGGTGCAGCCGCTGGTGTTCGAGCCCCCTTACCGGATGCGGACGGAGTATAAGCTGGAGTCCTCCGCCGACGCGGCCATGAGCACGCATGCCGGCAACGTCACCCGGGTGGACAGCCGCACCATAGAGGTCGTCTCCGACAGCATGTTCGGGGTCATCTAGGGAGCTACTTGGGCAAGGTGCCCTGAGCCTGCTGCCGTTCGTACCCGACCGGCCAGGTAGTTCCTGGAGCCGGCTACCCAAGAAGGAGGTAGAGATGGTTTCGCCTAGGATTGACCGACGAACCTTCCTGCACGTCAGCGCCTTGGCTGGGTCGGCGGCCGCACTTGCCGCCTGTGGCGCAGCCACGCCGACCCCGCCTCAGGCTCCCGAAGCCACTGCTGCTCCCACGCAAGCTCCGGAGGCCACTGCCGCGCCGACGCAGGCCCCTGAGGCCACCATCGCCCCGACCCAAGCTCCGGAGGCTACTGCCGCCCCCGCAGCCGCGGTAGCCGCTCCTGGCAAGTACACCGAGGCGCCTATGCTCGCTGCCCTGGTGGAGGCGGGTAAGCTTCCCCCGGTGGATGAGCGCCTGCCGGCGGAGCCCCTGGTCCAGCCCGTGGTCGAGGAGATCGGGCAGTACGGTGGGATCTGGCACCACGCCAACGTGAGCGTGGGCGTCATGCCCTACTATAGCTTCGAGGGGCTGCTCAACTTCAGCATTGACGGCAACTCGGTGGTGCCCTTCCTGGCCAAGGGCTGGGAGGTCAACGAGGAGGGCAACGAGTTCACCTTCTTCCTGCGCGAGGGCACCAAGTGGTCGGACGGCGAGCCTTTCACCGCCGATGACCTGGTCTTCTGGTACGAGGACATCGTCCTCAACGACGAGCTTTCCCCCACCAAGCCCAACTGGCTCAAGACCAAGGGCGAGCTGGGCCGGCTGGAGAAGGTGGACGACTACACGGTGAAGTTCGTGTTCGCCCACCCCTACGGCACCTTCCTCGAGTGGGTCGCCAACCAGTCTTGGGGAATGCTTCACCCCCGGCATTACCTGGAGCAGTTCCACCCCAAGTACACCGACCCCGACGAGCTGGCTGCGGCAGCCGATGCGGCCGGCTTCGACAGCTGGTTCCAGTACTTCGGGAACCGCAACAACCGGGAGGCCAACCCGGACCGTCCCACCCTGGGCCCCTGGAAGCTCATGAACGACCCGGAGGCCAACCCGCGCATCTACGAGCGCAACCCCTACTACTTCTCGGTGGATGAAGCCGGCCAGCAGTTGCCCTACATTGACGGCCACCAGATCGAGATCGTCACCAGCACCGAGGTGCTCAACTTCATGGCCATCGCCGGTGAGCTCGATTACCAGGACCGGCACACTAATATCATGAACTTCCCGCTCTTCATCGAGGGGCAGGAGCAGGGCGGCTACCGCGTCATCCAGTGGCCCAGCTCCGGTGGCTGCGATGCCGGGCTCATGATCAACCAGAACGCCGGCCAGCAGGACGGCGCCAGCGAGCATCAGAAGGTGGTGGGCGATCTGCTGCGCACGGTGGAGTTCCGCCAGGCCCTCTCCATCGCCATGGACCGCGATGAGATCTGGAACTCCGCCTTCCTCGGGCTGGGCGAGCCGCGCCAGATGGCCCCGGTTCGGGAGTCTAAGTACTACGAAGAGGGCATGGAGAAGGTCTGGATTGAGTACGACCCCGACCGCGCCAACCAGATGCTGGATGAGCTAGGTCTGACAGAGAGGGACGCCGACGGCTTCCGTCTGGGGCCCGATGGCCAGGCCATAGACATCTTCATCGCCACCGTGGACCAGTTTGGCCCTTGGCCCGACACCGGTGAGCTGGCGCGGGACTACTGGAACCGCATCGGCATCAAGGCCAGCACCGGCATCGAGGAGCGCTCGCTGCACTACACGCGCATGCAGGCGGGTGAACACCAGGTGGCCGTGTGGGAGACGGGCGGCAACGGACACGTCCTCATCTACCCGTACTGGACCTGCCCCTACTCCAGCGTCAGCCGTATCGGTCCGCTGTCCGGCATCTGGTATAGCACCGGCGGCCAGCAGGGGATCGAGCCCGAGGGCGACTTCCGGCGGGTGCTCGATGTCCTGGACGAGGCCACGGTCGAGCCCGATGAGGCCACGCGCGATGAGCTGGCCCGGGAGATCTTCCGCATCAACCTGGCTAACCTCTGGACGATCGGCACCGTCGGGGCCACGCCCATGTCCAAGGGCATCGTCATCGTGAAGAACAACTTCCGCAACGTGCCCGAGTATCCCATCGGCAACGAGGATGCGGTGCACAGCCCGGCCAACGTTGTGCCGGCTCAGTACTTCATGCGCCAGTCGTAACTGCAGGCAGCCGCAGATGACGCTGATAGGACACCCTATCAGCGTCATCTGCATGCTGGTTCGCTACACCAAGGTGCGGGGCAGCTGTCCGGGGCGCTCCTGAGGGCTGGGCAGGGGGCAACTGGCGCGCAGGTTCTGCATCGGCAGCCGCACTCGGAAGGTCGAGCCTCTCCCTTCCACTGAGTCCAGCGTCACCTCGCCTTCGTACATGCTCACCACCCGCTGCACGATGGTGAGCCCCAGCCCCGTCCCGTGGGGGTCGAAGCGGCGGGCGGAGTCGCTGCGGAAGAACTCCCCGAAGATGCGCTCCCGGTCTTCCTCCGATATCCCGATGCCGGTGTCGCTCACCTCGGCCAAAAGGTGCTCTCCCGTTTCCTGGAGCCTGACGAGCACCCGGCCATCGGGCGGCGTGTACTTGATGGCATTGCTGATGAGGTTATTCCACACCAGGGCCAGGTGGCGGGGGTTGGTAAAGACGGTGGGCAGCCCGGGGGCCACGTCTACCTCCAGCGACACACGCTTAGCGGCTGCGCTGGGCCGGAGCATGTCCACCGCCTCCATGAGCGAGTCCGCCAGGTTCACCCGCTCTCGGCCCTCGAGGGCCTGAGCCTGCTCCACTTGGCCCAGGTCAAGCAGGTCCCGGATGAGGATCAGCACCTCCTCGGCCCGCTTCTCCGCCCTCAGGGCCACCTCTGGAACCCGCTCCGGCTCGATGTAGCCTTCCCGCAGGAGCCGCAGGTAGCTCTGAATGGCGCCCACGGGGGCGCGCAGCTCGTGGGTGACGTAGCGCAGTAGAGTATCACGGGCGACGGCCATCTCGTGGAGCCGCCGATTGGCCTGGGCCAATTCCCCGGAGCGGACCTCGCAGGACAGGTTGGACTGGAACAGCTCTCGCTCTCGGGCGCGCATCCGCTGGACGATGGCGCTGGCTAGGTAGGCGGCCACGAACAGGGCGCTGGTGAGCACCCCCCACTCCAGCAGAAGAAATGCCGGACGGGTGTACAGCTCTGGATCCATGATCCCGGTCAGGTGCACGTGGGGCAGGACGCCGGTGTACTCCAACAGAAACACGGCGCCACAGAGCAGAGAGGAAGCGCCAGCGGCGAGGAAGGCCCAGCGCTCGGAGAGGAGGACCCCGGCGATGATCACCTGTAACACGTAGAAGACGGAAGCGGGGTTCTCGGCCCCGCCCGTCCAATGCAGGAACACGGTGTAGACCGACAAGTCCACCGCGATCTGGCCCTTGATCAGGGCCTCCGGGCCCAAGCGCCACTGGCCCCGCTGCAGGCGGGGTATGAGGGCGCGCATCACGGCCAGGTTGGAGACGACCAGGAGCGCCAGGATGGCTAGCAGACGTCCGGTGGGCAGGACTCCGGGGAACACCAGGGCAGTGAGCACTACCGCGCCAAAGACCAGAGTGACCGCGACCCAGCGCAGCACCAGCTGCCAGCGGGTGCGCCGCAGCAGCTCCAGGTGCTCGAAGGTGCTAGCCAGCAAACGCTCTCGCTCGCCCAGCCGGCCGGCACCGGCCGGCTGAGTAGAGCCCGCGTCGGGCGGCCCCGGGCTTACTGCCAGGGAGGAACCGCCGGGGAGCGTCAAGGGAGCACGAAGGCGGTCTCCAGTGCCTGCAGGGCTCTCTCCAGGAATTGCTGGCGCAGCAGGCAGGAGACCGTGGAGATGGAGGTGCTTATGGCCAGGATGTTGATATCTGCCTCGGCCAGGGCCGAAAACACCGCCGCGGCGATCCCCGGTCGGTCCCGGAAGTCAGGGCCGAACACAGACACCAGGGCCACCCCTGGGTCCTCGGTGAAGGCAGCGGCCCCCAGGCTGGACTGGCGGGCGCGCAGAGTCTCGGAGGCCAGGCTCAAGTCCGCCATGGCGACACAGAGGATGATGTTGGTGTGGCCGTGCAGGTCCACGGACTGGACGATGAAGGGGACGTTGATCCCGCGCTCCCCGAGGGCAGCAAACACCTCGGCGGCCACCCCGGGCCGGTCGGGCACGTCCATCACCCCAATGCGAGCGAGGTTGGACCAGTGTAGGACCCCGCCCACACGGATGCGATGCTCGGGCACCCGGGGCTGTCTGGACATAAGCTAAGGCTTGACCAGGGCGCGCACCCGTTCCACCAACGTCTGCGGGCTCACGGGCTTGGTGAGGAACTCCTCTGCCGGCAGGTAGTCGTCGGTGGGGAACTGGTCGGCCATCGAGCTGTCCATGATGGAGGAGACCATGAGGACGGGTATGCTGGCCAGGCGTTCGTCTTGGCGCATGAGGTGGCTGATCTCGTAGCCTTCGGTGGCCCCGCGCATCATCACATCCATGATGACGACATCCGGCGGGTCTTGGCGCATGGCCTCGAGGGCTTCGCGGCCGCTGGCAGCGCTGGTGACCTGGAACCCGTGCGCCTGGAGGACGGTGCGCGTTATCTCGACGAAGTCGGGGTCGTCATCCACGACCAGCACTTTAGCTGAACCCACCGCAAACCTCCCTGCGCTCGTGCCCGGGCTGGGGCCACAATTGCGTCCATATAAGCCCAAGGTCAGCGGAGTGTCAAGAGGTGACCCCTCCCTCGGCCCCTCCCCTGAAAAGGGAGGGCAGAGTAGGCCCTCACCCCCGCCATTTGGCGGAG
>JBMNTK010000005.1:0-39153 GCA_050945695.1 Anaerolineae bacterium | reverse complement strand
CACCACGGGATAGGCGTAGTGGGGGAGGGCATAGGCGTAGGGAATCAGGCGGTCGGGGTAGCGCCGGGCGGCGTCGCCGGCCATCTCGCCGGCGCGGCAGGTGGTGGTGGACATGGCAAACACGACCGCTCGGGAGATGCCGGCGCCGTCCATGGCATGCACGACCTCTTCGGCCGTGTATTCGGTGCGCAGGGCATCACCGTGCTTGAGGTGAGCGTGCGAGTCGACGATGACCATGCTTTCCCCCCGCTGGGCCCGGCTGATGCAGGCCGTCCCCAAGCGCGATTGCAGCCAACACCGGCAGATGATACCGCACGAGCTGCAGTCGCGCTAGGGGAAGACGGATGTCAGGCCAGGCGCAGTCAGCGCCCAGGCGCGGGAGGGGTGTAGCGAAACCTGCCCAGGGATGCTAGGGCTTTCCTCGCCTGACGCGCTCCAGGGCCTCTTCGCGCACTCGCATCGCTCGGCTGAAGTATTGGGGTTGCTCCTCCAGACCGAACTCGCGAATCATCTCATCCACGCTGATGTCGTCGCTCTCGGAGGCCACGGTGTACTTGCCCTCACGGGTGAAGTACTCGAACGAGATGTCCGTTCCGTACTTCTCCAACATGGCGTCCATCTTGTCCCAGTTCAGGTCCATGTGCAGCAGCCGACGGTCCAGGTTGAGTCGCCGAGTGATGACCGCCTCGTAGGTTGACTCACCCAGCACCTTACCGCTCATGTCCACGATCTGCCCCAGCTCGGCACCGATCGCCGACACGATGTACAGCCGCAGCTCATGCGCCCAGGCCTGCAGCTGCAGCCCACCTCGGTACATAGAGGAGAAGAAGATGATCTCCGCCCCGTTCTGTGCCAGCCCTTCCATGATGGGCCGGAAGTTCAGATCGAAGCAGATGGCCATCCCGATACGACCGAAGTCGGTGTCGAAGACCCTGGCCTCTGTGCCCGGCACGATGCCCCTTTCGATCTCACCGATGGTCGGGAACATCTTGTGGTAGATGCCCTCCACGTTGCCGTCGCGCCCCAGCAGCACGGACGAGTTGAAGATGAGACCGTCGCTGCGCTGATACAGAGGCCAGATGACATACATGTGGTTGTCACGGGCAACCTGAGCCATGAACTCAGTGGTCTTGCCAGGCACCTCCTCCGGCACCTGCTCCCAGTCGGTCCTGGGCGCACCTATGTGGGGGAACACCTCGGGGAAGACGACGATGTCAGCCCCCATCCGAGCAGCGCGGGTGGCGTAAAGGGCCGCCTGCTCCAGCCGCGCGTCCAACTCGGCATACGGATCACTGGGAGCGCAAGACACACTGCCTACGGTGACGTACCTAGCCATTGACACCTCCACCCTCAGGGGATTGCGGACAGGCGATTGGCTCCAACTAGCCCTTCACCCCACTCAGGGCTATGCCCTGGACCACGTAGCGCTGCATCAGCACGAAGAGGAGGAACGTGGGCATGAAGGTGACGGTGGCAGCCGCCATCTGAACACCGGCTCCGCCCTCCTGGACCACCATCGTGGCCAGCCCCACGGTCAGGGTGCGCATGGCTGCCTTCGTGGTGACGATCAGCGGGTAGAGGAAGTCATTCCACTGTCCCAGGAACGTGAGGGTGGCCAGGGTGGCTAAGGCGGGCCTCCCCAAGGGCAGAATGACACGGAAGAAGATCTGAACCGGTCCGGCACCATCTATGGTCGCGGCAGCGTCATAGTCCGTGGGAATGGTGAGGAAGTACTGCCGGAGCAGGAACGTGCCAAATATGGAGGTGGCAGCCGGGATAACCAGGGCGGCGTAGGTGTCTACCCACTCGAACCGGGCCAGAATCAGGAACAGGGGAACGATGGTCACCGTCCCCGGTACCATCAAGGTGCCCATGAATATCCAGAAGATCACTTCCCGGCCCGTGAAGCTCCCGCGAGCGAAAGCATAGGCCGCCATTGAGCACGTGAGCACCTGCAGAAGGGTGACACTGGTCGCCACGAAGAGGCTGTTGAAGGCCCACTTCCCGATCATCGTCTGTTCCATCAGACGAGCGTAGTTCTGCAGGCTGGGCTCGGGCGGGATGAGGCTCATAGGAAAGGTCATGTAGCTCAGGTTACCCCGGAGGGATGCCGAGATCATCACCAAGAAGGGCCCGGCCAGAGCAGCTCCGATGACCAGCAACAGCGCGTAGGTGAGCACCGTGGTTATCGCCATGCGTAACCGATAGCCCGGGGAGTGCTTCCTGACGTGGATAGATGTCATCACGCTAGCAGTCCCCCTAGAGGATGGATTCAGACCAGCCAAGGTAGTGCCTCTGTATCAGCGACACAATGAGGATCATCACGAAGAGCAGGATGGATATGGTGGCCGCATACCCCATCCGGTAGAAGTTGAAGGCCTGCTGCCAGATGTAGAACACCATGGTCGTGGTGGCGTAGAAGGGACCGCCACCGGTCAGCATGTACTGCGGGCCGAAGACCTGAAAGGCGCCGATCATGGATATCATGATGATGAAGATGGCAGTCGGCTTGAGCAGCGGCAGGGTGACGTGTCGGAAGGTCTGCCACTTCCCGGCCCCGTCCATACGCGCCGCCTCGTAGTACTCCTCCGGCACGGCCTGTAGGCCCGCCAACCACAGGACCATGTAGTAGCCAGCACTACTCCAGATCGACATGGCCGTGATGGCGGGCATAGCGAGGGTGCGGTTCAGCAGCCACTCGTATGGCCCCACGCCGATGAACCCGAGAATGTAGTTGAGGATGCCTTGTTCGTTGGGGAGCAGGATGAACTTCCATATGAGGGCGATCACGGCTATGGACGTGACTACCGGCAGGTAGTATATCGCCCGAAAGAGGTGCATACCTCGCAAGCCTTGGTTGACCAGGATGGCCAGGCCCAGCGATAGAGCAGCACCCGGTAGCACGAACATGAGTGCGTAGCTGATCGTGTTGGTGATTGCCCGGTGCAGAATCCGATCACCGAGCATCTGTTGGTAATTGGCGATCCCGGCGTACTCTCTGGCCCCCACTAGGCTCCAGCTATGGAAGCTTAGGTAGACCAGAAACCCCCAAGAGAAGAGAGTAAACACCAAGAAGGTCACGATGTTCGGGGCCACGAAGGCGTACCATATGGCCTCTTTGCGTATCCGGCGCGCGACCCGTGCAGCGAGTGACTGAGGGCGCGCTAGGACAGCACTGCGGCCAGTGTCGCCAGCAGTCAGGGAACCTCTTGTCATCCAGGCTACTCCGCCTAAGGGCGCTCGGCCAAGGGCCAGTACAGGCGTGGCTTCCCACGGCTGTACTGGCCCTTGAGTGCCTCGATCACTTACGAGTGGCGTTCCACTCGTCAACGAAGACTTGGATCTCTGCCGTCGCCGTCTCCAGCGCTTCCTCCACTGTCTCCATGCCCAGCACGGCGGCCTGGAGGTGCGGTCGCCACACTACTGCTGACTCATTGTAGAAGTAGGTGACGTCCTGGTTCATCCGGAGGTACGGCAGACGAATCTCGTACCACTTGCGCGGCATGGGCTCCGCAGCCCAGAAGTCGTACGCCGACTTGCGAGGCGGGGCGAACTTGGTGACGGAGCCGTAGAACCCTTGCTGCTCAGGCTCGATCAGCCAGTTGAGCCAGACCCTTGCCGCCTCGGTGCCCTTGGCGTTCGCGAAGAGCCCCCAGCATCCGGCGCCACCAGTCTGCACCTGCTCCTTGTATTTGACGGTCGGCACGATGTCGTAGTCAATGTCCGGGGCCTGATTGGACGTATTGGTGGTGATATCCGCATTCCCCCGGCCACTCATGACCGATCGCTTGTCAATCCAGTGGTTGACGGTTGACGCCGCAGAGGCCTCGGCCCCTGTTCCTACTGCTCCTTCCTTGGGTACCCATCCCTCCTCAAACTGCTGCTTGTAGAACTCCACAACCTCGACTACCGGGTCGGAGTTCAGGGTGACCTTGGTGACGTCGGGGTCGAAGATACTGCCGCCGGCCTGCCATACCCGGTCGATGAACGTCTCCCAGTCGGCAGTCGAAAGCTGGGTGGTGTATAGCTCCTTTTCCTTAGCCATGGGACCAATTGCCCGGATATCGTCCCAGGTGTAAGGGGCCTTCTCTGGGTCCCACCCTATCTCCTGGCAGAGCCCCTTGTTGTAGAGCTCGCCCGTGGCGAGCAGAAGGCAGGGATACATGATCCTCTTGCCGCCCCAGCTCAGACCGATGCTTAGGTCACCGGCCATATCGTCCCAGGCTTCGGCAGGGATGATGTCGTCCAGGGGCAGCAGCAAGCCATTCATCCCGAACAGGGAGACCGTGTCGGTGTTGACATACGCCATCGCCGGCGCCTCACCGCCTGCAAAGGCGGTAAGCATCTTCTCCCGACGCCCGTCCCACGGCAGCAGCTCAATATTGGGGGTTATGTTGGGATAGGCCGACGCAAACCGCGTGATCAACGGCTGCCAAAGCGACGCCATGTCGTCTTGCCCCAATGGGAAAACCCACATGCTGAACTCGCCGCTGGCTTCTGCTGCGGCCGGGGCACCGCTGCCTCCAGCGGGCTCGTCTCCAGCCGGCGCCTGCCCCCCACTCTGCGAAGTCGCCGGTGCGCAAGCGGCAAGCACCGCTGCTCCCCCAGCTACACCCATAGCCTGCAGAAGGGCCCTTCTTGACATGCGGAGCTTCTTCTCCACTATGACCTCCTCCGTCCCTAGAAACTTTGGACTTGATTACCAGGGAACACGCGTGGCACGCACTCAGCTTCGCCCAGTATAATGACCCTCGCCAGCAGTTGCCTGACAACCCAGTGACCAAGTCTGTCACTCACCTGGACTCCATGAGGGCAGTGCCGATACTTGTGCCTATGCTGTCCAAAGACGACATACACGAAGCCCTTATGTGCCTCTACGACCCGGCGGAGCTTGAGCGTACCGCCCTGGCCAGCACCATCGGCCTGAGGTCCGGTCAGGCTGGCGCCACCCTGCGTCGCCTCCTCCTGGACGCCATCGAGGCCCTGCGCCCCGCCGGCAGGGTCGCGCCCTCCGCCTCCGAGTTTCGCGCCCACGAGTGCATCTCGATGCGCTACCTCTCGGCCATGTCCGTGGAGGAGATCGCCGACGAGCTTTCCCTCAGCCCTCGCCAGGTCTATCGCGACCTGCGTTGGGGCGAGGAGCGCCTCTGTGAGATCCTCTCGCAGCGCCTTGCCAGCCAGGAGCAGGACCAGCGCGCCGACTCCTTGGCCGACGAGATCAGCACCCTTACCATCAGCCCCGAGCGCGTCAACCTCGCGCAAGCCGTCCGCGACGCCATGGCCACCATTGCCCCCCTGGCCACCACCCGGGGCGTGGGCCTCAAGTTCCGCGAGCCCGACGGCGAAGCGGTGATCAGCGCCACTCCCGGAGTCCTGGGCGAGATCATCACCCAACTGCTCAGTGCCCTCGTCCAGAGTGCTCACTCCTCTGATATCGAGGTTCGGTTGGACGTGCGGGGGAATCACATCGCGCTCATCCTCCCGGTCGGGGCCGAGGGGGAATTGGCCCGCGCCGATCTGTTGGAGTCAGCCTTGCAGGTGGCACAGGCGCAGGGCTACGCGTACGAGTTCTCGGGAGCGGACGGGGAGCGCTGCCTGAGCCTGGTCCTCCCCCGCTGCGGAGACCGGCGGGTCCTGGTCGTGGAGGACAACCCCGCCGCTTTCGCCCTCTATCAAAGGTACCTGGCCAACACCGAGTGGCAGCCCACCCTGGCCCCCAGCCCGAGGGTAGCTGGGCACCTGGTCGCCACCATCCGAGCGGAGGCGGTGCTCCTAGATATCATGATGCCGGAGACCGATGGCTGGCGTGTGCTCCAGGCCCTAAAGATGGACGAGCGCACACGCGATATCCCGGTCATCATCTGTTCGGTGGTGGATGATCCCGCCCTGGGGTCAGCCCTGGGTGCCAGCGCCTACCTCACCAAGCCTCTATCTCGTCCGGCTCTGCTTCAAGCTCTGAACCAGGCGGTTCGAGCCCGTAAACTGGCTTGAGGCGCGCCAGGCAGGCACGGATAAGCTCCAGCGTGTCCCCCTCGCTGAACCCTACGCTGGAAGTCACGGCAAAGGTGCGCGGGTTCACAGCAGGACCCTCCAGCCCGGGTTGAACCGCCGTCACCGCTATCAGGGCGGGGGACCGCCCATCGGGTGCCTGCCGCAGAGCCCGGGCGATGGCCCGGCCGTCTAGCCCGGGCAGGGCAATGTCCAGCAAAGCCACGTCCGCGCCGTGCTCCCGCAGGGCAGAGAGCGCCTCCTCCCCGTGGTGGGCCCAGGCCACTTCATACCGCCCAGGCATCGTCCCGAGTATTCGTCGCACCAAGCGCACGAAGCTACGGTCGTCATCCACCACGAACACGCGGCGAGCCTCTGGGAAGCGGGCCAGGGCTCCCAGCAGCTTCTCGCTCGTGATGGGCTTGACCAGCCAGTCGTCGAAAAGGTGCTGCTCCAGCGCCCGGCTGCCCGTGGGCAAGGAGCACTGCAGTACTGGCACCGGCTCGGGCAAGATGGGCGGCAAAGGAGCTTGTGTGGCCCCCTCCGGCAGCGGGGGCACGTTGACCACGATCGCCTGGGGATGCGCCTCCTGGGTCAGCTTGCGTGCGGACACAAGGTCCGGGGCCGTCTGCACCTGGTAGCCTTCCAGGTGTCGCTCCAGATAGGCCCGTCCCTCCTCGCCCTCGTCCACCAGCACCAGGAGCGGCTCAACTGTGGACCTGGGCATATCCTGGGCGGACGGTGGGGGCAAAGGCACAACCCGCTTTTCCCCCAGCGGCAGGGTGAAATGGAAGGTGCTTCCCCGGCCCACGGTGCTCTCCGCCCAGATCTTTCCTCCGTGCATCTGGACGAAGTGCTTTGCGATGGCCAGCCCTAGGCCCTTGCCCGCCCCCTCACTCTCGGCCAGAACCCGGTCAGAGTCCGAACGGAACTCCTCGAAGATCGCCTCCAGTTGGTCGGGGGCGATGCCGGAGCCCGTATCCGAGACCGATATCGTGACCTCCTCCGGCCCCGGTGTCACCCGTACCGCGATTTCCCCTTCCGTCGTGAACCGGCAAGCGTTGGCCAGCAGGTTCAGCAGTACCTGGCGGATGCGGGTCTGATCTATGTGAAGGCTGGGGAAGCTCTCTGGGACATCTGCCCACAGGCGCACCTCAGGCTTGTGCAGCAACAGCCGGCGCGCCAGTCCGACTACCTCCTCCACGAGGGCGCCCAGGTCCGTCTGCTCCCGGCGAATCGGCATCTTGAGAGCCTGGATCCGCGCCAGGTCGAGGATGTCGTCTACCAGAGAGGACAGGTAGCGCGCGCTTCGCTGGATCTCGCCCAGGTCCCGCCGCAGCAAGGGTGTCCAGTTCACGTCCCCGTAGGCCTCCGGGTACTGCTGCATCACGTCCACAAACCCAAGGATGATGTTGAGAGGCGTGCGCAACTCGTGGCTGACCGTGGTGGCGAAGCGTTCCTTGAGGTGGCGAGCCTCCTCCGCTTCTCGGGTGGCCAGCGCCAACTCAGACAGGCTGCGCTTCAGCAGGCCATTGGAGACCTTCAGAGCCTTGTTCAGCCGGTTGATCTCTTCCTGGCGGGCCTGCACTTCCCGAACCAGATCCCCAGTCATGCCAATGTGCTTCCAAGAGTCCTTGAGCGCCCCCCGAAGCGCACTCGCCAGAAGAAGCCCCAGCCCGGAGACAGAAAGGTAGAGCGCACGATAAGCCCAGAGCGGCTCAGCAGGCGCCGGCCCCACCTGGCCCACCGCTACTACCACGCCCAGCGTCAAGAGCACAGACAGCATGGCAGGAAGCACCAAAGCGGCGTGGAGCAGCGGCACCGCCAGGAATAGCAACGCCACCGGATAGCCCAACAGGGCGTGGCACATAAGCGCCGCCACCACCGAGGCCGCGATCTGCACCCCATGCACCCAGGTCCCCCTCAGCCGTGACCACAGCACCGGGGCCAGGCAGGCGGTGCTTGCCAGGAGCAACACCACCACCACGCGCCCGTCCCACACAGGCGCCACCAGTGCGCGGTACCACCCATACCAAGCGATCAGCCCGAGCACCAGGCTAGTGCGAAGAGCCATATCTCGCTGCAACTCGTCCCAGCCAGCTCGCTGGGGCTCGTCGGTCCCCACCGTCTCCCTCCTGCCAAGCCCCCAGAAAGCGACGACGGCGGCCCGGGGGCCGCCGTCGTATCCAGCTATCGAAGGGCGCTTAGGCCCGGCGCCACATCTGGAACGGCCAGGTCAACCCCTCCTGGCGGATGGCCGGCACTGCCAAACCATTCTCCAGCACGTTGACCATGTCGTTCTTCACCACGCAGGGCTGCAGGTCAATGTTGCACACCCCGATGACGTAGATCATCTCGTTGTGACGCTCGAGGATCTTCTGGCCCCACTCCAACCTCTTCTCAGGGTCGGCTTCCTCGCGCAGCAGGTCGTACCACTCGATGATCTCCTTGATCTCCGTAGGCGGCTCTTCGCCGGCCTGGCCACCGGTGGCTTGCCACTGAGCGAAGGCTCCCGCCCAATAGCAGAACCCATAGGGCACATACCAACCCGGATCGAGCATCCACAGGATCTTGTCAATGTCATAGGCGGGCATGTCCATCTCGTTGGCCATCACCCGCTGGCTCCACAGTGACCGCTCGATCTCCTTAGCCTGGGCGTCAATGCCCACCGCCTGCCAGTACATGGCCACCTGGCTGAAGATGTCGATGGCGGGCACACCCATCTCGCTGGGATAGGCCTCCATCAGCAACCGCAGTCGCTGCCCATCCGGGCGCAACCGGTAGCCGTCGGCATCGCGCTGGTCCAGCCCGATGCTGTCCAGCAGCTCATTGGCCTTGTCTGGGTCGTACTCGATGGCCGTCTCCCCGAAGCCTTCCTTCCAGAAGGGGTCGCCGCGCCCGGCGCAAGGATGCCCGGGGATGGCGAGGCTGTGCCAGAACAGGTCGTTGCACTCATCCCGGTTGATGGCATAGGACAGCGCATGCCGGAAGTCCTTGTTGGCCAGCACCTCCCGCTGGGCCGGGTCCATGGCGCTCTGGTTGACGTAGATGCAGGGGAAGGGGCCGCCGACCCACTCCCGCACACGATAGTCACCGTTCTCCTCGTTCTCCTTGAGCAGGGAGAAGTTGGCGAAGCCCATGTGCCGGTACTGCATGTCCACCTCACCGGCAATGGCCTTCATCATGATGACTTCGTTGTTCTCGGCCAGGTCACTGACCAACCGCTCGAAGTACGGCAACTGCTTGCCCTCGGTGTCCACCTTCCAGTAGTAGGGGTTGCGCACCGAGACCATGCGCTGGCCAGGGAACGGGGTCTCCACCTTCCAAGCATAGAGCACCGGCCGGTCCGGGTTGCTGCCGGCGTCGTTTCGGTTGGCGAAGAGCTCGTACCAGTTCTCGAACCCGGCCTCCTTGACCTTGGCCGCCAGCTCGTCGGCATCGGCATACTTGGGGTGGAACTGGGAGAGGTAGTGCTTAGGAACGAGGATGCCCTCGCCGCGGAACCCCATCACCTCGAGGAGGATGCCATAGGGCCGAGCGAACCGGAACTTGACGGTGTAGTCGTCTACCTTCTCGATCACCACCGGCTCCCCGGCCACGCTCAGCCAGCCCGGGAACACCGGTGAGATCTCCTCGTTCAGGGCGACGTCCTCGTACCAGAACATGATGTCGTCCGCGGTGAAGGGCGCGCCGTCGGACCACTTCATGCCCTTGCGCATGTAGAAGGTGTAGACCGCCCCGTCTTCCTCGATGTCCCACCCCTTGACGACGTTCGGGATCACCTTGAGTTCGCCGGAGCTGTAGTCGAAGCGGCTGAAGGCCTCCACCACCATGTGGTAGTACCCCGACATGTCAGCCGGGCCGGTCAGCACTCGGTGCAGGTCGTCGCTGTACTGGCCGATCTCCTCCAGGCACTCTACCACCAGCGGCTCGCTGGGAAGCCGCTCTTCCACTGGCGGCAGCTTGCCTTCAGCGACGAGCGCTGCCAGCGAAGGCGCTTCCTGGTACTTACCGGGGGCTGCCTCCGCCGGGGCGGTGGCGCCTACCGGGGCACTGGTGGCTTCTGGCTCGGCTGGGGCGCTGGGGGCTGCCCCACCACAGGCCGAAACCACTGCCGTCGTCGCGGAGACGGCGGACAACAAAACGAACTCGCGCCGAGACACTCTCACCCTGGACATAGTCCTCTCCTCTGGCGGATGGGCCGCCTGCTCGGCCTGTCTGGCCGGGGCGGGGATGGCCGACGTTGGGGCCGGCTCATGCGGATGTAGCGCTCTGGACAGAGTATCGGCGAGGCAGTATGGGGGTGTCAATACCCCAATCGAGGTCGGAACCAGGAAGCGGCCACCGCTCGAACGGTCAGCGCCGCCCCAGCCGGCACAGGCCAGGCCCAAAGCGCTGCTCCAGCTCCTCCCGGGTGTCGGCCATCCCCTTGGCCAAAAACCGGTAGGCGTAGAGGGCAGTGCCCACGCCAAAGAGAAGACCGGTCCCCAGGCGCAGCGGCCAGATGCTCGTGCGCAGGCCCAGCAGTTGGGTGAGGCCGTCCAGGGCCACCGGACACACGAAGAGGAGGAGATAGGCGCGGCCGCTCTTCAGGTGTACCCGCCCCGACGTGGCGGCATAAGCCAGGCCGCCCAGGAACAGCCCCAGGTATACACCTACGTCCCGCTGGCAGAACGCCACCTGGCGGCCATAGACGTAGAACGAGCGCGCCGGGTACTGGTGGCACACCCGCCGGTAGAGCCGGAACAAGAGGTCGCCCGGACCCTCCAGCCCCGCCGCCTGCAGGAGGGGCGCGGCAAAGGCCAGGCCCACGAACGCCAGGAAGAGACCATTGAAGAGCAGAGCCCAGTGCTTAGTCAGCCAATAGATGGCCCGGTCAGCCCCGATCACCAGGCTCCGCTCCCAGGCGGGCATCGTCCGCTTGGGCGTCTGCCTGTCGGTCGTCGGGCTAGCTGGTCGGTCAGCTTGCGCCATGGCCCTACCGCCCCTGGGAGAGGTAGGACTGAATGCGCCCTACGGTGAGCGGCCCGGTATGCTCGACCGTGATCACGCCGCCAGCGTCCAGGAAGAAGCTGCGCGGGATGCCGTGGACGCCGTAGAGCAGGGCCGTCTCTCCTCCCGGGTCAAGCAGCGAGGGGAACGTCAGCCCGGCAGCAGCCCGATAGGCGGCTACCTCGGCCGCGCTCTCGTCCACGTAGACTCCCAAGATCACCAGCTCGGGAATGGACTCGTGAGCCGCCTGCAGTTCGGTGGCTTCCTGCCGGCAATATCCGCACCACGTGGTGCGGAAGTTCAAGAGGACGGGCCGGCCCCGGTAGTCCGACAGGTGCACCTCGTCGCCTTCCAGGTCTCGCACGGTGAAGTCGGGGGCGCGGGCGCCCACCTCGGCGGCCACGCGCGCGGGGCCCCACAATGTGGTGTAGATGCTGTAGCCTGCCACCACCAGCAGGACTCCCAGGCCGATCAGGGCGATGGAAGTGAGAGGACTCTGAGAGCTGGATGGTCGCCTCATGCCGTCTCGAATCCTCACCCCGGTCAGCCTAGGCCAAGGAAGCTGCCGTAGCGTGCCAGGACCGTCAGCGCATCGAAAAAGACTGCCAGCCCGACTGCCACCACCAGCACGCCGCTGCCCACCTCGACCCAGTGAGCGGCCCGGCTGAAGCGTCGCATGAGAGGGATCATGTACCCGGCAAAGAGGGCCACCAACAGGAACGGGACCCCCAGCCCGGCCGAGTAGACGCCCAGGAGCATCACGCCCTGGCCCACCGTCTCGCTACCCCCGGCCAGCATGTAGATGGCCATGAGCACCGGCCCCACACAGGGAACCCAGCCCGTGAACAGGAACACCCCGGTGAGGAAGGAGGCCGCGTAGCCCATCCCCGGGTTGGCCGCCCCCCGGAGGCTGCGCTCCCTCATAAGGAAGGGCAGGCGGATCACCCCGGTCAGATGTAGCCCCAAGACCACCAGCGCGATCCCGCCCAGGCGCTGAAGCAGGGGAAGCTGCCGGCTCAGCGCTCGGCCCAGTGCGGTGGCTGCTGCCCCGGTGAGCACGAACAGGAGGCTGAAACCCAGGACGAAGACAACTGCATGGGCCAGGAGGTGGCCCCGCCGGGAGGCCCAACCCTCCAAGCTTAGGCCGGTGAGCATGCCTAGGTAGGCCGGCACCAGGGGAAGCACACAGGGTGAGGCAAACGAGGCCAGGCCGGCCAGGAAGGCCACGGTGACCTTTACGCCCTCAGCTTCCATAATGCCTCACCCTTAGCATGGTAGCCGATTATACACTACCCCCTAGACCGAGCGCCTAGTCGCGCCGGGCGGCTCAGCCAGAGGTCTCACGCAAAGACGCGAGTGACTTGGCGCCTTCGCGTGAGATGACGGCGCCTGATCGCGGATTTGCGCGTTCGGCGCCCTCTGGTGGTATACTCCGCGCCTTTCCCCGCCGCGTTCGCTAGTTGGCCTCACGGGTCATTGTCTGGAGGTGTGCCATGCTTCCGCGTGTGTTCATCAGCAACCTCGTGAGTCTCGACGGCCGAATCGAAGGCTTCCCCGCCGACCCGACGCTCTACTACACCCTGTCCGCTCAGTCGGGTGCGGATACCCACCTGACCGGGGCGGACACGCTCCTGAGCGGTGACGACTCCCTGCAGCCGGACGGCGAGGGAGAGTACCAGGGCCCAGAGCCCGACCCAGACGACCCCCGACCCCTCCTGGTGGTCACCGACAGCCGCGGGCGGGTACGTCACTGGCAGCAGCTGCGCACCATGCCCTACTGGAGGGACCAGGTCGCCCTGTGCTCCCGGGCTACCCCGGCCGAGCACCTGGACTACCTGCGCCGGTCCCGCGTCCACACCATCATCGCCGGTGAGGACAAGGTGGATCTCCGAGCCGCCCTGGAGGAACTGGCGGACCGGTTCGGCAGCCGCCTGGTACACGCGGACAGCGGCGGCACGCTAAACGCTGCTCTGCTCGCGGCTGGGTTGGTGCAGGAAGTCAGCCTGCTGGTGTACCCGTACCTGGTGGGAGGAGATCAGGCCCGTCCGCTCTTCCGCTTCTTCGACCCCGCCGCCAAGGAGGGTCCGCTCGGTCTGCGGCTGACCCACGTGGAGCAGTTCCCCGATAACATCCTCTGGTTGCGTTACGAGGTTGAGTCCCGGACCTAGGGGCAGGTAGGGGCGGACGGGGTCGTCCGCCCCTACATCCATCACCACATCCCGCGCCTGCTGAACAACAAGGGCGGGGCTCTCGGTTCTAGCCTGGAGCCCCGCCCTTCCTTTCACAGAAGCACCTGCGGGCTGGGAAGACGCCGGGGGGTTCAGCCCCCGACCTTAGGGACGACCCCTCCCCCAGCCAGCGCCATTTGGCCATGCCAAATGGCGGTCTCCCCTGAGCGGGGAGGGGTGTTCGGCTCCCCTTCCCTCGCAGGGAGGGGGCTGGGGGTTAGGTTATCACCAGCCCACCACAGGGCAGGCTTCGCCGGGGAGATCATGGTCAGGATTTCCCGTAGGTAGCCGGGGGGTTCAGCCCCCGGCGACAGAGGGGCGATGCCCGAAACAGGAAGGGCGGGGCTCTGTCCCCGCCCTTCCCGCACCACCCCCTACAGCGCCAGGAGCGGATCCTCGATCAGCTGCTTCACCCGCTGGAGGAAGCGCGCCGCCGGGGCGCCGTCCACCAGCCGGTGGTCGGCGGTGAGGCTCAGCACCACCGTCGGTCGCACCACTACTGCCCCGTCGCGAGCCACCGGGCGCTCGGCGATGCGGCCCACCCCCAGAATGGCCACCTCGGGCACGTTGATGATGGGCGTGAACACGTCCACATCGAACATGCCGAGGTTGGAGAGGGTGAACGTGCCGCCCGACATATCGTCCGGCGTCAGTTGACCGGCCCGGGCCTTGGCCACCATCTCTGCGCTGCTTTCGGCGATCTCGCTCAAGGTGAGACTCTGGACGCCTCGCAGTACCGGCACCACCAAACCTCGCTCCGTGTCCACCGCCAGCCCGATGTTCACCGAGGCGGTCCGTACGATCTCACCATCTTCCAGGTGAGCGTTCAGGTTCGGGTGCTCCACCAGGGCCCTGGCTAGGAGGCGCACCAGCAGGTCGTTGAAGGTGGGGACGCGGCCGACGGTGCCGGCCTGGGCCTTGAGCCGCTCCCGCCAGCTCACCAGGGCACCGGCGTCCGCCTCGGTGCTCAGGGTAAAGGCGGCAGTAGTCTGCACGCTGGCAAGCATCCGCTGGGCGATGAGTGCCCGTACCCCGGTGAGAGGCTGACGCACCTCTTCCAGCGCCGGTGCAGCCCGCCCGCCGTCCCCGGCCTCCGCTGCCGACACCGGCTGGGCCGCGCCCAGCACATCCGCCCGTGCCAACCGCTCGCCGGCCTCGGGGCGGGGCAGTGATGTCAGGTCCAGCCCCAGCGTCCGCGCCGCCTCCCGAGCAGCGGGAGTAGCCTTGGGCAGGGCCTCCAGGTAGGCCTGCACGTCCCTTTCCACGATGCGGCCGTCCGGGCCGGTCCCGGTGATGGCAGACAGGTTCACCCCCTCCAGCCGCGCCAGCCGCCGTGCCCGCGGGGAGGCCACCACTCGCCCGCCCTCGCGGTCCGCTACCGCCTCGGACGTTGTCGCCACGGGCGTCGGTTCCTCCTGGACCGCGGGGGCAGCCGGGGCAGAGGGAGCGCCGGCCGGCGCCTCACCCAGGAACTCCGAGATATCCTCGTCCGCCTGAGCGATCACGGCCACCCGGCTGAGGATGGGTGCCGAGGCACCCTGCGGCACCAGGATCTTGCGCAAGATCCCGGTGGCCGGGGCATTGGCGTCCAGTACCGCCTTGTCGGACTCGATCTTGAAGAGAGGCTGTCCCCGGCGCACGGGCTGACCTTCGGCGACCAACCATTCGGTGATGGTGCCCTGCTCCATGGTCTGGCCCAGCTTGGGCATGATGACTTCAGTGGCCACGCGACGCCTCCTAGCGCATCACCTTGCGAACCGCCGCGGCGATCCGGGCAGCGTTGGGGATGGCCGCATCCTCCAGGGACTCAGCCATGGGCACGGGCACGTCGGCCCCACACACTCTCTCGATAGGGGCATCCAGCCAGTCGAAGGCTGCCTCGTTCACCAGGGCGATCAGCTCACTGGTGAAGGCCCCCGTCTTGTAGGCCTCGGTCACCACCACCAGCCGGCCGGTCTTCTTCACCGATTTCACGATAGTGTCCAGGTCGAGCGGCTTGAGGCTGCGGGGGTCAATGACCTCGACGCTCACCCCCTCCTGGGCCAGCTGCTCGGCCGCATCCAGGGCGGTGTGCAACATGCGGGAATAGGCCACGACGGTGACGTCCGTGCCTTCCCGCTTCACATCGGCCACCCCCAGGGGCACGATGTAGTCCTCTTCCGGCACATGCCCCTTTACCCGGTAGAGCATCTTGTGCTCGATGAACATGACCGGGTTGTCCTGGCGAATGGCCGCCTTGAGCAGGCCCTTGGCATCATAGGGCGTGGAGGGCATGACCACGTAGATGCCCGGGAAGTGCATCCACAGGGCCTCCAGGCTCTGGGAGTGGTGGGCGGCGATGCTGCGCCCGGCCCCGCCCTCGGTGCGGATGACCAGGGGCACGGTTGTCTTGCCACCGAACATGTAGCGGTTCTTGGCCCCTTGGTTAGCCAACTGGTCCATGGCCAGAGGGGTGAAGTCCACGTACATGATCTCGATCACCGGGCGCAGGCCGGACATGGCCGCTCCCACCCCGGCACCGGCGATGGCAGCCTCGGAGATGGCGGTGTCGCGCACCCGTTCCGGCCCGAACTCCTCGTACAGGCCCTTGGTGGCCGCATACGCGCCCCCGTAGAGACCCACGTCCTCACCCATGATGAAGACCCGCTCGTCGCGCTTCATCTCCTCACGCAGCGCCTCGGTGATGGCCTGGCCATAGGTGATGACGCGGTTACCCTCGCCGCGGTTGATGGCGGCGCGGAGCTCGGCATCGCGCTGGTAGGTCTCGGGGGTATAGGTGAGCGGCGCGTAGACGTCCTGGTAGAGCTCATCCGGGGAGGGCATTGGGCTGGCCAGGGCGAACTCGACCGCCTTATCAATCGCATCCTGGGCCCGCTGCTCTACCTCGTCCAGCTCCTCTTGAGTGGCGATCCCCTCCGCCAGGAGGAACTGACTGAACCGCTGGATGGGGTCCCGGTCGTGCCAGGCCTGCTCTTCTTCCTTAGTGCGGTATGCCCGCGGGTCGCTGCGGGAGTGGCCGTAGTAGCGGTAGGTCTTGGCCTCCACCAAGCTTGGCCCCTCACCTCGGCGGGCCCGGGCGACGGCCTCCGCCACCGCTTCCCTGACCGCCAGCACATCCATGCCGTCCACGATCACCCCGGGCATGTTGTAGGACCCGGCCCGCTGGGCCACGTCCGGGCAGGCAGAAGCGTTGCAGAAGGGCACCGACATCCCGTAGAGGTTGTTCTCCACCACGTACACCACCGGGAGCTTCCAGGTGGAGGCCATGTTGAGGGACTCATGGAAGTTGCCGGTATTGGAGGCGCCATCTCCGAAGAAGCAGAGCACCACCTGGTCCGTCCCCCGCATCTTGACCGAGAGAGCCGCTCCTGTGGCCACCGGGATGTTGCCTCCCACGATCCCCGTAGCGCCCAGGTTGCCCTTGGACACGTCGGCGATGTGCATGGAGCCACCGCGACCGCGGCAGTAACCCGTGGCCCGGCCGCACAGCTCGGCCATCATCCGGTTGAGATGCTCCTGCTTGGCCTCCGGTCCCTTAGCGTGCTTGTCTCCGTGGGCGTGGCAGTGCCCGTGACCACGGTGGGTGCTGGTAATAAGATCGTTCTCGCCGATGGCAGACATAGCGCCGACGGCCACGGCCTCCTCACCGGCGTAGAGGTGCGATGCCCCCTTGATCACGTCCCGGCCCAAGAGGTCGTAGACCGTGTCCTCGAAGATGCGGATCTCCCACATCTGCCGCAGCATGGTTAGGAGCTCAGCCTTGTCGGGGAGAGCCATGCTGGTCACCTCAGAACCGGCGGGTCTTTCACTCATCACGAAGTCCTCCTGATGCTAGTCACGGGTGCCGGATACTTCGGGCCAGATGCCGTTTGACAACGACTCGTAGCACGTCACCACTGCTTCACTCAGCTCACTGCCCGGCTCGATGCCGCTCACCTTCTGAAGCACCTGAGTCACAGGCTCCGCTCGCAGCATGGCCTGCAGCTTCCGGGCGCTCTCGTCTTCCGGCGGGTCGAAGAGCAGGGCCGCCGCAATTCCCCAGGCCAGGGCCTGCGGCTCCCCGCCGGTCTCGACCACCAGCCTCGCCGCCCCCACCAGCCGGTCCTCGGGGCCCAGCTTACGGAGGGGGTCACGCCCTAGCCGGAAGATGGTATCCCCCAGCCGGCGATTGCGAAAGCGCAGCATCAAGTCTTCCACGTGGGCATACTGCTCGGCAGGATTTAGCCCGTGCCGACGGATGAGCGCCTCGCTGGACTCCTCCAGCGCCTGCTCGGTCAGCTCGCTCACCAGCCCATCTTCCAGCGCCTCGTAGCCGTATTCGTAGTCATTCAGGTATCCCAGGTAGGCGATCATGGCGTGGCCGGCATTGTGGGTGAAGAGCTTCTGGTCCACGTAGGCGGCGAAGTTGTCTCGCGGCTCCATGCCTACCACCTGGGGGATCTCGCCCCGGAACCTGGCCCGGTTGACCGGCAGCACCTTATAGGGCTCGGCCATGGTGAAAGCCGGGTCCTTGCGGGTGATCTCCGGGGGGATCAAGGGCACCATGCGCCCGATCACGGCATCCACCAGGCCGACCTGCTGTTCCAGGTAGGCCTGGCCCTCGGGAGAGAGGTGCTCCCGAAGCATCGCCGCGAAGACATCCGGGGCGTTCCTGAGGTTCTCGCAGATGATGATGTTGAGGGGTCCGCCCCCTTGACGGCGGCGTCTCTCCAGCCCCGCCGCCACTGCCGGCGCCAGCTTGGGCAGGGCAGGCACGCCCACGGCCGTCGCAGCCAGGTCACACCCGGCCACCGCCTCTGCCACCCGCTCGGTTTCGCCAGCCAACAGGGCGCTCACGCCCGTGATCTCCAGCTCTTCCACGCTAGAGTCGGTCACCAGCTGCAGGGTGTAGTGGCCCCGCTCAGCCAAAGCCCGCACCAGCGGTTCCACCACATCCACGAACAGCACCCGGTAGCCCGACTCGCTCAGCAGTTGGCCCAGGAAGCCGCGCCCGACATTGCCGGCGCCGAAAACCACGCTCTGCCGCTGTGCGCTCATGTCGTCCTCCTGGTGAGTGGCGGACGGATCGCTTCATTTCCGGTCCGCGTCCGCTCTGCCTCCATCGCTGCCGTCACACCCAGGGCCACCACCAGCCACAGGAACGTGGCCGCGTGGGGGAAGGCAGGGTTGAACAGGTAATGGTCCAGCACACCGGCTACCATACCGGCGGCGACACCCGTCAGCGTCCCCAGCATGAGGGCCTCCAGGTGCGGGTCCGACTCTCGCACCGCCTGCGCCCGAGGCCAAACGTAGGCAAAGAAGACCAGTAGGGTGAACAGGAAAGCCGACACGCCCACCAGCCCCATCTCCTCAGCGATGAGCAGGTAGACGGAGGACACACCTAGGTATATGTCCACGTCGGGCACGCCCGTGAACCCGACCCCAAACCAGGGATAGCGGGAGATGAGCAGCAGGGCGTCCTTGTACTCCCCGAAGCGCATCTGAGTGGCCAGGTCCTGGCCTTGCAGACCCTCGATGAAGTGCTGCACGTACTCCCGGGTCATGGGAAGCACGAGCACCAGGACCAGCCCCGCCAGCAGCAGCCAGATGATGCGGCGATGGCGGACCAGCCCTAGCAGACCCAGGGCCACAACCAGGCCGAACATCGAGCCGCGGGAATAGGTGAGGAGCAGTGCCAGCCCTATCGCCCCCGTGATCCCCAGGACGATAACCTTGTCTCGCCGGGATGTGGCCAAGAACAGCTGGGGCGCCACCAACCCGCCCAGGATGGCCAACATCCCCCCAAACACGTTGGGGTCCACCGAGGTGCCGATAGCGCGCAGGGCCAGTTCCGGGTTGTCCTCGACGTAGCGCAGCACGCCCGAGGTGGGGTAGCCGACTATGCCCAGGCGCACGAGGAACGCCTCCGACAGGTGGGTGGGAGCCACGTACAGCACCACGCCCAGGGCCGCCGCCACGCCACCTAGCAAGAGCAGCATCCGGAAGGTCTGGCGGATCAACTGCCCCTCGAGGACGTTGACGAACACGTAGAAGAAGGCCAGGGCCAGCACCAAGTCGGCGAAGCGGCGAAGGGCAGTGACAGTAGGCCTAGCGTGAGCCACGCCCAGGATGAAGGAAGCACCCATAAGCCCGATGAACAGGGCCAAAGCCACGCCGATCGGCGTCACGACGAAGGTCGTGCGGTGCAGGTAGACCTGGCGCACCAGGGCCAACGCCGCCGTGCCCGCCAGCGTCACCTCGAGGAAAGTGGGGGTGACGCCGATGTCAACGGGGAGAGTGGCGAAGGGCAGGAGGGTGATCACCCCCAGGCTGGCCCAAAGCACATAGCGGACGTCACGCAGGACCAGCAGCCCTATCGGTACGGCCGCGACCAGGACGAACGCGATGGGACCGAGCACTGCCACGGCCAGGCCCGCCAACACGGCTGCGGCAAGGCACAGGAGAACCACGTACAGGTTTCTCCCACCCCGCCGCAGGAGCGCGGCCTCCAAGAGGTTGCTGGCCAGGTTCGTCTGCATTCCCATCCGCTCCGTATCGCCCGCACATTCTACCACTGTTGGCGAAAGTGCGTGATTTCAGCCGGATGGGCGAGGGATGTCACCGCAGAGACCGCCAGAGATCTCACCGCAGAGACCGCGGAGAACGCTGAGGAAAGAGGAAAAGGCTGAGGCGTGCGCGTCAGCGGTGACGCGTGACCCGCCGCCATGCCTCATCGAGGGGTGCGCGCTACCAGGCGCACATTGGTGCGCCCAGGCCCCAGGCGCGCGGGTGAGGCCGGAACAAGCCGGGACGGACAAGGGCTCCGGCGTCGGCGAAGGCCGACGCTCGGCCGAAGGCCCAGCAGCCCCGACTTGAGTCGAGGGCCTTCGCCGCGGCTCCCTGCGTTGCCTACGCTCGCCGCGGGGAGGCCGCCCGGGCAGCCTCGAAGACCGCGAGGGTGCGGCGGGCGATGGCGGGCCACTCGAACTGGCGCGAGAGCTGGCGAGCCGCCTCACTCAGTCGCCGTCGCTCCTCCGGGTCCTGGGCCAAGGCCACCATGGCCGCAGCCAGCCCCTCCGCGTCGCCCGGCGCCACTAGCCTGACGTTCTGGCCCTCAGACAGCCCCGCCACCGGCACCGCCGGGTGGGTAGTGATGGTGGGTATCCCGTGCGCCAGCGCCGCCATCAGGCTGCCCCGCCGGTAGGAGGCCCCGTCCCGGAAGGGCAGCACACACAGGTCACTGGCGGCGAAGGCCACCGACACCCCGGCCTCATCCAGGAACCCGGTCCGATAGACCCAGGGCGCCAGCCCCAGCTGCTCCACCTCGGCGAAGACCTGCCGGGCGTACTCGGCGTTGGTGGCGTCCGAGGCGCCCACGTCCCCGCCTATGAAGAGCAGCCGCACGTCCTGGCCCCCCTCTCGCGCCCGCGCCAGGGCGCGCACCAGGTCCAGTCCTCCCTTGGTGGCATTCAGGAAGGCGAAGTAGCAGACCAGCGTGGCCGTCTCGGGGACGCCGAACTCCTCCCGAAACTGCCGGCGCTCCGCCGCGCTGACCGGTGCCGGGGAGACGTTGCTGCCGATGCGCACCAGATGAAGGTTGGCCCGGGGCACAGCCGCCTGGGCCCGGGCCAGGTCCTCCTCGTTGGTGAGGATGGCCGCCCGGCTGCCCTGGAGCAGCCCCCTGACTGCCCACCAGCGGGCGGGGCCGGCCTTGGGGAACAGGTACGGTACCCGAAGGTCGTGAAACGTGGTCACCAGGGCCGCCCGCGGGGTCAGCAAGGGCAGAAGGTGGATGGGCACCTTCATCCCATAGGCAGCAGCCTGGTACTGGAGGTTGATGATGTCGTACTCGGCCGATAGGCGCCGGATCAACCCCAGGTCGCGTAGCCCCCAGCCGGACGCCTCCGCCCGCACCTCGAAAGGCCAGGCCGGGTCGGACGGCTGGGCTTTCTGAGGTGCCAGCACGGTGACAGTGCAGCCCTCATCCACCAAGGCCGTTGCCAGGCAGCGCGAGAAGTCTCCCAGCCCTCCCTGCATGGGCGGGAACTCACCCGCCACCAGTAGCACCCTCACCGTCGCTACCTCAGCCCCGAGGTCAGCGCCTGCCGGTAGACGCGTAGCCGCGCCCGTCGCAGGTCGGGCCGGTGCCCGAGGGCAAGCTTAGCCCCCTCGAAGGCCATCTCCCATAGGAAGGTGCCCAGGAGGTACAGCCGAAGCACCTCGGCCACCCCGGCACCCAGATGCTTGCCGGCGTACAGGGCCTTGCTGCGGTTGAACCGGATCAAGCGAGCGGCGGGGACCTGCTCGCTGCTCTTGCCGTGGTGGTGCACCACCTCAGCCGCCGGCTCGAAGACTGTCTTCCAGCCGGCCTGATGGAGCCGCCGGCATAGGTCCACCTCCTCCGAGTACATGAAGAAGGTCTCGTCGAGCCCACCCGTCTCTTCGAGCGCTTCCCGGCGCAGGAGGAAGCAGGCTCCCCACACCCAGTCTACCTCCTGAACGTGGGCGTCGGAGCGGTCCTCCAGGTGGAAACGACGTACCGTCCGCGAGAGCAGGGGCAGGCGCTGGGCCGGGGTGCTCTCCACGAAGAGGCTGGCAGCGGTGGGGAAGCGTCGCCTCGAGGACTGCACCGCTCCCTCCGGGTCCAGCAGCCGCGGCCCCAGGACTGCCACCGTGGGGTCGTGCTCCAGGAGTCGCCGCATGGCCTCCAGGGCCCCGGAGGCAAGCCGGGTGTCGGGGTTGAGGACCAACAGGAACTGGCCCCGAGCCTCCCTCAGACCTCGGTTGACGCCACCACAGAAGCCCAGGTTAGCCCCGGTCTGGATGAACCTTACCCCGGGGTAATGAGAGGTGATGGCCGCCTCGGTGCCGTCCTGGGAAGCGTTATCTACTACCAGGACCTCGTCACCGGGGCGAAGTTGGGGCAGCAGGGAATCGAGGCACTCTCGCAGCAGGGGAAGGACGTTCCAGGTCACTATCACTGCGGAGAGACCGGCGAGCTCAGGCATCAGGTCTCAGTCAACCCGCTCCAGCGCAAACTGGCTCAATCCCCGCAGCGACTCCCCGAACGACCCGTCAGTCAGGGAAGCAACGCTCTCCCAGGCCGCCTCGGCGTACTCGCGGGCTATCTGCAGGGCCCGGTCCACGTAACCGCCCTCGATGACCTTCCGCACCAGTTGGTTGACCTGCCGTTGCGGGACCCGTTCCGGCAGCTGCACTCCCTTCCAGTCGTCACGCTCCCAGGCGTAGAGGAGGGCGGGCAGGGTGAGTACCCCACGCTTGATGTCGTTGAGGGTGGGTTTGCCCAGCCGCGCCGAGTCGCCCACATAGTCCAGGACGTCATCGGCGATCTGGAAAGCCAGCCCCAGGTTGCGGCCATAGAGGCCAAACTGGCGCGCCTCCTCCGGCGGGCGCCCGGCCAGCAGGGCCCCGCCCAGCGCCGCCGACTCAAACAGGCAGGCAGTCTTGGCGTGAATCAGGCGGAGGTAGTCCTCCTGAGAGGGCAAGGTACTGCCGCGGTGGATCTGCTCCAGCTCGCCCCCGGAGATGGTCACCAGGGTCTGGGCGAAGATGCGCAGCGCCTCCAGGTGCTTGGTCTCCGTCACCACCACGGCGGCCAAGGCAAACAGGTGGTCTCCAGCCAGGATGGCGGTGTCCGGCCCCTGGGTACGGCAGAGGGTGGGTCGGCCCCGGCGGGTATCGGCCTTGTCAATGATGTCGTCGTGGATGAGGGTGGCGGAGTGGAGCATCTCCAGCGCGGCCCCCAGCGCCACTACCGGCTCCGAGGTAACGTGAGCCGGGCCGGCGCACAGCAGGGTTACCGCCGGTCGGATCCGCTTGCCGCCGGAGAAGAGGGCGGAGTACGCCTCTGTCAGGCCGGGCTGGTCGGTCTGGATGGCAGCCGAGATGCGCCGCTCCACCAGGCCCAGTGCATCGCGCACGGGCGCCAGCAGGCGACCCAGGTCCGTTGCCGGCCCGTCGGTGGCCGACTTAGGCCGGTCCCAATCCGCGGATCGGGCCGTGCTAGTCTCCGCGTGCGACGCCAAAGAGTACCTCCGCGTTAGTAAGGATCGTTTGGGCCAGGCTCTCAGCGGGCACTCCCCGCGCCTGGGCCAAGGCACTGACGGTATGGGTGATGTAGGCCGGCTCGTTGCGCCGGCCCCGCTTGGGCACGGGAGCCAGGTAAGGGCAATCGGTCTCTGCCAGCAGTTGTCCTTCGGGCACCATGCGGGCCAGCTGCCGTTGCCTGTCGGCCTTGGGATAGGTGATGGTGCCGGAGAACGACACGTAGAAGCCCAGGCTCAAGGCTTCGGACAGCATCTCCTCGCTTCCGGAGAAGCAGTGTAGCACCACCTGCACCTTGTTGGCCCAGGGCCGGAGCGTCGCCATCGTCTCGGCATCCGCCTCGCGGCTGTGGACGATCACCGGCTTGCCCAGTTCCTGAGCCAGGGCCAGATGGGTCTGGAACGCTTCCACCTGTGCTTGCTGAGGGGAGCGGTGGCGGTAGAAGTCCAGCCCTGTCTCACCTATCCCCACGACACATGCCTCGGCTGCCAACTGCCGGATGCACTCCCAGGCCGCGACGTCGGCTCCCTGAGCGTCGTGAGGATGGATCCCCACAGTCGCATAGACCCCAGGCTCAGCCGTCGCCAGCGCCACTGCGCGCTCGCTGCTGGCCACATCCGCTCCCACGTCCACCATCAGGCACAGGCCGGCCTGTCGTGCCCTCTCCAGCACCTGAGCTCGATCGTCATCGAAGCTCGGATCGGAGAGGTGGGCGTGGGTATCCGCCAGACGCATGCAGCCTACTTGCGCTCGCGCAAGAGCTCAAGGTCGGCGTCAACCATCATGCGTACCAGTTCCTCGAACGTCACCCGCGGCTCCCAGCCCAGGACTCGCCTGGCCTTGGAGGCATCCCCAACCAGCAGGTCCACCTCCGCCGGGCGCAGGAACCGCTCGTCCACCACCACATGGTCGCGGTAGTCCAGCCCTGCGTGCTCGAAGGCCACCCGGCACAGCTCCCGCACCGAGTGGGTCTCCCCGGTGGCTACGACGTAGTCGTCGGGGTCGTCCTGCTGGAGCATCATCCACATGGCCCGTACGTAGTCTCCGGCGTATCCCCAGTCCCTCTCCGCCTCTAGGTTGCCCAGGGGAAGCTTCTCATCCAGCCCCAGCTTGATCCGGGCCACCCCGTGGGTGACCTTGCGGGTCACGAACTCCAGACCACGCCGAGGGCTTTCGTGGTTGAACAGGATGCCGCTGCAAGCGAAGAGGTCGTAGCTTTCCCGGTAGTTGACCGTGATCCAGTGGCCGTAGACCTTCGCCACGCCATAGGGGCTGCGAGGGTAGAAGGGCGTCGTCTCCCGCTGGGGCACTTCCCGGACCTTGCCGAACATCTCCGAACTGGAAGCCTGGTAGAAGCGGACGTGCCTGCCGGGGCCATACACCACCCGGATGGCATCCAGCAGACGGGTAACCCCGATGGCGGTGAACTCCCCCGTCAGGACCGGCTGCTTCCAGGAAGTGGGCACAAACGACTGGGCCGCCAGGTTGTAGACCTCGTCCGGCCGGTACTCCGCCAGGATACCAATGAGGGACGCCTGGTCCAGCAGGTCTCCCTGCACCAGGGTTATGTCATCTTGGATGTGGCGGATGCGGTCGAAGTTGATGGTGCTGGTGCGGCGCACCATCCCCACCACTTCGTACCCCTTCTCCAGCAGCAACTCCGCCAGGTAAGAGCCATCCTGGCCGGTGATGCCGGTGATCAGGGCCGTCTTCGCCATCTATCGTTCCCCCTCGCTTGCCAGTCTCGCTCGCCAGTAATCCATGACATCCCGAACCGTCTTCTCCAGCGGGATGCGCGGCTGCCATCCGGTAGCCTCGCGCAGCCGCGAGTAGTCCCCCACGGATATGGGCACGTCCGAAGGTCGCATACGGGCCGGATCCGTCTCCACCTCGATCTCTATCCGAGCCTCGGCCAGTAGCAGGTCCAGCAACCGCCGGATGGGGACGGCATGCCCCGAGGCCACGTTGAATACCTCGCCCCAGTGCTCGCCCTGGACCAGGGCGGAATAGGCACGCACCACATCCCGAACGTCAGTGAAGTCTCGCTTGGCCTCGAGGTTCCCCACGGCGATGCGCGGCGGCCTCCGGCCCAGCTCCGCTTCCACCAGCTGACGAGCGAAGTCCGCCGCCACGAACCCGGGTCCCTGCCCCGGCCCGACGTGGTTGAAAGGGCGCACCCGCACCGTCTTTAGCCCGTAGGAGAGGTGATACTGAAGCCCGAGGAAATCCTGGGCCACCTTGCTTACCGCGTAGGGACTGGCCGGGCGCAGAGGGGCATCCTCCTTCAGCGGCAGGTCCTTGGGTTGGGCCAGGCCATACTCCTCACCCGAGCCCACCACCAGCACGGCGCAGTCCGGCTGCTCGCGCCGCACCGCCTCCAGGACGTGGGTCTGCATGGAGATGTTGGCGCGGAGCGTTTCCCAGGGCCTCTCGTGCGAGGGGCCGACGGCGGCCTGAGCCGCCAGGTGGAAGAGCGCCTGTGGGCGAGCCTGCCGCACCACCTCGCAGGCCGCCTCCGGGCACTGCAGGTCCGCAGTCAGGAACCGCACCCCCGGGAAGGCGCCTCCATCCACAAGAGGGGGCCGCATGGCGCAGCCCCACACTTCCCAGCCCTCGGCCAGGAGATGTTCGGTTAGGTGGCCCCCGACGAAGCCGGAGGCGCCGGTGACCAGTGCGCGCAACTGCCTGACCCTCGGTTAATGGCCCCATCTTACAGGCATTGCCCTCTCCCCGACAACACGGGAAGACAGCGCCCGGACGTAGATAGGACGCTGATCGTCGCTGACCCTAGTATCCTGTCAACCCGATCAGCGTCCCGTTGGTGCACTCAGCGTCCTATAGCCCGGCCTGCTTGCGCAGGGTTTCCGCCTTGTCCGTCCGTTCCCAGGGCAGGTCCAGGTCATTGCGCCCAAAGTGACCGTAGGCAGCGGTGGGCAGGTAGATGGGACGGCGCAGGTCTAGATCACGGATGATGGCCGCCGGCCGCATGTCGAAGTTCTCTTTGATCAGGGCCTGGATCTGCTCGTCCGAGAGCGGGCTGGTGCCGAAGGTCTCGGCCTGCACGGACAGGGGCCGGGCCACGCCGATAGCGTAGGACAGCTGCAGTTCGAAGCGCTCGGCGATGCCGGCTGCCACCACGTTCTTGGCGATGTAGCGGGCCATGTAGGCGGCGGAGCGGTCCACCTTCGTGGGGTCCTTACCGGAGAAGCAACCGCCGCCGTGCCGGGCCACGCCCCCGTAGGTGTCCACGATGATCTTGCGCCCGGTGAGGCCGGCATCGCCCATGGGGCCGCCGACCACGAACCGCCCGGTGGGGTTCACCAGATACCGGGTGCCATCCAGCAGCTCCTCCGGTATCACCTTGCGCACCACCAGCTCGCACACGTCCGCCTCGATCTGGGCCTGGCTGACGTCGGGGCTGTGCTGGGTGGACACCACTACCGTATCCACCCGAACCGGCTTGCCGTAGCGGTACTCGACCGTCACCTGGGACTTGCCGTCGGGGCGCAGGTAGGGCAGGGTACCATCCTTGCGCACCTCGGCCAGTCGCCGGCAGATGCGGTGCGCCAGGGCGATGGACATGGGCATGTACTCAGGGGTCTCGTTGCAGGCAAAACCGATCATCATCCCCTGGTCGCCGGCGCCGGTGGACAGGCCGTCGTCCTCCATCTCGCCCCGCTTGGCCTCTAGCGCCTGGTTGACCCCCAGAGCGATATCCGCCGACTGCTCCTTGATGGACAGAAGCACCCCGCACGTGTCCGCGTCGAATCCCAGGGCAGAGTCGGTGTAGCCAATCTTGCGGATGGTGTCCCGCGCCACCTGCGCCATGTCGCAGTAGCCGCACGTGCTGATCTCGCCCATGATCAGCACCAGGCCGGTAGTAGTCGCCGTCTCGCAAGCCACCCGGGCCATCGGGTCCAGGGTCAGGATGCTGTCCAGAATGGCATCTGAGATCTGGTCGCAGATCTTGTCCGGATGCCCTTCGGTGACGGACTCGGACGTCAGATACGACTTGGCGGCAGTAGTGAACGTCGTGGACATTGGTACCCCTCTTGCTCTAGGTTCATTACGCGGCCAGACAACGACGGGTTCACCCCGCCCCTAGGTCCCAGCCTCCCAGGACGACAGGTATCGCTCCTGCTCATCGGTCAGCTCATCGAACTCCACACCCATCGCCCGAAGCTTGAGCCTGGCGATCTCGATGTCCGTCTCCGCCGGGATGGTGTACACCCGCCGCTCCAGCTCGCTGGCGTGGAGGGTGAGGTACTCGGCGCTCAGCGCCTGGTTGGCGAAGCTCATGTCCATCACGCTGGGCGGATGCCCCTCGGCGGCAGCCAGGTTGATGAGCCGGCCCTCGCCCAGGAGCACCAGGCGCTTGCCGCCAGGAAGAACAAACTGCTGCACGGCCGGCCGCACCCGCTTGACCGATTCGGCCATCTCGTGCAGGGCAGGGACGTTGATCTCCACGTTGAAGTGACCGGAGTTGGCCACCATGGCCCCGTCCTTCATGCGCTCGAAGTGGGGCCGGTCGAGGATGTTGACATCACCGGTGGCGGTGACGAACACGTCGCCGACCGCAGCTGCCTCGATCATCGGCATGACCCGGAAGCCGTCCATGACCGCTTCCAGCGCCCGCAGCGGGTCCACTTCGGTCACGATCACGTTGGAGCCCATGCCGCGGGCCCGCATGGCGATCCCTCGGCCACACCAGCCGTACCCGGCCACCACGAAGGTCTTGCCGGCCAGCAGAACGTTAGTGGCCCGGATGATGCCATCAATGGTGGACTGGCCGGTGCCGTAGCGGTTGTCGAAGAGGTACTTGGTGCGGGCGTCGTTGACGGCCACGATCGGGTAGCGGAGCACGCCCTGCTCGGCCATGGCCCGCAGCCGGATCACACCCGTGGTGGTCTCCTCCGTCCCGCCGATGACGTTGCCGATCAGGTCCTGGCGCTCGCGGTGGAGCGTCGTGACCAGGTCGGCGCCATCGTCCATGGTCATGTGAGGCTGGGTGTCCAGCACGGCACGGATGTGCCGGTAGTAGGTGTCGTTGTCCTCGCCGCGGATGGCGTAGACGGGTATGCCCAGGTGCTTGACCAGGGCTGCCGCCACGTCATCCTGAGTGGACAGGGGGTTAGAGGCGCACAGGGCCACTTCTGCGCCCCCCGCCTTGAGGGCCCGCATGAGATTGGCGGTCTCGGCCGTGACGTGCAGGCAAGCCGCCAGCCGCTTGCCGGCCAGCGGGCGCTCCCTAGCGAACCGTTCGGTGATGAGCCCGAGAACCGGCATCTCCTGGGCCGCCCATTCGATGCGGTCTTGCCCCTCGTCTGCCAACTCCAGACTGGCTATATCGTATTTCTCTTGCACTCTGACTCCTCTCCCCGGCCTGCCCTAGCGTGCGGCGGGGGCTATATGGCTTCCGCCGGCAGAAAACAGGATTGCAGTTCCGGGGCCATGCCAAACACGGCCTCATAGCGCTTCTGGAACTCGGCCGGCGTAAACGTATGCTCCTGGGTACCCACGTGCTCGAGAACGTAGCAAGCGGTGAGGGCACCCAGCCTCCCAGCGGTGGCCCAATCCAGGCCCCGTGCCAGGCCTTTCACTACCCCCGCCCGGTAGGCATCGCCCACGCCGGTGGGGTCCATGATGGCGGCAGGGGGCGAACAAGGTATGCGGTAACACTCCCCGCCCACACAGATCTCCGAGCCCTGCGGGCCCTTGGTGACCAACAGCACTTGGACCGAGTCTAGGATGTCGCCATCGCTCAGCCCAGTCTTGCTCTTGAGCAGCGCGTACTCGTAGTCGTTGACGGTGAGGGCAAAGGCTCCCCGCATGGCCACCACGAGCTGCTCTCCGCTGAGGCGCGGGAGCTGCTGGCTGGGGTCGAAGATCAGTCGAGCCCCGGCTGCCTTGGCCTGCTCGGCGTGAAGGAGCATGGCCTCCGGCTTGTCAGGAGACACCAGCACGATGTCCTCGGCTGTAAGGTCCAGGTCATCCAGCGAGATCTCGTCGGCGTAGGCCATGGCGCCGACGTAGAAGGAGGCGATCTGGTTGCCGTCCAGGTCGCTGCTTACGAAGAAGGAGGCGGTGAAGTCGTCCTCCTTGACCAGCACGTGCCGGGTGTCTACTCCAACGCCCTCCAGCCGGGCCCGGTAGTCACCGAAGTCCTGGCCCGCCGCCCCCACCAGCAACGGACGCTCGCCCAGAAGGGCGAGGCTGTAGGCTATGTTGGCCGCCACCCCGCCGAAACTGCGCCTCATCCGGTCCACCAAGAAGCTGACGCTCAGGCTGTCCAGCCGATCCGGCAGGATATGCTCCCGGAAACGACCAGGAAAGTGCATGAGATAGTCGAAAGCGATGGAGCCGGCAACCACCAGCCTCATTGGTCCGTTCCCTCTACTGCCCGGCGCAGGCTGGCGGCGAACGGGGGTCGCAATACCCCCGCCTCGGTCACGATGGCGGTGATGTACCGCGCCGGCGTTATGTCAAATGCAGGATTGGCGACCTTGATCCCCTCGGGAGCGATCCGCTGCCCGCACACGTAGAGGACCTCGTCGGCCGACCGCTCCTCGATGGGGATATCCAGCCCCTGGGCTAGCCCCAGATCCACCGTGCTGAGCGGGGCAGCGCAGTATACGGGCACACCGTTCTCGTGGGCGGCCAGGGCCAGCTTGTAGGTGCCGATCTTGTTGGCCACGTCGCCATTGGCGGCGATCCGATCGGCCCCGAAGATCACGGCACTGACCTCACCGCGCAGCAAGAACAGCCCGGCGGCGTTGTCGGCGATGAGGGTGCAGTCTATCCCTTCCTGCATGAGCTCCCACGCGGTCAGGTGGGCGCCCTGCAGGCGGGGACGGGTCTCATCCACCAGGACGTGTATGCGCTTGCCCATCTCGTGGGCCGCCCGGATGACCCCCAGCGCCGTGCCGTAGGCTACGGTAGCTAGGGCGCCGGCGTTGCAGTGGGTGATCACGGTGGCCGGGTCGGGCAGCAGCTCGGCGCCGTAGCGGCCCAGCCGGCGGTTGGCCTCCACATCCTGGGCAGCGATGATCTGCGCCTCTTCCACCAGCCCCTCGGCCACCACCGCCGGCGGCCGGCCGGCCAGAGCCCGTGCTGCCCCCAGCATCCGGTCTATGGCCCAGAAGAGGTTGACGGCTGTAGGACGCGTGGCCCGAAGGGTCTGGGCTGCCTCCTCCAGGGCCCGGTCCAGGTCCAAGCCGGCCTGAACGGCCTGACGGGCGGCCAGGGCCATCCCAAAGGCAGCCGCCGCCCCAATGGCCGGGGCACCGCGCACGCACATATCGCGGATCGCCTCTGCCACGTCGCGGTAGTCCTCGAACCGGGCGATCTGCAGGTCGTGCGGAAGCAGCCGCTGGTCAATCATATACACGGCGCCATCGCGCCATTCCACCGTTCGGGGGATGCAGCTCAGGTCGTCACCTCTCTCGGGCATGCTGAGGTCTCACCTCCGCCACGGGCGCCGCCGTCGGCGGCCAGTTGGGGTGCTCAGGACGAGGCGAAATGCTAACACCCGAGGCCAGCGGTGTCAAAGCATCGCCTGCTCGGGGCGAGAGACTAGCCACAGAGGCACGGAGACACAGGGGAAAGAGAGCGTATGTACCTGTACTCCTCTGTGTCTCTGTGCCTCTGTGGCAAATCCCCTAGAAGCCGAAGCGTTGCATCACCAGCAGGAGGAACGCGGCCACCACCCCGTGTTCAATGACGGCGCCCCAGCCCAGGCTCCCTTGGAACAGCCGCCGGGTGAGGCCCACGGTGATGTAGCTGACCATGAGGAGCACGAAGCCGGCCTGAGCCGGGCTCAAGCGGCAGAAGTTGAGCGCCCAGGCGACCTCGCCCACCAGCAGGCTGATAGCCAGCACCGCCCTGATGGTGCGCCATTCCTCCGCCGCCTCGTACTGCAGCAGATCGGCGGCCAAGCAGGCAGCAATCAGGAATGCGGCCGGGGCGGCGATCAGGCTGCGCACTCGGGTGCTGTAGAGCACAATCCACAGGTAGAAGGCCACGGCCAAGCTGAGCACACTGAGGACTGTCCTCAGCCTCATCACGGACGGTGAATCGCCCGTGAGGGCCAGATACTGCCCCAGCAGCACCAGCGACAGCAGGAGGCCGATGCTGGCCGCGAGGATGAGCCGGCCTTCCAGGGATATGGCCACCTGCCGCTGCCAAAACACCGTGCCCGCGACCGCCGTCACCGCCGGCAAGATGCGATGGGTGTAGATGCGGGTGCCGGCCTCGTAGGCCGGGTGGGTGGAGAGCAGAGAGAACGAGCCCACCCAGGCCATCGCCCCCGCCATCACCCCCACCAGCAGCTCCCGGGAGATCGAAAGGTGCAGCGGCGAGCCCAATGCCACCAGAGGGATGTCCAGCCTCACCGCTGCCAACAGCGGTGAGGCCAGGAAGAGGGCCACGATACACGACACGGTGATGCCGATGCGCTCCGCCTGCTCTGATGTCAGAAGGCGCGCTTCCCGCGTGCCTGGGTAGTACTGCTCGTGGGTCACTGTCGCACCCTCACTCACGCTCCCCTCGGAAGTGTCCCCGCCTTATGTGGGGCAGGTTAGCCGGCCCCGGCCTGTACTGCTGCCGGTACCGGTCCCCCGCTCTCGGCTGCCGCCACCCACGCCCGCACCCGCTCCACGGCCTGGCGCAGTTGCCGCCGCGCCTGACCGGGGCTCCAGGCGCGCAGCGCCACCGGGCTCACCTCGATGGTGATATCGCCGGTGAAGCCATCCTCGGCCAAGCGACCAAACAAGGCGGCAAAGTCCATCCCCCCGTCCCCGGGCATCTGGTGGTGCTTGAGGTACGTATCGAGAGAGGGCCGGTCCAGCCAGCGGGGCGGCAGGCGGAAGTCGCTGAGGTGTACGTGCCGCACCAGCCCCGACAGCTGATCGTAGGCCCCCACCAGGTCCATGCCGGTGCTGGCCGCATGAGTGGTGTCGAGCACTACCGGAAGGCCCCGCTGCACCGCAAAGGCAGCCAGCCGATCCGGCCACACGTAGGGATGCTCTCGGTCCCGCTGGTGGAAGACGGCTGAGTTCTCCACCGCGATCTCCACCTGCCCGCGCGCCCGGCGGCGGAAGGCGTCCAGACCCTCGTCGAAGAGGCGGGTGTTCTCTTCCAGCTTGGTGAACCGGGGCGGATGCACCACCACCAGCGGGCAGCCGAGCCTCAACGCCCACTCGGCCAGCCGGGGAAACGCCTGCGGTGCCCGCTTCCATCCGGGCAGTCCAAAGAGGCTGGGATGCAGCACCCGCACCGGGCAGCCGGCACGTTCCCCGTAGGTCCGCACCGCCTCTGGCCCCGCCAGGACGGACAGCGGATCCAGCACCAACTCCACCCCATCGCACCCGGCTGCCGCCGCCAGCCCAAAGGCCCACTGGTAGGGGAACCCGTATAGCGCTCCGGTAGAGAACAGGATCGGCACGCTAGTGGCCGCCGCCCATAGTCTCCGCCACCGGCCGGCGATACAGGCCCGACGCCTGGATCAGGCGTTCCACCTCGGCGGGGACCCAGTACCGGATGGACCGGCCACAGGCAACCATGTGGCGAAGCGTGGTGGAGGATATGCCCACCTCGGGCATGTCCACTACCACCAGCCGGCCCTCCACCTCCGGCACTCGCCGGCGGGCGTCCGCCACGTCCACCGGGTGCCCCGGACGAGCGATCACGGCCAACATACATCGGCGGGCAAGGTCCGCCGCCCGATGCCAGGTGTGCAGCTGCTCGAGCGAATCCGACCCGATAATGAAGAAGATGGCGTCTGGGCCCAGGCCGTACTCGGCCGCCAGCAGGGCCACCGTGTCCACCGAGTAGTGGGGAGCCGGTCGCTCCATGTCCACGGTGCTGATGGCAAAGCGGGGATCGTCTTGGATGGCAGCCTTAGTCATGGCCAGGCGGAGGCCGACGTCGCTCCGCTCCACCTTACGCTTGTGGGGCGGCACCCCAGCCGGCACGAACAGCACCGTGTCCAGGCCCAGAGCCTCGTAGGCCGTCTGCGCCATGAGCAGATGCCCCACGTGGATCGGGTCGAAAGTGCCCCCCAGCACTCCCAGGCGCTCTAGCGCTGCCACTCGAGCTCGGCCTCCCCGATGATCACGGTGTCCCCTGGCTGCACCCCCAGTTCCTCCAGGGTGGTGGTGATACCGTAGCGGTCCAGAGTGCGCTGGAAGCGCTCCACCGCCTCCGGCATACCCCAAGCCGTGCGGTGCGCCAGTCGCTCCAGCCAGGGAGAGCGCAGCACCCAGGCGCCATCCTCCCGGCGGAAGACCCGCACGGCCCCTTCATCCTCGTCCACGGCCGCCGGCCGGATCTCAGGCAGCACGGGACGGACCTCCTCGGGCGGCAGCGACTCGAGGGTGCGCCGGGTCTCGGCCAGAAGCTCGTCAACGCCCTCACGCGTGGCCGCCGAGATTCCCAGGACCGTCACTCCTTCGCGTTCCAGCTCCTCCCGGAGCCGAGGGAAGCTCTCCCGCGCATCGGGGATGTCCAGCTTGTTGACGGCCACGATCTCGGGCTTCTCGGCTAGGGCCGGGTCGAATGCCTCCAGCTCCTCCCGGATCTGCCAGTAGTCCTCGAGGGGCGACTCCGAAGCCCCGTCCAGCACGTGGATGATGACCCGGGTGCGCTCCACGTGGCGCAGGAACTGGTGGCCCAGGCCCGCACCCCGGTGCGCCCCGGCGATCAGCCCCGGCAGGTCCGCCGCCACGAAGGAGTAGTCGTCATTTAGCAACACCACCCCCAGGTTGGGTTGCAGGGTGGTGAAGGGGTAATCGGCGATCTTGGGCCGGGCCGAGCTTATCACCGAAAGCAGGGTGGATTTGCCCGCGTTGGGCATCCCCACCAGCCCTACGTCAGCGATGAGCTTGAGCTCCAGGAGCAGCCAACGCTCTTCACCCGGGTCGCCCCGCTCGGCGATGCGAGGGGCCTGGTTGGTAGAGGTGGCGAAGGAGGCGTTCCCCCGCCCGCCCCGGCCCCCCTTGGCAACCAGGAGTCGCTGGCCGGGTTCGGTCAGGTCACCGAGTATGGCGCCTGTCGCTTCGTCATAGACAACGGTGCCCAGGGGCACCCGCACCACTACGTCTTCCCCGGCGGCGCCCTGCTTGTTCTTGCTGCCCCCGTGGCCCCCGCGCCCGGCCCGGATGTGGGTGCGCCCCCGCAGCCCAACCAGGGTGTTCAGCCCCGGGTCAGCCTCCAGGTAGACGTTACCTCCCGGGCCGCCGTTGCCACCGTTGGGACCACCCAGGGGGATGTACTTCTCCCGACGGAAGCTGACGATCCCGTTGCCGCCATCTCCAGCGGCCACGTGGATCCGCGCCTCGTCGAATAGGGTACCGGCCGGTCTCTCTGCCATAGCTAGTAAGGCTACCTATACCCATAACTGCTGTCAAAAGCGGGCCCTACGCGGGACGACCCCGGGGCGGCGGAGTATACTGTAGGGGGGAGGCCCTCACCCCCCCGGCCCCTCTCTCCCATTCCATGGGAGAAGGGGGACGAGACCTCCCTTCCCGCTCAGGGAAGGTCGCCACTTCACACCGCGAAATGGCGTGGGTCACGGGGGGGTAGGTTAGCTGAGAAAAGGGACAAAGTGCCGTGAAGTGCTACTGCTACGAGACCGAAACCGAGTTCGTCCTGTGCGTTGAGGGGGCAGAGGGAGCGGCAGAAGAGAACGTTCGAGAGGCGTGGTTCCAGAAGGTTGGCACCCGGTACATCAAGCCCTACCCCAAGGGAATGCCCGACGACGGCTTTGAGGCGGAGGACAGGGAGCTCATCTCGAGGAACTTCCCTCGCCTAGGCCCGGCGATGTTCGAAGGCGGGTCCGACTGGCGGGACGCGTTGCTGCAGTTCGCCCAGACGTGCTCCCGGCACGGAATCGAATGGTACCTCTTCGGCAGCGCCAGTGAAGCCGTTCGCGGCGTGAACGTCAGGCCGCAGGACATTGACATCATAGTGCACACCAGGGACTTCTTCCGGGTGAAGCGCCTGTTCCTCGATTCGACGATAGAGCCGTTCGTGGACAACAAGGGAACCTGGCTGGTGCGCTACTTCGGTCGCCTGTGTCTAGGTGGGTTCATGGTAGACGTGGCGGCCGATGAAAAGATGAACCGCGAGAACCACCAGTACGATGAGGCCCTGTGGAACGGCTACCGGTTGCTGCTAGAGCCCCTGCAGGCTAGGTATCAGACCGAGCTTCAGCGCAACCGACAGGACAGAATCAGGGCCATAGAAGCCTACATGCAGGAGTCCTAGGCGCCCGTCCTTGAGCTACTAGCCCCCTGTGCCTCTGCGGCCTCTACGGCAAACCCCTCCGCCTACCGCCAGGTGAACACCCGCTCGGCGGCGAAGTCGTACTGGAAGGTGAACTGATCGAACACCTCCGGCAGAAACGGCCGCTGATCGGAACCATCTGCCGCCATGATGTAGGGACGCCAGCGCCCATCCCGATCGCTCAGGAACAGGATCTGGGTCCCATCGGGGGACCAGGTGGGGGCCACGTTCTGGGCCGGCCGCTCGGCCAGCGGCGACGACTGCGTCAGCGCCTGGAGCCCGCTGCCGTCAGACCCGACCGTGTAGACCTCCCAGTGATCGTGCTGCCGGTACATGAAGGCGACCCGCTGGCCATCCGGAGACACCTCCGGGCACACCGCGGCCACGTCATCCAGGATCACCCAGGGCTGTCCACCCACTTCGGTGGCCTTGAGCCCGTTCTCCCCCTGGTAGGCGATCCAGTCGCCAACGGGCGACCAGCTGGGGCTGAAGCTGCGCCGGTCGGCGGTCGGGTCACTGACGGTATTGCCCTCTTGGTCCACCACGGTCAGCGACCAGGCAACCTGACCCGGCAGCTCGAAACAGCCAAAGCCAGGGAAGCACAGCCGGGTGGGGGCGGCTCCACTGGACTCCCAGGTGAAGGCCAGACGGTCCCCGTCCGGCGACCAGGTGGGGCTCTTGACCAGGTTCTGGCCCCGGACCAACCGTTCCTGGCCACTGGCCACATCCAGCACGTAGAGGCCCCGCGGCTCCTCCCAGCGGGCAAAGGCCAGCTGCCGCCCATCGGGGGACCAGGCCGGGTCTAGCCCGGTGGTCAAGCGCTGGAGCCCGGTCCCATCCGCCCCGACTGCCCAGATCTCACCGCCCGAAGCCACCTGGAAGGCGATCCGTCCCCCGGCCGGGCCCTGCCGAGAGATGGGCTGGGCTGTAGCCGCGACCGTCGGCGTCGGCGTTGGGGTGACGGTGGCCGGGGCGGGCGTGGGGATCACCAAGACCTGGCCCACGTAGATAGCCGAGGGATTGGTGATGCCGTTGGCCTCGGCCAGGGCCCGGACAGTGACCCCGTAGCGGCGGGCGATCACGGTCAGGTTCTCGCCCCACTGTACCACGTGCTCCGCGGGGAGAGCCGTGGGACTGGGTTGGGCCGCAGTCGGGGTGACTGTGACCTCGACGACCGGCGCGGCCGTGGGTGTGGGCGTCTCCGGAGTCTCGTCCGGCGCCGCAGGAGCGGTGGCGGTTGCCGTAGGGCTGATTTCGGGGGTCGGGGTAGCCGTAGTAGAGGCCGCGCCGGCCATGGGCGTGTTGCCCCCGAAGCGGCGCAGGGCCTCCGCCGTCGCCACCGCCGCCCGCGTTTCCGCCGGCAGCCGCACGATGGTAGGGGTGGCCGCAAGCTCAGCCGCCCCCGGGACACAAGCTGCGAGCCCTAGGGCCAGCAGGCCCAGGGCCAAGGTCGAACAGATGAACCGTATCAGTCGGGGCACGACAACCTCATTCGTAACGCAATGCTTCGATCGGGTTCAGTGAGGCGGCCCGCCGAGCAGGATAGATACCGAAAAAGAGGCCCACCGCCGCCGACACTCCCGTGGCCAGCAGGACAGTGCGCGGAGTGACCAGCGGCTGGACTCCCTCGATGAATGCGCCGGCCTGGACAGCGACCATCCAACCCAGCCCGATGCCGGCCAGCCCTCCCACGAGGGACAGGAAGACGGCCTCCACCATGAACTGTGTCAGGATGTCTCGCCGCTTGGCGCCGATGGCCTTGCGGATGCCGATCTCGCGGGTGCGCTCGGTCACCGAGACCAGCATGATGTTCATGATGCCGATGCCGCCCACCAGCAGGGAGATGCCGGCGATAGCCCCCAGGAAGGCCGTCAAGACACCGGTGATCTGGCCGAAGATGGCGGTGATGTCCGCCTGGTTGATGACGGTGAAGTCATCGTCGTCGCCGATCCCGATCCGGTGCTGATATCGCAGGACGGAGGTGATCTCCTGGGAAGCTAGGCTCAGATCGGCCTCGCTCGAGGCCTGAACGTAGATGGTGTTGACCCCGAGGTCGCCGCCCTTCCCCCGCAGCGAGACCAACCGGGCCTGGGCGGTGGAGAGGGGCACGTAGACGTAGCTGTCTACGTCGGCGAAGGCGGACCCTCCCTTGGACTCTAGCACCCCCACCACCGCGTAGGGGACGCCGCGAATCCGCACTCGGGCCCCCAGGGGGATCTGATCACCGAACAGCTCGCGGGCGATTTTGGGCCCGAGCACACAGACCGCGGACCGGGCTGATACGTCCCGGTCGGTGATGAACGTGCCGTAGGCAACGGTCAGGTTGCGCACCTCCAGGTAGTTGGGCCAGACGCCGGCCACGGTGGTCCGCTTGCTGGTGCCCCCCTGAGCCACCTCGGAGATGGTGCTCACCTCGGGGCTCACCCGAGCCACGTGCGGCGCTAGCGACGGGTCCATCAGAGCGGACACATCGCTCATGGTGAGCACCGCCCGGTTTGACCCCAAGATGGCGGCGGCCCCTCCCCCGCCCAGCTCACTCAGGGACCCGGGGGCCACGTAGAGCAGGTTAGAGCCGATGGACTGCAGCCGCTCGGCGACCATTGCCCGCACGCCCTCGCCCAGGCTCACCAGGGCAATCACCGCCCCCACTCCGATGACGATACCGAGCATCGTCAACAACGAGCGGAGCTTGTTGCCCATGAGGGCGGTGAGAGCCATGCGGATACTGTCAAGCAGTACCATCGCTCACCGCCTCCGGCGCCCGGGCTAGAGCCTGCAGCGCCTCCCAGGTCTCGCGCCGCTTCTCCTCCGGCACCACCTCGTCTGCCACCAGACGGCCATCGCGTATCCGCAAGACGCGGGTGGTGCAGCAGGCGATGTCGGGATCGTGCGTGACGTACACGATGGTGATGCCTTCCTCTTCGTTGAGCCGCCGGAAGATGCTCATCACCTCGGCCCCGGAGCGGCTATCCAGGTTGCCGGTGGGCTCATCGGCCAAGATGATGGTCGGGTTGTTGACCAGCGCCCGGGCGATGGCTACTCGCTGGCGCTCACCACCGGAGAGCTCGTTGGGTCGGTGATGCACCCGGTGCCCTAGCCCCACCGACTCCAAGGCCTTGATCGCCTTGGCCCGGCGCCCAGTAACCTGCCCGGCGTAGATCAGGGGCAGCTCTACGTTCTCCACGGCAGAGATGCGGGGCAGGAGGTTGAAGGACTGGAAGACGAAGCCGATCTCTCGGTTGCGCACCTCGGCCAATCGGTCATCGTTGAGCCGGCTTACGTCCACGCCGCGCAGGAGATAGCGCCCCTCGGTAGCCTGGTCTAGGCACCCCAGGACGTTCATCAGGGTGGACTTGCCCGAGCCAGAGGGGCCCATGATGGCCACCGCCTCCCCGGGCCAGATGGTGAGGCTCACGTCCGACAGGGCCCGAACCTGCACCTTGCCCAGAGAGTACACCTTGCTGAGGCCGACCACCTCAATGACCGGGGTGTCGCCGTTGCCCGCCGCCATCAGTCCCCCATGGGGCCGAAGGTGCGTCGCAGCTCCTCCAGAGTTGACGAGGAGGGCAGGAGCACGACATCCCCCTCCTCAAGCCCCGCCAGAACCTCGGCCATCCCC
>JBMNTK010000004.1:0-39221 GCA_050945695.1 Anaerolineae bacterium | reverse complement strand
GCAGGACGGTCACGGCGCAGCCGTGACCACGTTCACAGCTCTGCTGTGAAACCTGGACGCCCGGCCGTCAGGCCCAGCAGCCCCGACTTGAGTCGAGGGCTTCCTGGTGCCCTCAGGAGCACCCGCAGCCTTCCTAGCCCTGATCGGGATGCGTGCCGACCGCGCCCATGCTACACTTCTAGCGAATGGGTCATAATGACCACAACCGCGAGGTGATATGGGGACCATCAATGTGGCTGAGGCGAAGGCCCGCTTCTCGGAGCTGATCAGCCGGGCGGCGTCTGGTGAGCGCTTCGTTATCCAGCGCCGGGAACGGCCCGTCGCGGCTTTGATAGGCGTAGAGGAGTTGGCTCGTCTGGAGCGGTCCTCACGGGCTGCTCGCCAACTGGCCCTCGCCCTAGGGCAGGAGGAAGCCCTGCTAGAGAGGATCGAGCGAGGCGAGTTGCACCCGGCCATGGCTGCCTTCGGCCTTTGGCGGCACGAGGGAGACCTGGAGGACCTGGCCGAGGAGATCGAGGCCGAACGTTGCCGGCCAAGCAGCCGCCCTCCTGCCGATCTATGAGGGTGCTGGACAGCGACCACTGCGTCGCCATTCTGCGCTCAGAGCTCGACCTGACCGGCCGGGTGACTGCAGACGAGCAGTTGGCGGTTACCGCCATCTCGGTTGGGGAGCTGGCGCATGGCGCGGCCAAGTCGCGACGTGCCCAGGAGAACCTGGCCCGCCTGGACGTGCTCCTTGCCGCGTTGGTGATCCTGCCATATGACGAGTTGGCGGCCCGCCGCTATGGGCAGTTGAAGGCCCAGCTTGAGCGCGAAGGCCAGACGACCGGGGACTTGGACTTGCAGATAGCCAGCATCGTCATGACTCGTGGAGCCTCGCTGGTCACGCACAATACCAAGCACTTCTCTCGGCTGGCCGAGTCCGCAGGCCTCATCTTGGAGGACTGGCTGGGCTAGGCCCGCCCGACCGGAGGACTGCTAGTTGACCGACCCCCGTCCCAAGGTGCTCCTGGCCGGGGCATGGGGATGTGTGACCGACCAGATCCTCGCTGGGTGTTCTCTGCGCTGATACAATCACACTCAGCGACGAGGGTGTAGGGTTGTGTGAGGGCTGGAGGCATTCGTGGAGGCCATAGTAGTCAGACTTGACGAGCGCAACCAGATCGCATTACCCAGAGCTGCGCGTGAAGCGTTAGGCATCAAGCCCGGTGAGAGAGTCGTGGTACTGGTCAGCGGTGGGGAGGTGCGTCTCATAGCTGAGCCTGAAGACTGGGCCGAGTACATCTACGGCCTGGGAGAGGAAGCTTGGGCGAAGCTGGGCGGTGGCGAGAGGGCTCTAGCGGAGGAACGGGCCTCTTGGGAGGACTAGCTGCCCTGCAGGAAGCTCTTGCTGAAGCCGGCCTGGTTGGGCTGGATACCATGGTCTTCATCTATGCCTTCGAGCGCCATCCGCAGCTTGGCCCGGTCGGTCGCCCAGGCCGTGTTTCGTGCCATCCAGTTGGGTGTCTGCCGGGGTTGTGTGTCTGTTCTGGCATTGGGGGAGGCTTTGACTGGGGCAAAGAGGGCTGGAAGCGATGCTCTCGCGCTCCGCTACCGTGATGTGTTCCTCCGCTTCCCCAATCTGAACATGTACAGCATAGACGTGGACGTGGTAGAACGAATGGCAGGACTGCGCGCTACCTGCGGTCTACCGACTCCCGATGCCATTCACCTGGCCTCGGCAATCGCCCACGGAGCCCGGGCGTTCCTCACCAATGATGCCAGGCTGAAGCGAGCGGAAGGGATCGAGGTGCTCTTGCACTCCGACTGGGTCACCGACAACGAGCCTAGATAGTGTTATCTGGGCTCAGGCTAACGCATCTACCCAATGACATGCGGCGGCGTTAGCTCGCTCGCGCCGCAAACGCCTGCACTCCGGCCCCGCGGCCTATCCGCTTCATCGGTTCACCGACTTCCTCAAGATGCCGCAGTGAGCGATCACATGTCCGACACCGACCCCCGTCCCAAGGTGCTCCTGGCCGACGATGAGCCGGCCATCACCTCTGAGCTGAGCCAACTCCTGGAGAGGGCCGGCTTCCAGACTGCGGTGGCCAGCGATGGCCAGGAGGCTCTGCGCCTGGCAGAGAGCTTCGCGCCCGACGTCATCGTCCTCGATGTCCTCATGCCCCGCATGGACGGGCGGGAGGCGTTGCGCCGGCTTCGCCGTGCCGGGAACTGGACCCCCGTGATCCTACTCACCCGGGTGGGAACGGCGGCGGAGAGGGCCATGGCCCTGGATGAGGGGGCCGACGACTACCTCAACAAGCCCTTCGAACCCTTCGAGCTGGTGGCCCGCATCCGGGCGGTCATCCGTCGCAGCCGGCTCCAGACCCAGCCCATCGCTGCCGCAGAGGCTCTCCGCTGTGGCCCGATAACCCTTGACCGCCGAGCCCGCCGGCTGATCGTCTCCGGCCGCGAGCGGCCGATCACCGCTCGGGCTCTGGCCCTTCTGGAATACATGATGCTACATTCCGACGAACTCCTGACCCGGGATCGGCTGCTGGATGCCGTCTGGGGCTGGGACTACCCGGCGGGCACGCGGGCTGTGGATGCTCGGGTGGCCGAACTCCGGCGGGTGATGGGAGATGAGGCGGAGGTGATCGAGACCGTGGTGGGCGAGGGGTACCGGTTTGTGGGCCGAGTGGAGCGCGGCGAGTGAGATCCGGCATTCGTCCCTTGCTGCCGCTGGCGGCGGGAGCCGTGGCCTTCCTGGTCTGGAAGCAGGCGCCCTTGCCTAACCCAGTGCTCTTCGTCCAGGCCGACCTGGCCACGACCCTGCTTCTGGTAGGGGTGCTGGGCAGCCTGCTCTGGGGTTCTGGCTACCTCCTGGTCAACGCCACCAGTAAGAGGTGGTCTCAGAGGCTGGAGCAGCTTGCCCAGGAACAGGCTGATGCTCACCGTCGCTTCGTGCGCCGGCTGGAACACGAGCTCAAGAACCCGGTCACGGCCATTCGCGCCGCGCTGGCCAACCTCGCGCTAGCATCCGAGGGAGGCCCGCCACAGCCACCCTCGGCCCTGACGGCGGTGCACTCCCAGGTGGACCGTCTCGCCCGCTTGGGCGGAGACCTGCGCAAGCTGGCTGATCTGGAGAGCGTGGTCCTAGAGCGGGAGCCGGTGGATCTGACTGAGCTCCTCTCCCAGGTCATCGAGGATGCCTCCGCTCGGCCGGGGGCAGACGAGCGGCGGGTACGCCTGAGCCTGCCGGAGGCCCCCTGGCCGCTACCGAGCGTCCCGGGAGACCGTGATCTGCTCTTCCTGGCATTCTTCAACCTGGTGGACAACGCCCTGAAGTTCTCCCGTCCTGGGGATACGGTGGAGGTGCGTGGGCTGGAGGATGGCCACTGGGTGATCCTCACCGTGGCCGACACCGGACCCGGAATCGCTCCTGACGAGCTGCCCCATCTGGGCGAGGAGTTGTTCCGGGGCGCCAACGCCCGGGGCACAGAGGGAAGCGGGCTGGGGCTAGCCCTGGCTCGGGCGATCGTGGCCCGCCACGGCGGTGACCTCTCGGTGAGCAGTCGGCCGGGCGAGGGCACAGCGGTGAACGTGCGGCTGCTCAGGGAGTGACTCTCGATTCCGGCTCGTTGCGTCTGTAACCTAGCTGTTACACCACAGTCACGAATCGGCGACATCGGCGTGCTATGTTCTTGGTTAGTTCGGCTATGATAGCGGGCGCCTGAGCTTCCCTCCCCGGCCACCCGATGCCGGAGCTCTACCCCTATCGCGCGCTTCATAGCCACCAAGGAGAGTGAGTTATGTTCACAAAGGGACGAGGATTGCTGTGCTTGTGCGCGATTGCTCTGGCAGCTCTGGCCCTGGTCGGGTGTTCCCCCTACCTCCAGGTCGGGGTAATGGGGACGCCCGAGACAGAGCCGCCCACGGCCGATACCTCCGCTGCCGCCACTATCGCTGCCCTGTCCACCGAGAACGCTAAGCTGGTCAAGCAGCTCACGCCGGAGCCCCCCGGTCTCGCCCGGTTGGGGAGGTTGGCCTACGTTCAGGCGGGTGACATCTGGGCCCGGGCCCTGCCCGATGGCGTGCCCCAGAGACTGACCGAAGACGGGCTCAACCGCCAGCCGCGTTGGGCACCTTCCGGGCAGCGACTGGCCTTCATCAAGGGTAGGGAGGGCTTCGTTCAGCTATGGACGATGCTCGTTGACGGCAGTGAGGCCCGCTCCCTTGCCACCCTGCCCGACGGCCTATTCGCCTGGTCTCCGGCCGCCGATACCCTAGCCTACGTGGATGCCGATGGGCTGCACGTCGTCTCTGCCGGCGAGACGGAGCCCACCACCCTGGTGCCGGCGGAGCCGGTCGAAGCCGCTACTCCTGACCCCGACCTCGAAGGGGTCACACGTTCCATCCGGGACATCGCCTGGAGCCCCGATGGCAACTGGATTGCCGTTCAGTGGCAGGCGCAGCTCGAGGACGGTCCCCTGGTTGCCCAGGGCATCGAAGTCGTGTCCAAGGAGGGCGGAGAGACCATCTCGGTAGTCGAGGCCGACCTGACCGAGGAAGGGGATGCCATCCTGGCCGGGTGGACGTCCGATAGCCGCTGGGTCCTCTACTGGCAAGGTCCCACCGTCTCGGCTTCCATCCTGGCCGACGGCGTGCCCCTCTACGCCGTCCCCGCCAAGGGTGGTGAGCCCCGGCAGCTGGTGGACACTATGTTGGCCTATGATGACTTCTTGGCCCCTGGGCCGGGTGGCGGCTCCCAGCTCGCGGCCGCCGTGGGCGAGTACCGCGCTACCTGGACCCAGAAGATGATCCAAGTGCTGAACTTGGAGGAGGATGACGCGCTGACCGTGACCGGGCCCGAGTTGGCGGCCATCTCACCGGCCTGGGCCCCGGACGGGCACCGTCTGGCCTACGTGGCCATGCCCGATGAGGGCGACCTGAGCGGCGACGAAGCTGTACACGATGGGCTCCTGCAGCGCCGCCTCTGGGTCACCGACCTGCTAGCCAGCTCCATGCCGCGGCAGCTCACCGACGATGACGACTATCGCGACGAGCGCCCTCTCTGGTCGGCCGACGGCTCTCAGATCCTGTTTGCTCGCCTCGATGAGGCGGACCGGGCCTCGCTGTGGCTGATCCCTGCCGAGGGCGGCGAGCCGACGCAGGTGGTGGAGGAGCTGACCCCGGCCCCCGATTGGTTCGGCTTCTTCGGTCACATCGAGTGGGACGGGCTGTTCGACTGGTGGCACGGTCCGGAGCCAACGACCCCGCAGCCGACGCCCACCCCTGGCGTGCCTTCCACTGCCGGGGCCGTCACTCCAACCGGCCAGCCCGGCATGGAGCTCGCGACCGCTACCCCGGCTGCTTCAGCGGACTCTACCCCCACCGCGGGCACCGAGGTCATCATTGACTGCGCTCAGGTCTTCCCCGGCCTGCCAGGCTGCCTGGGGGAGGAGCCGCTGGCCGAGGGGCTGCTCGCCTTCGTAGATCAGCGGCCGGCTTTCTCCGGCCGGCCAGTCTTGGCCGACCTGGAGACTGGACGTACGGCCATCCTGGGCGAGAACCCGGCCCGCGTGATCGGCTGGTCTCCTTCGGGCGAGCGCCTGCTGGTGGCCGAGGGGGAACGAGCCTACAAGGTGTACCGTCGCGATGGCACCCTGGAGCAGGACGTCAGCGAGGCGGGGCGGGATCCGTTCTGGGCCCCGACGGAGGCGTTGCCCGGTTCCGAGGACTGGCTGGCGGTGCCCCGCGATGATGGCTCCCTCTGGGTGATCCCCTTCTTCGGCACCGCCGATGCTAGGGAGATCCTGCCGCCGGGCGCCCTAGGCGAGGAGGGCCGCGCGAGGGTGCTATGGTCCGAGGACGGCCAACTCGCTTGGACGCCTCACCAGGACCAGCTGGCCGGAGCGGGACGCTGGGAGCAGGACCTATCTGTGCGCAGCGCCGAGCCGGGCACGAAAGTGGTCATCCACCGGTTGAGCAACGACATCCGCGTGGCCTACTACGAGCTGATCAGCTGGGTGCCGGGCACCGATCTCATCCTTGCCGGCCAGGGGGTGCTGTCGGCGTCCATCTGGGCCGATGGGGTGCCATTGGTCACCATCAACACGACGACCGGTGAGATCCGTGAACTGGATGCCATCATGCTGCTGACGTCTGAGGCGTACGACTGGCATCCCGCCGAAGTCGGTCTGCTGGCCCTTGCCGAGGGCGCTGGCCGGTTCATCACCCAGAACAAGCGCCTGGCCCTGCTGGACGTGATCGGCGGCGACCTGGAGTACCTAACCGACACGGACATGGTGGCCTTCGAGCCGGCCTGGTCGCCGGATGGCGAGATCCTAGCCTATGCAGCCGCGCCTGCCTCTCCAGACGCGCAGGGAGGGGGCGACGACATGGAGGAGTCCCTCAGCGGCAGGTCCGTCTACCTGTATGACGGCGAGGTGCAGCGGCTTACGGATCCGGGCGAGGCGGTGGATGGATGGCCGCGGTGGTCGGCCGACGGCTCCCAGCTGCTCTACACCCGCCAGCAAGACGGTAGCACCGACGTGCGCGTGATGGCCGTGGATGGCAGCGTAGATGACCTGCTGATCACCGGCCTGGAAGACCCGATGTGCTTCTTTGGTGGCTGCGGCTGGCAGCGACTGCTGGCTTTCCAGCCCTAGCCCACATCCGGCAGAACGGCGATGGGCCGCTGATCAACTGATCAGCGGCCCATCAATCTCTTGGGCTTTCCCGGAACCCCCTTGCTAACCTTCTAGGGCTCAAGGATAATGGGCACCAGTTGGCAGGGTCGCCTGCCTCTAGTGGAATATCAAGCGGTGTAGATCGGTGTTGTCGGGCCGTTAGCGTTCTAGTTGGAGCAGGCGGTGTGCTAGGCGCCTGAGCAAACGTTAGTGAGAGTCACCAGCGGACCGTGGTGGGTGCAGGCAGCCGGCTGTCTCTTTGCCCTGCTCCTGCCCTTCTCCTCGTATCGGCCCCTGACGGCCCCAGCCTTCCCTGACATCCTGGGTATCTACGTCGAACCCGCGCTCTATCTTTCCGATCTGGCACTGGCCGCGTTCGTACTTACGGGCGTTCCCATCCTGTTACGGGAGGGTCTACCTTGGCCCAAAGCAGGTGCACTGGCCGGCTGCGCGCTCTACCTTGCCGGCTTGGCTATGGTCACCGCCCCCTTTGCCCTGGTCCCTTCGGTGGCTGGCTATGCCGCCCTTCGCTGGCTGCTGGCGGCGGCGGTGTCGCTGCGCTTCCTGCAGGGCGACCTGCACCTGCCCGGGTTCGTGAAGGCGTTCCTGATCGGCCTGGTCCTCCAGGTGCTGGTGAGCCTGGGCCAGGTAGTCCTGCAGCGGCCCCTGGGCCTGCCGGGCGAGATGGCCCTGCCCCTCTCTCAACCGGGCGCGGCCGTGGCCACCCTAAGCGAGGGCTACTGGCTGCGCGCCTACGGGCTCACCTTTCACCCCAACGTCCTGGGAGGGTTCCTGGTCGTGGGGCTGCTGCTGGCCCTGCCCCTTCTTTCCACAGGACGCCGTTGGATCGCGGTCTGGTGGCTGCTCTGGGGCGGCCTGCTGCTGACGCTCTCCCGCTCGGCTGCCTTGGCCGCCCTGGTTACGGTACCGCTGGCGCTGGGCTGGTGGCTGCGCTACCGACCCAGGTCGTGGCACCATCTTCTGGTGGCGGCAGGCGGAGTGGCGCTCCTGGCGGCGGCCGGCGCGGCCGTGTTCTGGCAGCATATCCTGGCCCGGCTAGACCTGTCCCAGATGACCGAGTGGATCTCCCTCCACGAGCGGGGGGCCCAGTTCCGGGCGGCGCTGGGGGTGCTGGCCGCCCGTCCATTGGCCGGGGTGGGGGCCGCCAACTTCCCCCTGGCCCTGCACCTCTCCGGCAGCGACCTGCGCCCCCTTCCCGTCCACAATGTGCCTCTGCTTCTGGCCTCCGAGGTGGGGGTATTGGGCGGCGCCATATGGCTCGTGGCGGGGCCGGCCGGGCTCGTTACCCTGATCGAGAGGCGTTGTCGGCTGAGCGATTGGGCGGTGGCCGGGCTTTTCGCCTGGTTGGCCCTGTGGGTGGTGGGCCTCTTCGACTACTACCCCTGGGGGCTGAACGCCGGCCAGCTGCTATCGGCGGCCATGTTGGGGCTAAGTGGTCATGCACTCCTACGTGACGTACCGACTGAGGATTAGGCCGGCCGCGGGGTCTCGCCTAGGGCTGAGCCGGGCTACCGGTGCGGCCCTCCTGGTGGGAGGGCTGGCCCTGCTCGTCTACATCCTCACCCTGGCCCCCACGGTCTTCCTTCTGGACAGCGCCGAGCTGACCCTGGCCGCTGCCACCCTGGGGCTGGTCCACAGCCCCGGCTACCCGCTCCATTTGGTGCTCGGCCACTTCGTCACCTACCTGCCGGTGGGCGACCTGGGGTACCGGCTCAACCTGCTCTCGGCGCTGGCCGGCGCCGGGACGGCCTCTGCCCTGGCGGCACTGGTGACCCGACTCACCCGCGGATACCTGCCGGCCCTGGTTGCGGGGCTAAGCTACGCCTTCTGCTTCTATGCCTGGGCGCTGTCGGTGGTGGCTGAAGTCTACACCCTCCAGGCCCTGTTCCTGGCCGGTCTGCTCCTGATCCTGTGGCAGTGGCGCACGAGCGGCGGCCGGGGATGGCTGCTTTCGGGCGCCGTCCTGGCCGGCCTGGCCGCGGGCAACAGCGCCAACACCGTGCTCTGGTGGCCGGGGCTGGCCCTGCTGGGCTGGACCAGCCCCCATCACCGGCACCTTTCCCCTGCCGACTACGGCCGTGCCCTGGCCGCCCTTACCCTGGGGCTGGCGCCCGTGCTCTATCTACCCCTGTGCTCTGCCTCCCAACCCGAGTTTGCGCAGGTGGGGCACTTCGATGCCGCCGGGCAGTTCCACCCCCTGGACCTTACCCAGCCCAGAAACCTGATCTGGTACCTGAGTGGCGGCCAGTTCTCCCAGTGGGTGTTCCGCTACACCCCGGCCCAGTACGCCCAGGAGGCGCTCCGGTTCCTGCACTGGCTGTGGGCGGCCTTCCTAGGGGCGGGGCTACCCCTCGGGGCCGTGGGGATCTGGAGGCTGTGGCGGCGGGAACGGGCGGCAGCGGCAGGGCTCTTTCTCACAGCTCTCCTGCCCGCCCTGTTCTTCATCGGCTACCGCATCATGGATAAGGACACCATGTTCCTGCCGGTGTACCTGGTCTGGGCGGTCTTCTTGGGCCTGGGAGTGGGGTGGTTGCTGGAGCACGTGCCCCAGTGGGCGAGGCCCCTTGCCCTTGTCCTGCCCGCGGCCTTGTTCTGGGTCAACCTCTCTTATGCCGACGTCAGCGACTTCAGTTATCCACTGGAGCAAGCGCACGAGCGTCTCCTGGCAGCCGAACCCAACGCCCTCTACCTGTCCACTTGGGGTGAAGCCGAGCTGATGCGCTACCACCAGATGGTCAACGGGCTCCGTCCCGACGTGAAGGTGGTGAACCTGTTCTTCATCACCTCTGAGAACCTAGAGGCACTGGTGGAGAGCCGACTCGAGGGCGATGGGCACGTCTACAGCACCTACTCCGCCCCGGCCCTGCCCAGACGTTTCCGACTAGAAGAAGACGGTGAGGTCTATCGCGTTATCCTCAGGAGTGACTGGTATGAGACGTAGTATTACCTTGCCTGTGTTAGTCATTCTCATATTGGCCCTCAGCCTGGCCCTACTTCCCCACCTTGGTCTGCCCTACTCACCCCTAGAGATCACTGCCCTCCAGGCGCAGGGGTACACCCCGGAGCTGCCGGTCCAGGCCTACCTGCCGTTAGTGTTCTCGTGATGGCGGCCTGATGGGTGCTCTTCCCAGCCTTCTTGCCCCCAGCACCGAGACCAGGCCCGCTCCCTGCGGTGACGGGCTCGCCCCCGTCCGGCAGGCAATCCTAGAGGCGCTGACCTACGGCGACCTCTTCGACTACGCCCTGTCCCCGGAGCAGATCCTGCGCTACCTGACGGTGGCCGCCGACCCGGTCACCGTCAGGGACCTGCTCGACGGCGGCACCGACGGGATCGCCCAGCGGACCGGGGGGCTCTTCACGCTGCCGGGCCGGGGCGCGTTGGTGGCGGTCCGAGCTCGGCGCCAGGCCATCGCCCAGGGCAAATGGGCGGACGCTGACCCGCACCTGAGGCGGATCGCCGCCCTGCCCTTCGTGCGCATGATAGCTGTGACCGGCTCCCTGGCGCTCGACAACGCCGAGGAGGACGGTGACGTGGACCTGTTCATCGTCACCGCGGCCGGGCGGCTGTGGCTGTGCCGGGCCTTCGTCGTCCTGGCCGTACGCCGGGCCACCATGAGTGGGCTGGACATCTGCCCCAACTACTTCTTGTCCGAGGCCCGCCTAGCTCTGCCCAGCCAGAGCCTCTTCGACGCCCGGGAACTGGCTCAGATGGTGCCTGTGTACGGGATGGCGCTCTATCGCCAGGTGCGGGCCCTCAACCCCTGGGTGGAGGGCTTCCTCCCCCAGGCAGGGGGGCCACCTGAGGGTGGCCGGCCGGAGATCACCCTCAGCGCCCGGCAGCTTGCGGCCAAGCAAGCCCTGGAACGGCTCCTGGGCGGCCGGCTGGGCCAGCGGCTGGAGGACTGGGAGATGGGTCGCAAGGTGCGCCGGTTCCAGCGCCGTGCCCAGGGCCAAGCCGGACACGTCTGCTTCACCGCTGACTGCTGCAAGGGCCACTTCGGGGACCACCACGCGGCCATCGCCCAGCAGTTTGAGCGGCGCTTGGCCCAGTACGGGCTCACGATGGAGAGCAGCCTTGAACGCTAGCCAATCACCCTTGGCCCCAGGCGCACCCAAGGTCCTCCTGGGCCAGTCGTATTACCTGCGCTTTGATGCCAAGCTCTGGCAGGCGATGCAGCCCTACCCGCCGCTGGGCACCCTCTATGCCGCTGCCGTCCTGCGCCGCCAGGGCTACAACGTGGCTCTGTTCGACGCCATCCTGGCCGCCTCCGAACAGGAGTGGGCCCAGGCTCTCGACCGTCATCGGCCCCGCTACGCCGTCCTCTACGAGGACAGCTTCAACTACCTCTCCCGGATGTGCCTTCTGCGCATGCGCCAGGCCGCTGTCGAGATGATCGGCATGGCCAAGGAGCGTGGCTGCACCGTCATCGTCTCGGGGGCGGATGCTAGCGACCACGCCCCGGAGTACCTGCAGGCCGGCGCCGATTTCGTGCTCATCGGAGAGGGCGAGCAGACACTGGTCGAGCTCATGGACCGACTGACGGGACGAAGCAACACGCCGCTGAAGCAGATTCCGGGGCTGGCCTTCATCCCCGTCCGTGACGGCGCGGGCGTCTACTACACTCCTCCCCGCCCCCTCCTTGCGGACCTGGACTCGCTGCCCTTCCCCGCCTGGGACCTGGTGGATGTTCCCCGCTACCGCCAGATCTGGTACCAGCGCCACGGCTACTACTCCATGAACCTGGTGACCACCCGGGGCTGCCCCTACCGCTGCAACTGGTGCGCCAAGCCCATCTGGGGACAGAGCTATCACGTGCGTAGCCCCGAGAACGTGGCCCAGGAGTTGGCATGGCTTCGGGAGGCCTACGCCCCCGACCACATCTGGATCGTAGATGACATCATGGGGCTGAAGCCGGGGTGGCTCGCCCGTTTCGCCGAGCTGGTCAACCAACAGGGGCCCCCGATCCCCTTCAAATGCCTCACCCGGGCCGACCTTCTGAACCAGGACACCGTCTCCGCCCTGCGTCAGGCCGGGTGCCGGACCGTGTGGATCGGGGCGGAGTCGGGCTCCCAACGGGTGCTCGACGCCATGGAGAAGGGGATCCGGGTGGAGCAGATCGCGGAAGCGGCCCGGCGGCTGCATGAGGCGGGCATCGAGGTGGGCTTCTTCCTACAGTTTGGCTACCCCGGAGAGGACCGCACGGACATCGAGCACACCCGGCAGATGGTGCGGGACTGCCGGCCCGATGACATCGGCGTCTCGGTGTCCTACCCGCTGCCGGGTACCCGTTTCTACGAGCGGGTCAAGGACCAGCTGGGCGTCCAACAGAACTGGCTGGACTCAAGCGACCTGGCCATGCTCTACCGAGGCCCCTACTCCACCCAGTTCTACCGGCAGCTTCACACGGTGGTGCACAAGGAGTTCCGGGCCCGCCGAGCGTGGCGCCAGCTTGCCGCCGGGCTCAGGCACCCGACATCGCTGGGCCACCAAGACCTACGCCGGGCCCTGGCCGGGGCGTATCACCTGCTCACCCTGCCCCTGGCCCAGTGGCGAATGGAGCGGCTGGCCCGCCCCAACCACGGGCCGTTGGCAGCCGAGGTGGGCCGTCCCGCTGCCGCCCCCAGCCGCCCGCGAGGCTGAGCTCGCGCCCAAACGATAGCCATCGAGGACCCAGGCATGACGCATCACAAAGTGCTCCTCTATAACCCCCAGACGGTCTTCTACACCATGCCTCTGGGCCTCCTGGCTGTGGGCTCGGCCCTGGAGCGCACGCGCTACGCCGTGCAGATCATAGACGGCCGCTTCCAGGCCGACCCGGTGGCCGCGGTGATCAGCGAGCTGGAGGACGCCCTGTGCCTGGGCCTCACCGTGCTCACCGGGGCGCCCATCCGCGACGCCTTGCGCGTCAGCCGGGCGGCTAAGGCTCACCGGCCGGACCTGCCCGTGATCTGGGGCGGTTGGTACCCGTCGCTCTTTCCCACCCAGCCGCTGGAGGAAACAGCGGTGGACGTGACCGTGCAGGGTCAGGGGGAGGTCACCTTTGCCGAGCTGGTGGATCGGCTGGCCCTAGGCCAGGACTTGGTCGGACTGCCCGGCACGGCCGTGCGCCCGGCACCCGGTGCCCCTCCCGTGACCAACCCCGCCCGGGGCCTGACCAACGTCAATCACCTCCCGCCCCTGGACTACTCCCTCATTGACGTGGAGGCCTACTTCGCCGCCAAGGGTCAGCGCCAGCTGGACTACATCTCCTCTGCCGGCTGCCCATACCGCTGCGCCTTCTGTGCTGATCCCTTCGTCTTTGGGCGCCGGTGGACCGGGATAGAGCCCTCCCGGGTGGGGGAGGAGGTGGAAGCCCTGTGGCGCCGCTACCGCTTCCAAGACCTGGCCTTCCAGGATGAGACCTTCTTCGCCAGCCCCCGCCGGGTGGTGGGCATCGCCGAGGAGTTCCTGCGCCGGGGCCTGAGCATTACCTGGACGGCCACCATGCGCGCCGATCAGGCCGCGCGGCTGCCCGAGGAGGCGCTGGCCCTGTGCCGGCGATCGGGGCTGCGCCGGGTGATGATCGGCGTCGAATCGGGGTCGCCCCAGATGCTGGAGTGGATGAACAAGGACATCACCCTCGAGCAGGTGCTCGACAGCGCCCAGAGGTGCCTTCGCCACGGCCTGGGAGCCATCTTCCCCTTCATCGTGGGCTTCCCCGGGGAGAGCCCCGAGAGCCTGAGACAGACTCTGCAGCTCATCAAGCGGCTGCGCGCCCTGAGCCCCCAGTTCGAGACGCCCATCTACTACTATCGTCCCTACCCCGGCTCGCGCATCGCCGCGGAGGTGGCCCAGGCCGGCTACCAGCTCCCCGACACCCTGGAGGGGTGGGCGGACTTCGACTTCGTGGGCGGCCCGGGGCCCTGGATGGATGAAGAGGCTCATCGGTTGGTGGAGCGCTTCCGGTTCTACAACCGCCTGGCCTGGGGGCCCAGGGTCTGGCCCCGACGGCTGCTGCAGGGAGTGGCGCGCTGGCGTTGCCGCCACGACTGGTACCGACTGCCGGTGGAGAAAGCGCTGGTGGAGCGCCTCCGTCCGGGCCCCCGCCTGTCATGAGGAAGCGATGGACATCCTGCTAGCTCACGGCTACTACCTCCATCAGGACGCCCATGAGCGCCAGATCATGCGGCCCTATGCCCCCCTCGGGCTGCTCTACCTGTCGTCGTACCTCAAGTCCAAGGGCTTCGACGTCGGCATCTACGATTCTACCTTCCAGACCTTCCCCGACTTCTCCCAGCACCTCGACGAGGCCCGAGCGCCGGTAGTGGGCATCTACGCCAACATGATGACCCGGGCTACCGTGCTCCAGATGCTGCCGCTTTGCCGGGAGCGGGGTGCAACCGTAGTGGTGGGCGGGCCTGACCCCGCCAACTACCCCGAGGACTACTTAGAGCGGGGGGCGGACGTGGTGGTCATCGGGGAGGGGGAGCTTACCCTGGAGGAGCTTCTTCCTCACCTGGCCCGCCACGGCCCCCGGAGGCTGGCCGGGATCCGGGGCCTGGCCTATCGCGAGGGCGACCGGGTGGTGACCACGCCCCCGCGGCCCTACATCCAGGACCTAGACGGGCTGCCCTTCCCCGACCGGGCCGCCATAGACGTGGGGCAGTACCTGGACGTCTGGCGCCAGCACCACGGAGAGGGGTCGCTGTCGCTCATCACCGCGCGCGGCTGCCCCTACCATTGCCGCTTCTGCAGCCACGCCGTCTTTGGCTATACTCACCGCCGTCGCTCCCCCGAGAACGTGGCCGATGAGGTGGAGGAGCTCCTGCACACCTACCGGCCCGATACGCTCTGGTACAGCGACGACGTCTTCACCCTCCAGCGCCGCTGGCTGAGCGACTTCGCCGCCTCCCTCAAGCGTCGCCAGATCGCCATCCCCTTCGAGACCACCAGCCGCGAGGACCGGCTGGACGAGGAAGTGGTGCGTACCCTGGCCGAAATGGGCGCCCGGCGAGTGTGGATCGGGGCCGAGAGTGGCTCCCAACGCATCCTGGATGCCATGGAGCGAGATACCGATGCCGAGCGGGTGCCAGAGGTGGTGCGGCTCCTCCAGCGTTATGGTATCCAGGCCGGCCTGTTCATCATGCTGGGCTACGAGGGCGAGGAGATCAGTGACCTGGAGGCCACGCTGGATCTCCTGCGCCGCTCCAGCCCCGACCTCTTCCTCACCACGCTGGCCTACCCCATCAAGGGCACCCCTTACTACGCCCAGGTTCAGGACCGGGTGGTATCGCCCAAACCCTGGCACCTGGGCTCAGACCGGGACCACTCCGTTCGTGGGCGCCGCTCCTCCCGCTTCTACCGGTATGCCACCCGCTGGCTGGTGGGCGAGATGAGCCTGCACGAGCACCGGCTGGGTCGCCGGCAGGGACGCCTGAGCGCGGCCAAGGCTCTAGTCAATGCCCGCCTGGGACGCCTGGGCATGAGCCTCACCAAGGGTATGGTGGAGGGAGGACGCCGCCGTGGCTAGCCCAAGCGCCGCCTTCGACGCCGTGGCCAGGGACTACGACCGAACGTTCTCCCACGGCCAGCTCGGAATCTGGCTGCGGGCAGCCGTGCACCGTCACCTAGCGGAGCTGGTGCAGCCCGGGGATCGGGTCCTGGAGTTGGGTTGCGGCACCGGTGAGGATGCCCTATGGCTGGCCCGCCAGGGCGTCCGGGTGACGGCCACCGACGCCTCCCCGGCCATGCTGGATGTGGCAGCGCGCAAGGCGAGCGCTGCCGGCCTGTCCGACCGGATCGAGTTTGCCCAGCTGGATGCGTCCACGATCGGGGGCCGCGCCCCCGCACTCTACGACGGCGTACTGGCCAACTTCGGGGTGCTCAACTGCCTGCCGGACCGAAGGGCGCTGGCGGCGGGACTAGCTGGTTGGGTGTGGCCGGGTGGGTGGGCGGCGCTGGTGGTCATGTCGCCCCTTTGCCCCTGGGAGATCGGCTGGTATGGGCTGCATGGTCAGTTCGGCCGGGCCCTGCGCCGCCTGCGGGCCGGCGCCCGGGCCCACGTGGGGGCGGGCGTCTACCTGCCCGTCTGGTACCCTTCCCCCCGGCGGCTGGCCCGGGAGATGGCGCCCCACTTCCGGCCCCGCCGCCTGGTGGGGATCGGCGCCTTCCTGCCCCCTTCGTACCTTTCGCACCTGGTGGAGCGCTGGCCCCGTCTCTTTGCCCGCCTGGCAGCGGCGGAGACCCGCCTGGCAGGGCGCTTCCCCTGGACGTGGCTGAACGACCACTATCTCATGGTGCTGGAGCGCCAGGGCGGAGGGGTCAACTGAGATGGAGGGTGTCATGGGGCCCTCGGTGGGGCGAGTCTGGAGGGCGTTGCTGCACCTGCGCTTCCGGGCGTTCCAGCGCCATCGCCACGGGCGGGTGGTGGTCGAGCAGGTGCTGGGGTTGCCCATCGTGGTGTTGCCTCAAGTGATGAACCCGGTCCTCTTTGGCACTGGCCAGTACCTGGCCCAGGTAGTCACGGAGATGCTGTCCGCCGACGGCGAGCGGACGCGGGAGAGGGTGCTGGACATGGGCACGGGCTCGGGCATCGGGGCCGTGTTTGCCGCCCGCTACGCCCGCGAAGTGGTGGCAGTGGACATCAACCCGGACGCGGTCCGCTGCGCCCGCATAAACGTGCTGCTCCATGGGCTCGAGGAACGGGTGACGGTGCGGGAGGGGGACCTGTTTGCCCCCGTTCAGGGGGAGCGCTTCGATCTGGTCCTCTTCAACCCTCCTTTTCTGCCGGGCCAGCCCCGCGATCAGTTCGAGCGGGCCCTCTGGTCCACCGACGTTCTGGAGCGCTTCGGCGCCGGGCTACGGGAGCACCTGGCCGAGGACGGGGCAGCCCTGGTGGTGCTGTCCTCCCTGGCCGAGCATGGCCACCACTTGGAGTTCTTTCGGGAGCGGGGGTATAGGGTGGAGCCCATGGCCCGCCGCCGGTCGCCAGGGGAGGTCATCACCGTCTACCGGCTGGACCGAGGCCACCCATGATCGTCCTCTACAATCCCCCCAGTTCCGCGCAGCGAAAGCCGGTGCTGCCCCTTTCCCTGCTGGCCCTGGGGGCCCTGCTGGAAGGGGAGCACGACTACCGCATCGTGGACGGCAACCTGGAGCCGCCGGAGGCGCTGGAGCAGACCCTGGAGGAGACCGGTGCCAATGTGCTGGGGGTGACGGTGATGCCGGGGCCCCAACTCAGCCACGCCGTCCCGCTATGCCGACGCCTCAAGGAGCGCTTCCCGCACCTTAGCGTCGTCTGGGGAGGCTACTTCCCCACCCAGCACTACGATGCCTGCCTGCGATCCGGCTACGTTGACTACGTGGTGCGCGGGCACGGGGAGATGACCTTCCTGGCGCTGGCCGATAAGCTGCGCCGGGGCGAGGAACCCGGTCCCCTGCCGGGGCTGGCCTGGCGAGATCCGCTCACCGGCCAGATCCACTCGCAGCCTCCCGCACCCCCGCCTCACCCCGACAAGCTGCCGGAGCTGCCCTACTGGCGGGTGGAGATGCCCCGCTACCTGCGGCCCACCTTCATGGGAAGGCGCACGGTGGCCGACCACTCCAGCTACGGCTGCCCCTTCTCCTGTAGCTTCTGCGCTGTGGTCAACATGGCCGGGGGCCGCTGGCTGCCCCGCTCCGCCGCCCGCACGGCCGGCACCGTGGCCAGGCTGGTGCGGGAGTGGGGCGCCGATGCGGTGGAGTTCTACGACAACAACTTCTTCTGCTCCGAGGAACGCACGGCGGAGTTTGCCCAGCGGATCCGTCCCCTGGGCATTGGCTGGTGGGCCGAGGGGCGCATAGACACCATGCTAGCCTTCCACGAGCGCACCTGGGAGACCCTGCGGCAAAGCGGGCTGCGCATGGCCTTCCTGGGGGCCGAGTCGGGGTCGGATGAGGTCTTGGCGCGCATGAACAAAGGGGGCGGGGCCAGGGCGGAGAAGACCCTCGAGATCGCGGCCCGCATGCGCCAGTACGGGATCGTCCCGGAGATGTCCTTCGTGCTGGGCAACCCACCCGACCCCGAGGGCGACATCCGCACCACCTTGGAGTTCATCCGCCGCCTCAAGCGCGTCAACCCCGACACCGAGGTCATCCTCTACTTCTACACCCCCGTGCCGGTGCCCGGTGAGCTCTACGAGGGGGCGCAGGCGGCGGGCTTTCGCTTCCCCGATACCTTGGAGGAATGGGTGAGCCCCGCCTGGCAGGACTTCTCTCAGCGCCGCGGTCCCTACCTGCCCGAGGCCGAAGGCGCCCTCCGCCGGCAGGTCCAGGAGTTCGAGCGGGTGCTCAACGCCTACTACCCGACGGCCACTGATGTCCGGCTCCGGGGCCCGCGACGATGGCTCCTGCGTGCCGCAGGGGCGTGGCGGTATCACCTGCGCTTGTACCGCTACCCCTTGGAACTGCGGGCCCTCAACCGGCTGCTGCGGTATCAGCGGCCGGAGACCAGCGGCTTCTAGGCTCACCGGGAGGACGAGGCACCTTGCCCACACCAGAGGAGCTTGCCAGACGAGCCCTGACCCGGCTCACGCACCGGGTGTATGCCCTGCCGGTGCTGGTGCTCATGCCCTACGGCGGGTGCAACGGCCGCTGCCTGATGTGCGACATCTGGCGGAGAGGCGACCATGCCGAGCTGTCCCCGGCCCACCTGGCCCCGCATCTGCCCGACCTGCGCGCTCTCAGGGTGCGGCGGGTGGCCCTCTCTGGGGGCGAGGCCCTCCTGCACTCGGACCTGTGGGCTTTGTGTGACCTGCTTTCCCCGCTGGGCCTCCGGTTCACCCTGCTCACTAACGGGCTGCTTCTGGAGGAGCAGGCCCGGGAGATCGTGCGCTGGTGCGACCAGGTGATCGTGTCCCTGGACGGCCCTCGGGCGGTTCACGACGCCATTCGGGGGCTGCCGGGCGCCTATGACCGGCTGGCGCAGGGGGTGAAGGCCCTGCGGCGGCTCGATCCCCACCTTCCCATATCGGCCCGCTGCGTAGTGCAACGGCGCAACTTCCGGGACCTAGAAGGGACCATCGCCGCGGCCCAGGAACTGGGGCTGGACCGGGTATCCTTCCTGGCGGCGGACGTGTCCTCGGCCGCCTTCAACCACCGGCCCGGGGCACCGGTGGCCGATGTGGCTCTCTCGTCGAGTGAAGTGGCGGAGCTGGGGACCATGCTGGAGGAGGTCATAGCCCGCCGCCGGCGCGACTTCACCTCGGGCTTCATCTCCGAGAGCCCGGCCAAGCTGCGCCGCCTGGTCCGCTACTACGCTGCCCTGGCCGGCCAGGGGGACTTCCCGGAGGTAGAGTGCAACGCCCCTTGGGTCTCGGCGCTGGTGGAGGCAGACGGCGCGGTGCGGCCCTGCTTCTTCCAGCCGGCCCTGGGCAGCCTTCATGACCGCCCCCTGGAGCAACTCCTCAACTCGCCTGAGGCTCGTGTATTCCGGCGGGAGCTGGACGTTCGGCGTGATCCGGTCTGCCGCCGGTGCGTCTGCACCCTGAACCTGGGGCTAAGGGCCGATGTCTAGGACAAGGCGGGACGCGCTAGTGAGCCTGGGCCTGTTTGCGCTGGCCCTGGGCTTTCGTTTGGGGGTCCTATGGCTGTGGCCCTTCGATGGGCTCTACGGCCAGGATCCTTATGCCTACTTGGGTCAGGCCCAGGCCCTGGCTCGGGGGCTGCTGGCCCGGGACTTCTTCTGGCCCAGCGGCTACCCGCTGGTGGTGGCCGTGGCCATGTTGGTCCTGGGGCCGGGGGCGAGGGCGGCCCAAACGGTGAACCTGTTGCTGGGGGCGGGCTTGGCCCCGCTCACCTATGGCCTGAGCCGTGCCGTGTTGCCCGAGGCCGGCAACCGGGCGGCGGCCTGGGCTGGGCTGATGGTGGCCCTGGCCGGCCAGGTGGTTTTGTCTTCACTCGTGATCATGGCCGATATCCCTGCCCTGTTCTGGGCCCTGCTGGGGGTCTGGCTGTTGGTGCGGGCCTGGCCGCCGGTGCCGGAGCGTCAAGGCATCCGAGCCGGGACCCTGCTTCTGGTGGGGGTAAGCTTGGGGCTGGCGGTGATCAGCCGCTGGCTCTACGCCCTCCTGGCCCTGCCGCTGGGAGCCTACGCGCTGGCCACGGCCCGGCGCGCCCCCAGGCGATACCTAACCCTGCCTGCCCTAGGGGGGCTGGCGGTGGTGGCCCCGCAGGTGTGGCTGAGCCTGAACCGACCGGAGAGCCTGGCTCACCACTGGCTCCTGGGTTGGCGGCCTGCTAACGCCTTCGGCCGGGCCTTCTCCAGCGTGGACGGGGACTACACCTACCTCCTGCCGGTGGGCGTCTACAACCTCCAGGCCCTCTTCCACCCCGGCTACATGCTGCCGATCCTGGGGCTGGCCGCCCTCTGGGGTGCTTGGCGCCTGGGGCGAAGCCGGAGCTGGCCAGCGCTCATCCTGCTGGGGGGCTGGTTTGGAGTCGCCTATCTCTTTCTGGCCGGCATTCCCTACCAGAATTTCCGCTACGGCCTCCAGCTCTACCCTCCGGCGGCCATACTGGCCGGGGCCGGGATCGAGTGGCTGGCCGCGGACCCGCCTGGCCTGGTGAGGGGCCGCACCCGGTCGGGCGCGGCGGCCAAGCGCTGGTCCCAGGGCGTACGGCTGGTGGCGGCAGCCTGCCTGCTGGGCATGGTCGTGTGGGGCCTGCGCTCGGCTGATCGCTTCATCTCCGTCCACAACGGGGAAAAGGCGATCGCCCGGCAGATCGAGGCCTCCCTTCCCCCCGATGCCACCCTCCTGGCCTTCTCCCTCACCCTGACCCTGAGCCACTACACCGATCTGGACGTGGTGGAGCTCTACCACCAGGATGCGGCCAGCCTGGAGAGGCTCACTTCTGGGCCAGAGCCCCTCTACCTGGTGCTGGACCCGGGCAACGTGGCCCGGCAGTGGCAGGGCCGGCCCCCTGCCCTCAACTACCGGTGGCTCCAGGATCACCGCACCCTCACCCCCGTCGGTGAGTTCCCGCCCTACCGGCTGTTTCGCGTTGATGTGACCGAGGGAAAACAGTGAAGATCGGGCTGGTGGTACCCGGCTTCAGCACCCACGAGGGCGACTGGTGCATTCCGGCCCTGCTCGACCTGGCGCGGGGCCTGGGCCGGCGCCACCAGGTGCACGTGTTTTCCCTCCGCTACCCTCACCGCCGGGGCGACTACTCGGTGTACGGTGCCCGGGTGCACGCCCTGGGCGGGGGAGCAGGCGCAGGGATGAAGCGCTTGCCGCTGCTGGCGGGGGCGCTTGCCCGAGTGGCGGCGGAAGCTCGGGCTGGCCGCTTCGACGTCCTCCACGGCATCTGGGCCGATGAGCCCGGCGCCGTCGCTGTGGCGGCGGGCAGGCTGTTGGGCACGCCCGCCGTGGTATCGGTGGCCGGAGGTGAGCTCGTGGGCCTGGCCGACATCGGCTACGGCGGGCAGCTCAGCCGGGCCAACCGGCTCCTCACTCGGTGGGCGCTGCGCTCGGCCCGGAGGGTGGCTGTCGGATCCCGGCTGCTGCGCCAGCAGGTGGCCGCGCGCGCCGGCAGATCGCCTGCCCTCGTCCCCCTGGGGGTGGACACGGCTCGGTTCTACCCGGACGGCCAGGCCAAGGCCGGGACGAGGCTGGTGCACGTGGCCTCGCTCACCCCGGTGAAGGATCAGGCGGTGCTGCTCCGGTCCTTTGCCCGGGTGGTCGCGGTGCGTCCGGAGGTCACTCTGGACATTGCCGGGGAGGGGCCCTTGCGCGCCTCTCTGGAGGGCCTGGCCAGTTCCCTCGGCATCGCCGACCGGGTGCGCTTCCGGGGCGCCCTTGCCCACGATCGGCTCCCGGACCTCTACCGGGCCGGGGACCTGTTCGTGCTCAGCTCTCGGCACGAAAGCCAGAACCTGGCGGCCCTGGAGGCGGCGGCCTGTGGCACCCCGGCGGTGGGCACGGCCGTCGGGGTGCTGCCTGAGCTGGCGCCACCCCAGTGCCTGGCCCCGGTGGGGGATGCGGAGGCGCTGGCGGAGGTGGTCCTGCGCCTGCTGGCCAGCCCGGAGGAGCGTGCTGCCCTGGCCCGGGCCCAGCTGGAGAGGGTGCGCCGGGGCTTCGCCCTCTCGAACACCCTAGAGCGGCTCCTGGTCCTCTATGAGGAGGCCAGAGGATGACCGGTACAAGCGCTCCGCCGCCAGGATCAGGCCGGCCACGGAGCATAGGAGCAGGAGGGTGGGCACAAACCCCAGGAAGCAGTCCAGCATTCCGTGGACGAAGAAGGCCAGGAAGCTCGCCCCCAAGGCAAGCGCATAGATGGCGCTCGCTCCCCACGCCTGGCGCCACAGCCGATACCAGCTCAAGGCGATGGCACCGGCTAACCCGGCAAACGCCAGGGCACCCGCCAGCCCCCAACCGGTCAGTAGCTCGAGGTAGAGGTTGTTGGTGTGCAGGCCCACGTCCCAGACCGACAGGCCCAGATAGGTCCCGTAGAGGTGGCGGAAGTTGTCGGGGCCCATACCCAGAAGCGGCCTCTGCGCCCACATGAGCACCGCCGCCTTCCACAGGCTCATGCGCCCGACGGTAGGAGGCATGGAAGGCGCCTCCCCGCCGGGGACGGTCCCCGCTGTGGACGGTGGCGGCGGGACCGGTCCGGCGCCAGGTTCTATGGTGACGGTGGTGTGGGCTTCCGGCACGTCTCGATGCCGGAACCAGAGGACGCCATGCTGAAGCATTCCCCAGGTCAGTCGGTAACGGCCCGGCGGCAGGGAAGGCTCGAGGGTGAGGGTCACGTCCACCGTCTGGCCGGGGGTCACCGAGTGAGGAAGGGCTGCCTCGCCGTGACCGGCATCCAGTGGCTGGCCGGCGTCGTCGAGCCAGTAGTAGCCCAGGGCAAAGGGCTGGGTCCCGGTTGTATGCCACGTGGCTTGTCCGGTATTCTGTACTGTGATGGTGATGGGGTTCGGCTCGCCCGCTCGCAGAGTAACGTGCGAGGGCGCGGTGTAGGCGGCCCCATACCAGCCGAGGTCGTTTTCGGTGATCAGGCGGGTGCGGAACGTGTCGCGCTGCCAGGCCAGGGCTCCGGTGAGGGCAAACAGCCCCGCCAGGGCCAGGAGCGCCGGCGGGACCAGCGGACGCAGACGGCGGCGCCGTCCCAGCACCAGCATGGCCACTAGGGCAAGGATAAGGGTTAGCATTCCGGCCCTGGAGAACGTTAGCACGATGTTAGCGGTGCCCAAGAGCCCCACAGCCATCCCCAGCAGGCGACTGACCGGCCTGCGCGTGGTGGCCACCAATGCCACCGCCAGTGGCACCGTCATTTCGAAGAACATAGCCGCTATGGTGGCGTACTGAAACGAGGCACTGACCCGGAGCTCGCCCCCTACCTTGGTCGGCGCGGCCTTGAACAGCGGCAGCACTGGCTCAAGGGGCGACCACGCCACCGCCTCCCCCAGCCCCACCAAGGCGCTCGCACCCGAGCCTAGGACCAGGGCCCACAGCAGTTGACGGAGGTGCGTCCGAGTGCGCACGCTCTCAGCCAGCATCCAGAAGACGGCAACGCCGGTAGCCATACGGGTGGCGAACTTCAGCGCGTCCCCCTGGTGGGCCGGCGCCAGGGCCGCCGAGAGGAAGCTCAGCCCCAGGAAGAGCAGGGCCGACCACACCGGTGGCTGGCCGATGGCGCCGACGGGGCGATCCCCCCACAGACGCACGGCCCAGAAGCCCAGCGCCAGCACGGTGAGCACCTCCAGGTTGGTGAAGGAAAACCAGGGCAGGGCCACCACCGGCCGGATGATCTCGAAGGGCAGCGAGAACGCCAGGGCCAGAAGGAGCGCGTACTGGATGCGTTCGACGAGTTTGTCTGTGCCCACTTGGGTGCTAGACCCCCTTGATAGTGGTGCGCACAAGCGGGTCGGGTGCGCGGGGCCTGAGGGCAGGAGGGTTCTATGAAGGCGGCCGTGGCTGTCGCCCGCCCGGACCTCCATTCTTGGCGCAGGCGCCCCATTCTGCAACTGCTTTCCCAGCTATCGGCGCTAACGGCCGGGGCATCGTTTGCCGCCTTCTTGGTCCTGGCCTTGAGCACTCCGGCCTGGCGGGTGGGACCCTTTGCCTGGTGGCCGCTGGTGAGCCTGCCTGTCCCAGCCCATCGGCCGGCAGTCCTGGGCGCGCTGAGCTTACTGCCCCTGCTTAGCCTCCTGGGCTGGGCAGGGGCCAATCGCAGACCGTGGCGGTGGGGCAGCGCCACCGTGACCGCACCTCTGGTCGGGCTGTCACTGCTGGTGCTTTCGGGGCTGGAGCCCGCTCCGACCGAGCGCACGGTGGTCCAGCTCGGGGGTCTGGCCCTGCTGTGGTACGCCTACCTTTACCAGCTCAACGGGCCATCGCCGGTGAGAGGGGCGTTTCTCGTGGTGGTGGCCGTGCAGGGAGGGGTGGCTCTGGTCCAGTTTGCCTTGCAGCAGGACCTGGGGCTGTCGTTCCTGGGTGAGCCGGCACTGGACCCCCAGGTCGAGGGGACCAGTGTCCTCTGGGACAGTGACCAGCGGGCCTGGCTGCGCGGCTACGGGCTTACCGCCCACCCTAACGTGTTGGGCGCCATGCTGAGCGTGATGTTGCTGACCCTCCTGCCAGGTTGTGGCCGCCTGGAGGGTTGGGCGCGGAGGGCGCACCTGCTGGGGCTGGCGGTAGGGACCTTGGGGCTGCTGGTTAGCTGCTCACGGGCCAGCTACCTGGCCCTGGCCGCCGGCTTGGTGGCCCACCGGGCCCTGCCCAGGGCCGGCCGCTCCCCGGTTCCCAGGGTATGGGGCCTTTGGGTGCCCCTGGTGCTGGCGCTGACCCTGCTGGTGGCCTATGGCGACCCGCTGCTGAGCCGCTGGACCCGACTGGATACCCTCATCGAGGCCCGGTCCCTCCAGGAGCGCGGGCGCGATGCCCGGGTGGCCTTGGAGCTGATCAGCGCCCGGCCATGGCTGGGCGTAGGTGTCGGCAACGGCCTCGCTGCTGCCCGTGCCCTTCACCCCGAGGCCGGCCCGGTCCACTGTGTCCCCTTGCTGGTGATGGTAGAGACCGGGCTCCTGGGCGGAGCCGGTTGGCTGGCACTCATGGCCCTTCCTCTCCTTGGCAGCATGCGCGCGCGTCAGGGCCGGTATGCTCACGTCTGGGTGGCGCTGCTCGTGGCCGGGACCTTCGACACACCCCTATGGTTCTGGACGAACTGGCGTGGGGCCCTGCTCATGGGCTTGCTGGCTGCTTTGCAGGCCCAGGGGCCGAGCCCTCAAGAAGGAGACCAGGCAAGTGCGAGTTGGGTTTGACGTTACTCCCCTATGCGTTACCCACAGCGGAGTGGGTACCTACACCGCCAACCTTCTCTCCGGCCTTCAGGCCCTGGGAGAGGAGGTGGTCCCCCTGTCTCACCGCCCACCCCGCTATGGGGTCGGTCAGACGGGCGCCGAAGGAAGGGACCAGCCGAGGGGCCGGCTCAACAAGACGCTCTGGATGCAGTTCGTGTTGCCTTTCCGGCTGAACCGCTTGGGCCTGGACCTGGGCCACTTCACCAACAGCGTGGCGCCGGTGGCCTCCCCTTGCCCCACGGTCATCACCATCCACGACATGACCCTCTGGCTCTGCCCCCAGCACCACTACGGCCGGCGGGTGCTCTCTATGCGCCCCCTGATCCCGCTGGCAGCCCGCCGGGCCGGCGCCATCATCGCCGTGTCCGAGGCCACGAAACAGGACATCATCCGCATCCTGGGAGTGCCGGCGGCCAAGATCCAGGTGGTCCATGAGGCCCCGGATAGCTCCTTTCGGCCGCTGGACCGGGCAACCGCGCGGGCGAGGCTGCGGCCGGAGTGGCAGGTGCCCGAGGCTTTCCTGCTCTACGTGGGCACTATCGAGCCCCGCAAGAACCTGGTGCGCCTACTGCAGGCGTTTGCCCGCCTGCGCGCCCATGAGCGGATGGCAGAGCGCCTGGTCATCGTGGGGCCTACGGGCTGGAAGACCAAGCCGGTCCTACGGGCGGTGGAGGAGTTGGGGCTGGAGAAGGAGGTGCGGTTCCTGGGTTATGTGCCCCAGGAGGCTCTGGTGGCTCTCTACAGCCTGGCGACGGCGCTCGTCCTTCCGTCCCTCTATGAGGGGTTTGGGCTGCCGGTGGTGGAGGCGATGGCCTGTGGGGCACCGGTGGTGGCCTCTCACGCTGGCGCCTTACCGGAAGTGGGTGGGGACGCCGTCCAGTACGTTGAGCCTACCGATGTCGAGAGCCTTGCCGCGGGGCTGCGGGCGGTGGTGGGCGACCCGGCTCGCCGGGAGGAGCTGCGTCTGCAGGGGCTGGCCCAGGCCGCTCGCTACAGTTGGGAAACCGCCGCCAGGCAGACGCAAGCCCTCTACCGCCGGGTCCTCTCGGCCCACGCTGATTGACAGCCTGCCCAAGCCCGTGTTCAATCCGCCTCAACTGAACCTCCACCCGGAACGGAGGTACCACCATGACGGAAGTGTCGGACGCGTATTCCCCGGAAGAGCTCCTGTCGTTAGGCCCTCAGCCCATCTACGACGGCTACACTGCCACCGAAGCCGCCTTTCCCTTGGGCGGCATCGGGACCGGATGTGTCTCTCTCACTGCCGGCGGCTTGCTGGTAGACTGGGAGATCTTCAACCGGCCCAACAAGGGCACCATCCTCCCCTATTCCTTCTTCACCATCTGGGCCCGCGCTCAGGGGGACGAGCCCGTAACCCGGGTGCTGCAGGGGCCGCCTCCCCCGCCCTATACCGGCCGTGGCGGCGGTGGTTTTCGAGGGTTCGGGTTCGGGGTCACCCGGGAGGACGGCTCTGGGTTGCCCCACATGTGGTCGTCTGCCTTGCGGGGAGAGTTCCCTCTGGCCTGGGTAGAGTTCGAGGACCCGGCCTTGCCGGTGCAGGTGAACCTGGAGGCCTTCAGCCCCTTCATCCCCATGAATCCCGATGAGTCGGGCCTGCCCATCGCCGTCCTGTACTACCACGTGACCAACACCACTGACGTCTCGGTGGAGGTCAGCCTGGTGGGGAGCCTCTTCAACGCCGTGGGGTACCCGGGCTCGGGGCCCTTCTATGGCGACCATCTGGGAGGCAACGTCAACTCCTACGTGGAGAGGGATCCGGTACGGGGGCTCTTCCTCACCTCGGAGAAGTACCCTCGCGCCCACCCGCGCTTTGGCTCCATGGCCCTCACTACCACCTGGCCTGAGGTGTTCTGCCAGAAGGCCTCCTTGCGGGCGGGCTGGTTCGATGCCATGCACGAGTTCTGGGATCACTTCTCGGCGAGCGGCACCCTGCCGGAACGGGAGTACCCGCCCTCTGAGGACGGGAGAAGCGATGTGGGCTCGCTGGGGCTGCGGGCGCAGCTGGCCCCGGGTGAGAAGGTCATCCTGCCCTTCTTCATCACCTGGCATTTCCCCAACTTCGTCAAGTACTGGGGCGAAAGCGGCTGCAGCTGCGGGTCCGGGTGCGGGTGCGAAGAGGAGCGGCCGGTGTGGCGCAACTACTACGCCACCCAGTGGAGTGATGCCCTGGAGGTGGCTCACTACTTCGCCGACCACGAGGACCGGCTCTACGGGCAGACCAAGCTCTTCCACGACACCCTCTTTGCCTCCAAGCTGCCCCCGTACGTGCTGGACGCGATCTCCAGCCAGGCCAGCATCCTCCACAGCCCGACGGTCCTGCGCCTGACGGACGGTACCTTCTACGGCTTCGAGGGGTGCCACTCAGATGCTGGCTGCTGTGAGGGCTCCTGCACCCACGTCTGGAACTACGCCCAGACGGTGGCCTTCCTGTTCCCCTCCCTGGAGCGTTCGCTGCGGGAGGCCGACTACACCTACAACATGACCGATGGCGGACACATGGGGTTCCGGCTGCAGTTGCCCCTGGGCAGCCCGCCCAGCCAGTTCCACGCCGCCGCCGATGGCCAGCTGGGCGGGCTCATCAAGCTCTACCGGGACTGGCGGCTCTGCGGTGATGACGGCTGGCTGCGTAAGTGGTGGCCCAAGGCCAAGAAGGCGCTGGAGTATGCCTGGCAGCAGTGGGATGCCGACCGAGACGGAGTGATCGAGGGAATCCAGCACAACACCTACGATATCGAGTTCTCCGGGCCCAACTCCATGATCGGCTCGTTCTACCTGGGCGCCCTGCGGGCTGCCGAGGAGATGGTGCGTCACCTGGCAGAGACGGGCGCACCGGGTGCCGATGCGGCCGAGGCGGACGAGTACCGGCGGATTTTCGAGAGCGGCCAGCGACGGATGGACGAGGAGCTCTTCAACGGCGAGTGGTACGTGCAGAAGCCGAACTGGGAGCTCACCCCCAAGTACCAGTACGGGGATGGTTGCCTGGCGGACCAGGTGATCGGCCAGTGGCTGGCCGAGATCACGGGTCTGGGGTTGCTGCTGGACCACGAGCACGTCCGTGCCGCCCTGCAGTCCATCTTCCGCTACAACTGGCGCACCGAGATGTGGGAGCACCCCAACCCCCAGCGCATCTACGCTATCAACGAAGAAGCGGGGCTGTTGCTGTGCACCTGGCCCCGGGGCGGTCGGCCGGCGATCCCCTTCCCCTACTCCGACGAGGTCTGGTGCGGCATCGAGTATCAGGTGGCCTCGCACCTGATCTATGAGGGCTTTGTTCAGGAGGGCTTGGCGATAGCCCGAGGCCTGCGCGAGCGCCACGACGGAGTGCGCCGCAACCCGTGGAACGAGTTCGAGTGCGGCAGCCACTACGCCCGGTCGCTGGCCTCCTGGTCGCTGCTCACCGCCCTGTCGGGCTTCCATTTCGACATGCCCCACCGGACGCTGGGGTTCGCCCCCCGGCTGCATCCGGAGGACTGGCGGTCGTTCTGGTCGGTGGACGGTGCCTGGGGCACCTACGAGCAGCAGATCGAGGACGGCCAGGGGACGGCCTCGCTGAAGGTGGACTACGGATCGTTGCCGTTGGAGCGGCTGATCCTGGGGAGCGCCAGCGGCGGAGAGGTGAGAGCGACGCTGGCGCGCCAGCCCTTGCCGGTGGAGGCATCGGTGCAAGAGGGGCGGCTGGTGGTGCACCTGCCTGAGCGGACGGTGCTCCAGCGCGGGCAGACGCTCACGGTTACGGTGGAGGCGGGGTAAGCGGCAGCAGCTAGGAGGGGATTCACCGCAGAGATCGCTGAGACCGCGGAGAAGGGCGCAGAGGTGGAGCGCACTGCTGTGGGTGTCTGAGCCGACAGTACGCAGCTCTCTGCGCCCTTGGCGCACTATGCGCGTGATGTTCTCGGGATTAGCAGCCCTCAGCCTTCGATCGGCGTGTAGGTCGAGCGTAGCAGGAGTACCCTACCTGGATCACGCCTAACCGGCTTCTTCCAAGGAGGCGCGGATCTACACAGGCGCCCACTCCAGGGTTGGATGCTGCCATTGTACCTGCGCTCGAGGCTCGAGGCACCTGCAATGGCCCCCGCGATGCCCCGAGGAGCCCGCGTGCCCTGCGTGGGCTCCTCGGGGCTACTGAGCCCTACTCGATCCAGCCGGGGATGACGATCCGCTTCCAGGTGATGCCGCCATCGGGGGAACGATAGGGCAGGGCGTCACCGATGAGGATAACGCCGTCCTCGGACTTATGGGTCTCAGCCAGGTTGGCGTACAACGCCAGACCGCTGGGGCTGGGGCCGGTGGCCATCAGGGCAACCGTCTGCCCCTCACCGAACTCATGCAGGAGCCCCCAGCGCACGGAGGCGATATCGGCGATGCTTGGGTTTTCTGAACGCCAGATCTGGTTGCTGGGGACGCCCAGGCTGAGATAGAGGGCGCCGGTGCCACCCTCGATGGCCATGCCGGTGAACGATGAGGGGAACTCGGGCGTGGGGACTACCTGCCACTGCCCGTCGGGGGTGCCTCGGTACAGTACCGTCTGGCTCAGCGCGTAGAGGGTGTTGCTGTCTCTGGGGTCTATGCCCAGGTGGGTGATACCCGAGCTCCTGTCAATGCCCGTATCGGCCGCCACCCAAGTGCGACCACCGTCTTCGCTGCGGCTGATCATGGGCTCACCGGGTCCGGCAGCGGGGTCGGCTGACCACATGATCTGGGGGTCCTGGTAGACTACTTCCAGTGTCCCCACCCGCTGATCCGAGATGCGCTCCCAGCGCGAGCCGGTCCAATGGTACAGCCCACCTTCACACGCCCCGACGTAGAGCGAGTCGGTGGCGGCGTAGTCGATGTTGACGTTGTTGAGGCAGTCCTCCGGGGGCAGGCCGCCCGGGAAGGGAGTCCAGGTCTGGCCGTCGTCATCGCTGTACAGGAGCTGGTACGGTCCCTGCTCCTGCTCGCGGAGGGCTTCCAGGAAGACGTAAGTGCGCCCGGGGCCGACCATCAGGTTGCGCACGAACCAGTCCTGCGTGGGCTCCAGGGTCTGAGCTTGCAGCGTGGCGGCGGCTTCGGCTGTCGGCGTGGCGGCCGTCGTTGCGACCTCGGTCGGAGCCTCGGCGGCGGCCACGGTAGCGGTTGGCTCCTCAACGGCTGCGGTAGGTGACGGGGCTACGGTGGGAGGCGGCGGGGGCAGGGTTGGGGGTACGGGAGTGCTGCCGCAGGCCACGAGGCCGAGTGCCAGGGTTAGTAGGCACAGGGCGGCGATCGGGTATCGGGAGATGGACTGTCTGGTGAGTGTCATGTACTCATTCCTCTTGGGGTCAGCTAGCGGTTCCTGACTGCGGTTACACGTGACGCTAGAGCTAGGACGCCTGTGAAGTGCCACAGGTTCCGGCAGCCCTGAGCCTAGTGCCTGGGCACCCCCGGCGCCAATCGGTGGGGCACCGGCATCCTGGTGCCGGGGCGCTGAGACCTGTGGTGTTACCAGCTAGGGCTGCCAGCCTAGGATCTGATGCGACGCCCGCCGGACTTCGCCGGCGATGCGCAGAGCGGCTGCAGCTGTGTCCGGACCGGCTTCCATGCCCGGGTAGCGACCCGCGATGGCAAAGGGTGTGAGATACGCGATGTCCTGCCTCAACTCCTCGAGGCCGGGGAGCCGCCCGGCCATGAGGTCGAGTAGGACCACGAGATCATGCGTCTTGGCAAAGGCGACGCCGTACTCCTCAAGCACCGCCTTGAGGCACTTCTCGGCGCACTGCGGAGCGAGGAAGCAGACCACGTTGTAGACCGGGTCAGGCGCTTCCATCTCGCGCCGAGCTACCTTCCAGTCCCCCTCAGCGCGGCTGAGCCACTCGATCGTCGCTTGCTTCATACAGCACCCGGCCCTCGGTGCTGACCTGTCTGGCGAAGACGCTGCTCTCGTCGAGGGACTGTTCCAGGTCTCTGGGTCGCAAGACGAGGATGTCTATAGGGAACGGATGGTCTATTGCCGAAGAGATGAGCCCAGCGGTGTGGAGCGGATCGTCGGTGTCCATGACCACCAGCAGGTCCACATCGCTCTCGGCATCGGGAACGCCGTAGGCATGAGAGCCAAAGAGGATCACTTTCTGGGGCCGGAAGGCGTCCACTATCTGCTGGACGATCCTCTCCACATCCTGCCGGTCTACGCTCCGTGTTACCCGAGTCACGCGACCTCCTGGCCGATCTTGCATTCCATGGCGCCTAGTGGTGGGGAGCCCGCGCTCCAAGAGGCGGCTCGCTATGGCTCACACCACCCCCAGCTCCCGCCCCACCTTCTCGAACGCCTGTAGCCCGAAGTCGAGATCCTCGCGGCTGTGGGCGGCGGAGTTCATTACCCGGATGCGGGCCTTGCCCTGGGGCACGGTGGGGTAGCCTATGGCCATGGCGAACACACCCTCCTCGAACAGCCGCCGAGAGAACTCTTTGGCCAGGGGCGCCTCGCCCAGCATCACCGGCACAATAGGCGTCTGGCTGGCGCCGGTGTCGAAGTTGAGCCGGCTCAAGCCGGCCTTGAGGTAGGCGGTGTTCTGCCACAGCCGCTTCACCAACTCCTCAGAGCCCTCGAGCAACTCCACCGCGGCCAGGCAGGCGGCGGTGTCGGGCACGGTGACGGCACTGGAGAAGAGGAAGGGCCGGCCCCGCTGGCGCAGGTACTCGGTGATCACCCGGCGCCCGGCTACCACCCCGCCCACCACGCCTATGGCCTTGCTCAGGGTGCCCACCTCGATGTCCACCCGGCCGTGGAGCCCGAAGTGGTCCACGATGCCGCGCCCTCCTCGGCCCAGGACCCCTTCGCCGTGGGCGTCGTCCACCATGAACATGAGGCCGTGCTCCTCGGCGATGGGCACCAGGTCGGGCAAGGGGGCGATGTCGCCGTCCATGCTGAAGACGCCGTCGGTGACCACCAGGCCTCGGCGCGGGGGTGTCGGCCGAGCCATCACCTCCTCGACCTTGGCCCGAAGGTCTTCGGGGTCGCAGTGTGCGTAACGCACCACTTCGGCGCGGGAAAGGCGGCAGCCGTCAATGATGCTGGCATGGTTGAGCTCGTCGGAGAAGATGACGTCCTCGCGGCCGACCAGGGCGGCGATGGCGGCCAGGTTGGCGTTGTAGCCGGACTGGAACAGCACGGCATCCTCGACGCCCTTGAACTCCGCCAGGCGCCGCTCCAGCTCCAGGTGCAGGCTCATGGTGCCGGCGATGGTACGGACCGCGGCCGGACCTATGCCGAAAGCATCAATGGCATCACGGGCTGCCTGGGCCAGACGGGGGTGGTTGGCCAGGCCCAGGTAGTTGTTGGAGCAGAAGTTGAGGACGCGCTTGCCGTCTACCGTGAGCCAAGCCCCTTGGGCCGACTCGATGGTGCGGATGTCCACGTACAGGCCCTGCTGGCGCAGGGAGCTCAATTCGTCAGTGATCCATGAGAGCTTGTCGGTCATGGTGCCTCCCATTCAGTGGGTCAAAGGCCACAGACGAAGCCGGTAGCATCCTAGCCGTCCTCCCCTGAGGCGCCAAGGTGGAGGCCCGATGAGCCCCCAAGCTTGACCCTGCATGTGGGAGGATATAGCCTTGTCTGTATCCTTGGAAGGAGTATCTGCATGCTAACCAGGTACATCCATGCCGCCTTAGGCCATGCCACTTACGAGATCTTGCCTGACGGCACATACTACGGGGAGATCCCCGGCTTCCAGGGTGTGTACGCTACTGCCGATACGCTTGAAGCCTGCCGAGAGCAGTTGCAGGAGGTCCTAGAGGGTTGGATCCTACTGGGACTGCACCTCGGACACTCCCTTCCTGAGGTAGACGGTATCAGCCTCAAGATCGGCCGGGAGGCAGCGGCTTAGTGCCTCCCTTCGGGCCTATAAGGAGGCGTTGACCTGATTCATGTCCTCACTATGTTAGGCTTCGACCCATATGTTGGCGGCCGACACCAGTACATGGTCAGAGCGGAGACGAGAGTGGCCCTCCCCAATCCCCACCAGAGCGATATCGGCCCTGACTTACTAGCTCGGATCCTACGCCAGGCCGGGATCACTCGGGAGGAATGGGAGAAGGTTTGAGATTCGCCTGATCCCAGCCTGTTCTTCTGGTGTGTTCTGGTGCCACCCGAGGCAGATTCCTACCCCGTGGGTTCTCCCTTAGCAGGCAACGAGTTAATCCCGCCAAGCTCGATGCCCGGGCTGCCTTCACGAGAGTGAGCGCAGCATCTCGTCATCCTCATCCAGAAACAGCACTATCTTAGCTGCCTGGCGGTCGGGGGCCAACAGCAGGTCGAAGGCATGCTGCCACTGATCGAAGGGCAGCCGGTGGGTCACGATGGGCCCGAAGTCGAGCCCGCCGGAACGCAGCAGCCCGGCCATCTGATACCAGGTGTCCCACATGATCCGCCCGGTGATGCCCAAGATGCGGGCCCCCTTGAAGACAACCTGGTTGGTCAGGTCCACTTCCACGGGGCCATTGGTCAGGCCAAAGGCGCTGAAGCGGCCGCCTGGCCGCAGGCACTCGAGCCCCTGGCGCACCGCCACCGCGCTACCGCTCATCTCCAGCGCTACGTCGGCTCCGTCGGCGCACAGGCGGGCCACTTCCTCCACCGCGTCTTGCCGGCCGGCGTGAACGCTCGCCGTAGCACCCAGCCGGCGGCCGATATCGAGCAGGTAGTCTGACAGCCCCACCTGCACTATCGTGTCCGCTCCCGCCGCGCGAGCCACGGCCACTGCCCCCAGCCCGGTGGGACCATCGCCGAAGATCACCACCGAGCGGCCGGCCACGGGCTCGATCAGGGTGGCGTGCACGGCGTTGCCCATGGGGTCCTGGATGCTGGCCATGGCCGGGTCAAGCTCGGGGTCGTTGACCCAGAGGGAGGTCTCGGGCAGGCAGACATACTCGGCGAAGGCGCCCGGCCGGTCTATGCCTAGGATCTGCAGGTTAGCACATATGTGAGGGAGCCCGTTGCGGCAGACGCGGCAGCTCCAGTCGGGCAAGTGGCTGTCGGCGCTGACGAAGTCGCCTTCCTTGATGGAGGTAACCTCGGGGCCACACTGCACGGCGTAGCCACAGAACTCGTGGCCGATGACCATGGGCGGGCGCAGCCGGCCACTGCCGGCCTGGTCCCACCGGTAGATGTGGAGGTCGGTGCCGCAGATGGAGCAGGCCCGCACCTTGACCAGTACGTCCCGCGGCCCAATCTTCGGCTGGGGTAGTTCTCGCACCTCCAGCCCCGGGGCCGCTTCAGCCTTGACCAATGCCTTCATGACCTCACCCCATGGGCCGCAGAGACACGAAGGCAGAGAGAAAGCGAACAACGGACGGGCCGAAGCCTCCGGAGCCCATCAGTCCCTCTGTGTCTCGGTGCCTCCGTGGCCTCCCTACTAAACTGCCCAGTCCTTGCCGTGTCGGAAGACGGACTCCAGCACCGCATCGCGGGCGTGTTCAATAGCTACGCGCATATACTCCGCTGCCCGCTGCGGGTCACGATCCCGGAAGGCGTCCAGCAGCAGGTAGTGCTCGGCGAGCATGTCGTCGGCGTCCTGGCTCAGCTCGAGCCGGAGGACGAGGAAGCGCCGCATCTGATCGAGGATGCGGGCCAGGGTCTCCTCCAGGAGCCGGTTGCCTGTGGCTGCCGCCACCGCCACGTGGAACTCACGGTTCTCGCGCAGGTAGGCCTTGTAGCTTTCGATATCACCGGCCACGTACCGGCTAGAAAGCCTGGCCAGACGCTCGATCTCGTCCGGGGAGATGCGGTTGGTGGCGCGTTCGGCAGCGGCCGTCTCCAGGATCAGACGCAGCTCGAAGATCTCTTCCACGTCCCGGACGGTGATGCGGCTGACGAAGTAGCCGCGCCGAGGGATGACCTCCACCAGTCTCTCCTGCTGAAGAGCTTGGAGGGCATCCCGAACCGGGGTGCGGCTCATGCCCAGGCTCTCGGCTATGGTGTCCGGCGAGAGCTGGGTGCCGGGAGGCCACGCTCCCGACATGATCTCTTCCTTGAGGGCCTCATAGGCCCGTTCTTTGTGCCCTGTCACCGATGAACCCTTTGATATACGCGTGATATATCACGGCCCCAGCATACACCGGGGCTGCCAGCCTTGACAAGCCCGGGTGCGGGGGGCTCGTGTTCCATCTGCCAGTTAGCAACTATGGGCACCCGCGCGTGTTCTCAGTTATGTTGTAGTGGCCGGGTCAACGATGATCCTCAGCCTCGTGGGCGCGATGCCCAGCCTCCTTCAGCTCCTACACCTGGAAGCCTGCCATGCCATTGACTGCTCACATCGTGGGCTGGGGCTCCTACCTGCCCGAGAAAGTGCTCACCAACGCCGATCTCGCGTCCCGGCTGGACACCAGCGACGAATGGATAACCTCACGCACGGGAATCCGGGAGCGGCACATCGCTGCGCCCGGTGAGAGCACCGGGACCATGGCCATCGAGGCGGCCCGGAGGGCTCTGCAGGTGGCGGGGGTGGAGCCGAGCCGGGTTGACCTGATCATCGTGGCCACCATCTCCCCGGAGTACGTGTTCCCCTCCACTGCCTGCCTGGTACAGGACGCCATCGGCGCCCGGGGCGCGGCCGCCTACGACATCAGTGCCGGGTGCACGGGATTCGTCTACGCCCTGGCCCAGGCCGAGCAGGCCATCCGTGCCGGCAGCGCCCGTCTGGCGGTGGTGATCGGGGCCGAGACCCTCTCCCGATTCGTGGACTGGGAGGACCGCAGCACCTGTGTGCTCTTCGGGGACGGCGCCGGAGCGGTGGTGCTGCAGGCGGCTGAGAACCCCGGCGGCATCCTGGGCACCTACTTGGGCTCTGATGGTTCGGGGGCCAACTTGCTCTACGTGCCTGCCGGCGGGGCCCGCCTGCCCACCTGCGAAGCGACGGTCGCCGAACGGCAGCACTACGTGCGCATGGAAGGCCGGGAGGTGTATCGCTTCGCCGTCAAGGCCCTGGAGCGGTCCACCCGCGAGGTGCTGGCCCGGGTGGGGCTGGAGGTCGGGGACGTCTCTTTGCTCATTCCCCATCAGGCCAACGGGCGCATCACCGAGACGGCTGCCCGTTCCCTGGGGCTGGGGCCGGAGAGGGTGGTGGAGACGGTGGAATGGTGCGGCAACACCTCTGCGGCCTCGATTCCGATTGCCCTCTGCCGGGCCATCGCCGATGGTCGGATCAATGAGGGGGACTTGCTGGTGTTGGTGGGGTTTGGCGCCGGGCTCACCTGGGGAGCGGTGGCGGTACGCTGGAGCAGGATACCGGCCGCCCCGCCCAAGCGCTGGCGCATCTATTACTACCGCGCCCACTACCGGGTGGCAGAGCTGCGCTCGTTCTCGCGGCGGTTGTGGAGGCGGCTGCGGGCGGCGGTGCAGAGTTGGTTCAACGGCGAGTACCACGGGACGGAGAGTCGGTGAGGGATGGGGCCGGGGAGAGCGAGCGCCTAAAGATGCCCGCCGTGCCTAGCGCTTGGGACCTTTGACCGCCGGAGACGTCCGGGTAGGGGCCTGCCCCCGGGGGCGGACAGGGTCGTCCGTCCCTACACCCATGATCGCGTCCCGTGCCTGCCCGGGGCACGCTGTCGCCGGGGGCTGAACCCCCCGGCTACCTAGGGGAAATCCCGACCGGGATTTCCCCCGGGCGAAGCCCGCCCTGCGGCGGGCTGATTCGGCCGCCGACGACGTCTGGGTAGGGGCAGGCCACTGCGCCTGCCCCACGGGCGGACAGCCTGTCCGCCCCTACACCCACGTCACAGGGCCGGCTTTCCGCAGGTATCCCGCGGCTTTGGCCCTCAGTGATGAGACGCACCCCGCAGGGGCCACCTCGATCCGGTTTGACCCCATGCCCCAGGCCGGCTATAGACTGGCGGACAGGCTGGTCAGCCTACCACCGCCCGGGCGCACCCGGGCCTCCGGGAGTCGTGCCATGGCAGCTCAACCCTCGTCCGATGGTGGCAGCACCGGCTGGGTGATCCCTGCCCTGCTGGCCCTCGCCCTGTTGCTCTTGGTCTGCGGCTGCCTGTGCGCCGGGCTGGGGCTCTTCGGGTGGTTCTTCTCTGATGCCAGTGTCCTGGGCTAGGCCGTGGGCCTGAGTATGCCCCGTCGGCCCGCCTGGGCCAGGCTGTACCTCTGGGCGGCGGAGCGGCTCTACCACGAGTTCGCCTGGGCCTACGACCCGGTCAGCTACCTGGTGAGCGGCGGCCAATGGGACCGATGGCGGAGCACCGTCGTGCAGCACGTGCGCGGGCCTCGGGTACTGGAGCTCGGGTACGGGACCGGCGCCCTCCTGGTGCAGATGGCCCGGTGCGGGCTGGAACCGTGGGGGTTGGAGCGGTCATCCCAGATGCAGCGCGTGGCCACCCGCCGGCTACGCCGATCCGGGGTTCAGGTCCCTCGCGTTCGTGCCGATGCGGCCCACATGCCCTTTCCCGACGGCGTCTTCGATTCGGTGGTGTCCACCTTCCCCAGTGACTACATCGGCCGCGCTGCCGTCCTGGCCGAGGTCCGCCGAGTGCTACGACCCGGCCCTTCCCGGCTGGTGGTAGGCGGCCTGCTAGTGGAGATACACCATCCCCTTCTGGCGCGGCTTCCCTGGCTGACCCGGCCCGGCGCCACCGACCAGGTGCTGGAGCGGTTCGGGGAGCGGGCGCGAGAGGCCGGCTTCCGGGCCAGCGTCATCAAGCATAGGCTCGGCGGTGCCACCGTCCCCGTATTCGTGCTGGAGAGAGCAGATGGCAGTTGACCTTAGGGCTCGCGCGGCCGGAGGCGGGCAGGTGACGCCGATCGGGGTGGGTCAGTGGCGCCTGTACTTGCCGCCGGGGGAGGCGCGGGGCTACCGGTTGGCGCAGCTGGACGACTACGCCGAGTGTCGCACCCGAAGCGACTTCCCCCATAGCCCGCCTCTGCGCCTGTCATTGCGGGCGCGCGCCTCGGCCCCCGACCTCTTGGGCACCTGGGGCTTCGGCTTCTGGAACGACCCCTTCGGTGCCAGCCTCACGGTCCGGGGCTCGGGCAGGCGGCTGCCCGCCCTGCCTGATGCCGTCTGGTTCTTCCACGCCTCGCCCCCCAACCACCTGGCTCTACACGACGATCACCCAGCATGCGGCTTCCTCGCGGCCACGTTCTCTTCGCGGCCGCTACCGCCGGCGGTGCTGGTGCTGGCCGCACCGCTGGCAGCGGGTCTGTTCTTGTCACCCACTGCCCGCATCCTGCGCCGGCTGGCCCGCCGCTTCATCAGGGAGGATGCCGCCGTGGTGGATGCCGACGTCACCGCTTGGCATACCTACTCCCTGACCTGGCAGCCGGAGCAGGTCTCGTTTGGCCTAGACGGTGAGGTGATCTTCCAGACCCCCGTCTCTCCGCGGGGCCCATTGGGCCTGGTATTGTGGGTGGACAATCAGTACGCCTCTCTGCCACCCGGTGGCCGGCTGAGGTTTGGCAACCTCAGCACCCCGGAGGCTGCCTGGCTGGAGCTTGCTGATGTTCAACTAGAGACCAGCAGCGGCGCCTGAATCTGTGGCAATAGGCACAAACCTTGCTCATATTCAGTGGAGTGGGGCATCGCTCGGGCGCAGTTGCCTACCTATACGCGCGCGATTTCGCTCGAACCGGCCTGACAGCGCCCGCTGAGCGGCGTGTGTGCTGCCCAAACGGCGACAAAGCGCGTGCAGGGGCCGGGATCAAGCGTACCTGACTGAGGCCTTTCTAGAACGGGGGAGTCCCATCCAGCCGGGGGAGACGAGGATGAGCCAGGCGGTAATCCGGACCGACAACCTCACCAAGTACTACGGCAAGAACCGCGGCATACTCGACCTGAGCATCGAGGTCCAAAGGGGCGAGGTCTTTGGGTTCCTCGGGCCCAACGGGGCCGGCAAGACCACGACCATCCGCATCCTGATGGACTTCATCCGCCCTACCTCCGGCTTAGCGCAGGTGCTGGACCTGGACTCGCGCGAGGGGAGCCGGGAGATCAAGCGGCGCGTGGGCTATCTTCCCGGTGAGCTGACGCTGTATGAGAACCTGACGGCGGCGGAGCTCCTGCGTCACTTCGCCCATCTGCGCGGCGGCGTGGACTGGGGATACGTGCGAGAGCTGGCAGCCCGGCTCAACCTGGGGCTCCGGCACCGCATCTCCAACTTGTCCCAGGGAAACAAACGGAAGGTGGGGCTCATCCAGGCCATGATGCACCGGCCAGAGCTACTGGTG
>JBMNTK010000003.1:0-48812 GCA_050945695.1 Anaerolineae bacterium | reverse complement strand
AGGCCGCCCTGCCATTGCTCCTCTTGGCGTCTTAGCGCTTTGGCGTGAGCCTCCCCGCTACTCTCCTCGGAACACCGGCCGGTCAATCTCCTCGATCCGGTATCCCAGGCCGAGCTTCCCGAAGGTCTCCGTGCTCACCCGGCCTTCCACCGGCCAGAGGGTGTGGGGATGCACGGCCGCCTCGGGTTCGCTCCAGGCGGGGCGGAACTGACGGGAGTTGGCCTCCACCCCCATCATGGTGTCCAGCCGGGCCGCCAGCCCCACCGAATGTATCAGGGCCAGCCCGGGGTTGGTCAGGTCCTGCACCATGTAAGGTACCCCCCGGTCCTCGGCCTTGGCGGCGCACAGCAAGGCATGGGACTGGCACTTGCAGGTCTTGAGCGCCACCCCCGTCCAGCCCAGCTCCATGGCCAGGTCGAAGTCGGCGGTGGTCATCAGGCTCTCGTCCACGATGACCGGCTTCATGGCGGCGATGGGGGACATGTCGAACCGGTGCAGGTTCAGGTCGCGTTCCGTGGGCTGCTCCACGTACAGCAGGGCCTCGAAGGCCGAGGGGCGCCGCTCCCGCAGCTTGTGCAGGAACTCCACCACGTACTCCGGGCTCTCGGCCTGCTCGTTCATGTCGGTGGTGAGGTGCAGCTCACGGATTCCCAGTCTCTCCTGAGTCTCCCGGGCCACCGCTTCCACCGCCAGCGTTCGCTCCAGGTCCCAGGCGAGGTCGGTGCCGCACAGCTTCACCTTCAGGCAGATGAGCCGATCGTGCTCGATCCACTCGTCCAAGGAGTTGGGCAGCCCGTCCTGGGGGTCGCTCTCGTCCACCTCGCTGCGAAGGAGCTTGTCTGCCCCGCCCACCAGGTGGAACACCGGGATCCAGGGCTTGTAGGCGGGCTGGAGGTACTGGCTCAGGTACTTGCCCTTGAACTGGGGACCCAAGTAGCGGCTCAGGTCAGACATGTGGTCGGGGCCGTAGCCGTCGTAGGTGTCTATGCCGTTGACGACGCCGAAGGCGTCGTGGATGGCCGCGTCCAGGGGGCACAGGGAGATGAGCGAGGCCAGGTAGGGCATGTCCTCAGCGAGGCCCACGGCGGCACAGGCCTTCCTAGACAGGGCCGGCAGCTCGGCCTCGAGATCGTGGAAGATGTCCAGTGGATGCCCGGAGGGGTTGCTCCGGGTAGCCTCCTGGCAAAACTCCTGCATGAGCTGTCGCATGGCATCGGAGCGGATCTGCTCGCCGGCCTCGCTCTTGGGCCAGCTCCAGGCCACGCCGATGCCGATGGCGCCCCAGCCCACGGCCGACTGCCCGGCCCCGTTCTCTACCCGGACCCGGACGTGCGGCAGGAAGGCGCGCTGCGGTCTAGCGGGCTTGTCGGAGCTGCGAGTGGCGGCCCCGAACTTGAGCGTGGCCCGGGCCGGTGGCATCTCCACCAGGTGTAGCTCCGCCTCTTTGACGGTTATATCTGTCTTTCTCACGACGGCATCCTCCTACTCGCCGGTGCCGTACTCCAGGACCACCCCCAGGGCCTCGCCCGGGCGGTCAATGAGCAGATCGGCCGCTTCCGACGCCCTCTCCACCGGGAAGCGGTGGGTGAGCAGCGGCTCTACCCGAAGCCTTCCGGTGGCCTGCAGGTGCAGCAGCGCCTCCAGGTTGTTGTGCGCGTCCCAGCGCACGAAGCGCCGCGGGTAGTCCAGCCCCTTGGTGTTCCAGTCGGCCTCGCGGCTGCCCGGTCCTCGGCCATAGACCCAGCGCAGGTCAATCTCCTTGATGTGGGGGCTGGAATCGGGCGGGGCATCGGAGAAGTCCACGTTCACCGCCCCACCGATCATGAGCACCACGCCGCTGTGGCGTACCGTCCTGACCGCCAGGTGATTGACTGCCTTCTGGCGCCCACCCACACACACGGCGACGTAATCCGCCCCGAGCCCGCCTGTGCGGGCAGCCACCTCGGCCGCCAGGTCGCCGGTGTTGCCATCCACCACTGCCTCGGCGCCCATGGAGGCGGCCTTCCGCAGCCGCAGGGGGTAGAGGTCGGTGCCGATGGCTCGGCCGCCGCAGGAGTAGATGAGCTGGACGAGGATCTGACCCAGGACACCCAGCCCGATCACTGCCATGGTCTCACCCGGCTGCAGCCCCGCCCGGCGGAGGCAGTGGAGTGCGGTGAGCCCGACGTTGCAGGTGGCCGCTTCCTCCGGGGTGACACCCTCGGGGACCTTGGCCATGGTGTTCTTGGGCACGTAGCCGTACTCGGCATGGTGGCCGAACCCGGCGCCGGCGCAGGCGACCACATCGCCGATGGAATAGACGCCCTTGAGATCATCGGAGAGCTCGACGATGCGGCCCACGGACTGGTAGGACATCGGGTGTTCCTGGAGGGGCTCGGCAGGGGGCTGGCCGGCCTCGATGGCCCGCCGGGTGGCTTTGATGCCGCCCAGCTCCGAGCCCTCGCCGAAGATGGAGCAGATGGTCTGGACGATGGCGCCGCTGCCCTGCAAGCGGGGCATGGGGGCGTCCTTGACGTAGACCTGGCCGCGGTTGTTACGGAACACTTGCTTCATGAACGTCTCCTTGCCAGTGCGGTGCTTAGCGTATGCCAGCCCGAGCCCGGCGTTCCAGCCGGTATCCGGCGGCAAAGGCGGCACCGTCGTAGCCCGGGTCGTCGAGGCGGATGTCGGTCAGGGGCACGTACTCGCCGCCGCTGCGCAGTGACTGCCGGGCGGCCATGGCCGCCAACTCCGGCTCGATGAGGTCGCGCACGGAGTAGGGCGCCTTCGCCTCGCCGGCATAGTAGGGCAGGAGCGCGGACAGCAGGCACTTGTAGCCCCCGGTGCCTCCCACGGTGAACTGGTGGATGGAGCGGTCACTGACGACCATGGCGCCGCAGGGCAGGTGCTTCGTGGTATGCCCCACGGACAGGACGCCTCGTCGGCCATCGGGCCAGCGCAGCTCTACCTGCGCCTGCTCGTTGGCGGTCCCGATGGTGCGGACCCCCTGCACGCCGGTGCCCATGATGGCGATGAGCCCGGCATAGGCGTGGATGGCGTAGTTGAACTCATCCACCCCGTTAGCCACGAAGGCCACGTGCGGCCGCCCGCGCTGCTCTACGTCCAGGGCCAGGTAATCAGTCACCTGCTGGGCAAAGCGAGCGGAGGAACCGCCGCTGATGCGGGCCCCTTGGCGCTCCCAGTCCAGCAGGGTGTAGGCGTCCCGAAGGTTGCCCACGATGGGCTTGTCTATGAGCACGGCCTTGTCGGCATCCACGAAGGGCTTGGCCCGTTCCAGGTGGATGTCCCAATTGACGCTATGGATGATGGCTAGGTCCACGTCCTTTGCCATCGCCTCGGGGGAGTCATAGACCCGGGGGATGGAGAAGCGCTCCGCGAACTTGGCGGCGTGGTCTTCGGGCCAGACGGTGCCACCATCGAAGACCCCCACCACTTCATGTCCGAGCTCGCGAATGATGGGCACCCAGTTCTCTGGGTGGGAAGTGTCGAGATCAACCAGGCCGATCCTCAGTGTACTCATGTGATGTCTGCCTCCTGATCCTGCACCGGCGCCGGTGCGAAAAGGGACCGTGGCTGGGCTCGGGTGGAGCCGGGCCACGGTCCCTGGTGAGTGCTAGCTAAGGGTTAGCTGCTTGCCTTGTTGGCGTTCCACTCGTCCACGAGAGCCTGGAACTCCGCCTGAGCGCCGGCGAGAGCCTCTTCCACGGTGGAGAGCCCGAGGGCGGCTGCCTGGCGGTAGGGACCGCAGATGACCTTGCCTTCCTGCCAGAAGTGAGTGGCGTCGGGGTGCAGCTCCATGTAGGGGAAGTGGAGCTCGCCGAACTCCCTCACGATAGGCTCGGCCTCCCAGTACTCCATGGCCGCATTGCGGGCAGGGACGTTCTTGGTGATCGAGCAGTAGAAGGCGTGCGGCTCGGGCTCGATGAGGTAGTTGAGCCACTTCATCACCGGCTCCAGGGCCGGGCGGTTCTTGAACACGCCCCAGCAGGCGCCGGTGCCCAGCACGACCTGCCGCTTGTACTTGAGGGTTGGGCAGAGCCCGAAGTCGAGGTCTGGGTTCTGGGCCATGGTGTCGGTGGCCTGGCGGGAGTTGCTGGCCCGGCTCAGGACCATCTTCTCGTCGATCCAGTAGTTGGTGGCGGCCACCGAGGCGGCCTCAGCGTCCGACCCGACGGCCCCTTCCTTGGGCACGTAGCCGTTCAGGAACATGTCGGCTTCGTACTTCCAGGTGTCGTAGGCGGCCTCGGTATCGAGCTGCACCTTGGTGAAGTCGTCGTTGAACAGGCGCCCGCCGGCCTGCCAAAGGGTGGTGATCATCTCGGTGTCCCAGGCCATGGTGTTCAGGTCGGTGAGGAAGTAGTTCTTGGCCTTGACCTTCTCGCCGAGCGCGAACATATCGTCCCAGGTCTCGGGCGGGCTATCCACGTCCTGGCCGATCTCTTCGAAGAGCCGCTTATTGTAGAGGCGGTTGTAGAAGTAGATCTGGCAGGGGTACATGAGGCGCTCGCCTTCCCATACCAGGCCGGGCACTAGCCGCTCGGCCAGGTCGTCCCAGGCCTCTTGGGAGACGACGTCGTCGAGGGGGAGCAGGACACCGTTGGTGCCGAAGAGGGACATGGTGTCGATGTTGACGTAGGCGATGTCCGGGGCCTCGCCGCCGGCATAGGCGGTGAGCATCTTCTCCCGGCGACCGCCCCAAGGGAGGATCTCCACGTTGACGGTGATGTCGGGGTACTGCTCGTTGAAGCCGGTGATGAGGGGCTTGAAGATGAACTCCATGTCATCGTCGGTGGCGGGGAAATGCCACATGCTCACGCTGCCGGTGACGGACGCTGCTGCGGGCTCCTCTTGGGGGGCGGTGGTGGCGGCAGCCGGGGCGGCACCGCCACTCGGGGCGGGCGTAGCGCCAGCACACGCTGCCAGTACCGCTGCTCCTCCGGCCAGAACGCCAGTGCGCAACAAAGCCCGTCTGCTCAGACTGGTAGTACCGCGCATCTTCTACCTCCTTCGGTGTGGACGCGAGTAACCACAGCCGCGCGAGGCGGCAGGTGGGTCGGGGCAGGTCTGTGCTCATTGTAGCCTAGAGGCGGGCTGAGTCAATGGCCGTTTGGCCGCCCATCTGTGTGGGTGCGGGAGACCTCTTCTCGAGGGACTAGAAGCCGGCGGCATTGTACCTGCCTTGCCCATTGAAGGGGGCGAAGGATGTGCGTATCATGGCCGTACGTGTTGCTGACGATGGGCCGGCTTAGGCCCGCCCCTGTCCCATGCGTCTGCCAGGAGGCACTATGATGGGACTCTCGGCTCGCCTTGCCGCACTCGTTCTCATCGTCCTGGCGTTGACGGCCTGCCTGTCCGCTGCGGCGGCAGCACGTAGCACTGGCCCCGCGCCTTCCTCCTTGGTTCTGGTTTCACCCCTGGGGCCCTACTCCCCTCTGCCGACGCCGACTCCCGGCCTGGCGACGGCCATCCCAACGGCCACGCCATTCCTCACGCCCACACCGACCGTCTTCCCTACGGTGCCCGTGGCGGAGCCACCCTACCTCCCTGGCCTGGAGGGGGTCACGCCGGAGCCCTTCCAGGTGATCGTGCGGGAGGGGAACCAGGTATGGCTGGTGACGGACGAGGGAGAGCGGGAGCTGCTCATCGACACGGTGACTCGCCTGGAGCTGTACCTGGGGCCGAGAGGCATGCTCGAGACTGATATGCCCGCCGTCGGCTGGGGTGGACCCACGGCCGATGGGGGCACCTTGGTGCTGGCCGTGGGCAACTATCCCAACCGGCCGCGCCCGGAGGCAGATCCCCCCTTCCAAGTCCAGCTGTACCTGCTCGACGTGTCGTCCGGTGCCCTGCGGTACCTGACGGACGGCGAGGATCCGGTGATCTCTCCTGACGGCTCGAGGGTGGTCTTCCGGCGGCCCGACGAGGGCTGGTACCTGGTGAAGACAGACCCGGGGAGCCTGCCGGAGCCGCTACCCGAGCCCGCGTCCGGCTGTCATCTGCGGGGGTTTCGGTGGTCGCCCTCCGGGGACCGGCTGGCAGTGACCGAATACTGCCAGCCGGAGGCACACATCGCTCTGCTGGACCCCGATACCGGTGACTTCGTGCGCCTGCACACGGTGCCCAATGGCGATATGGACATCCAGCTCTACCCTGACACCTACCTTTCCTGGTCCCCCGACGGGCAACACCTGGCCTACTTGGCCCTGGGGAGCGCGGCCGGAGAGGGAGAGCGGCAGCAGAGCCTATGGCTGCTTCCGGTCGCTGGCGGCCCTCCCCAGCAGGTGACCTCGGGGCTGCCGGTGTGGGCTTACTCCATCTCGCCTGATGGTCGGTGGGTTGGCCTCGCGGCCCTGGGCGAGTACTGGGCGGAAAGGGAAGTCCTCGACCTCTGGCTTACCGACTCGGCGGGCAGCCGCCCCCAGAGGCTAACGCGCGACGAACCCTCCGATTGGCCCCTGGGTTGGGCGCCGGATGGGACGCGACTGGTGCTGCGTCGAAGCCCCCAAGGGGTGTGGACGCTAGACCTGACCGAGGGCCTGATGCGGCAAGTCTTTCGGGACGCGCCCGACGTGCAGTGGAAGCCCTCCAACGAGGCAGTGTCCGGTGGCTGGCAGGAGCCCTATCCCTCGCCGGGGTGGGGAGCCTACGAAGGAGAGCCGTTGTCGCTGCTGGTGGAGCGTGACGAGGAGCTGTGGCTGCACGATGTGGCGCAGGGGTCGGATGGGCGTCTGCTGACTCTGCCTTCCGCGGACTACTGGACGCTGGGAGAGGTGGTCATATCACCAGATGGGACCAGGCTGGCCTACTTGGTGCACAACCGGTTTGGGCCCACCCTCTTGAGCGGGCACGTTGGGGTCATAGAGCTGGGCGCGAGTGACGGTTCGCCGGAGGTGGTCGCCCAGACTGAGCGGCCCACGGGCCTGGCATGGTTGGACTCCACGCATCTGACCTACCTGGCCTGGAACGGCGGGGCCCCCGTCCTCGTGGCCGTGGACCTGGAGACCGGCGAGCGCACCGAGGAGCGCGCCGACGTCCTTCGGTACCCTTCCCCCGATGGGCGCTACGCCCTCACACGCACCGGCCTGCTCTCGGAGCCTTCTCTCTACGTCCTGGAGGACACCTCCACCAGTGAGGCGTTCCTAGCAGTGGGCCCGGACCAGTACGCCCAGTTCCTGGGCTGGTCAGCCGAGGGGAGTCTGCTCTTCGTCATCTCCCGGCCCGGCATCGAGGGCTCGGTCCTGGTCGTGGTGGACCCCGAGGAGGGTGTGCGGCGGGAGCTGACCACGGGGGAGGAGCGGATCACGGGGGCGGCTTGGTCCCCGGACGGGGCGACCATCGCCTACGCGCTGTGCCGTCCGGCCGAGGCCGGCTGCCACAGCCCGGAGCTGCGCCTGGTGGGCCCGGACGGATCGGACGACCAGACGGTGCCCATGGAGGAGTACCTGAGCCGGGGAGAGGGCTTCCCGCCCAACCGCATCTACGCCATCGAGGACCTGGGGTGGAGCCCGAACGGGGAGTACATCGTCTTCCGCTGCCGACACGGCATCCGGATGGCCGAGAGTGTCTGGGCAGTGCGGCCCGATGGGTCGGGGCTGGTGCCCCTGACCCAGGGCGAGCGGCCCATGGCGGTGAGGTAGCCGGGTGAGGGGAGGCAACTATGCAAGCGTACCGCTCCATCCGCCTTCTGGGAGTTGGACTGGTCTGCGTTCTGGCCTGGGTGCTGGTACCAGGCTTGGGCTCTGACCGCTTGCCCCACCCTGCGGTGAGTGCTCTCGAGGCTACCTTCGTCTCACCGCTCAAGCCGGAGGTGGTGCACCTGGAAGCCGACGGCAGCGGCGACTATCCCAGCCTGCAGGTTGCCTTGCAGACGGTGCATGCCGGCTCGGTCATCTACCTGGGGCCGGGCACCTACGGCTGTGAGGGCCGCCCCTTCGAGATCAACCGTTCCCTGGCCTTGATCGGGCCGGGGATGGGGCAGACCCGGGTGGCCTGTGACGGCCGGGATGCCTACGTGCTCCGCTTCGGCGGCGAGAGCTTCTACGCCTCAGGGATCACCTTCGCCCGTGAGGGGAGCCATTCTGGCAGCGTGGTGGAGGTGCTGTCGGGCGAGTCCCAGTTCAGTGACTGTCGCTTCACCGGTGGCGTTGGCTCCTGGGCCTCCATAGTCGCAGGGAGCGGGCTATATGTGGGGGGCGGCGCGCGGGCAGAGGTGACCGAGTGTGAGGCCATCGCCAACGTCCACGGCTTTACTTTCGGTGAGTCATCCTCCGGCGTCGTTAGGGACAGCCGAGCCCTGGATAACGCCCAGGGGCTCTTGGTGGTGGACCAGGCGCGGCTCGTGGCGGAGCGCAGCGCGTTCGTCAGGAACTACTCGGGAGCCCGTGTCCAGGAGTCGGAAGGCGCGGTCATCCGGGACTGCGACCTCTCGCAGAATGAGGGCTACGGCATCGCGGTCTCCCAGGGGGCAGCTCCCCTGCTGGAGGGCAACACCTGCGCCGGTAACGGAGAGGCTGGCATCTACTTCGGGCACGACGCCCAGGGGACGGCCCGTGGCAACACCTGCTCCGACAACGGCAAGTTCGGCATACTAGTGAGCGGATTCGAGACTAACGAACCGATCCGCACCGACGTGGCGCTCCGGCCGGTGCTGGAGGACAACGTCTGCACCGGCAACGGAGAGGCCGGCATTGCCTACTCGGCCAAAGGAGACTGTGCCGGCGAGGCGCGGAACAACCGCTGCACCGGCAATGGGCGCGAGGGCATCTCCGTAGGCGGCGAATGCCGGCCGCTGCTGGAAGGGAACACCCTGCAGGACAACCCGTCCGCCGGCCTCGCCTTCCATGACTCCGCCGGTGGCGAGGCGACGGGCAACACCTGCGCCGGAGGCAACTACGGGATCTACGTCGGCGTGGGGGCGGATCCTCTCCTGGCCGCAAACGACTGCTCCCTCTTCGTCCAGCCCGTGCCTACCCCCACTCCGGCACCCACCCCTACTCCTGTCGTGGACGTGCACGGCAGCGACTTCGCCGCCGGCACCGAGGTGTTGCTTGGCCCCCAGGGCATCCTTCGGGGCTCGGCTTGGTCGCCTGAGGGCAGCATCCTGGCCGCTCAGTGCTACCCCGTGCGCGCACCCATGGGCGGCCTCTGTCTGTACCGCGGTCCCGACTTCTCCGCAGACGTTCGCATCCCTGCCTTCCTGGTTGACCCGCCGGTATGGTCGCCGGACGGGCGGCGGATCGCGTTTGTGGACGTGAAGGGGCCTCAGCAGCCCGACTCAGGCGCCGGACTGGTGGTCGCCACAGCCGATGGCGGGGTGGTAACGCCGCTGCTCACCGGTCGGCTACCAGCCTGGGGCGATCCGGGCGAGCCGGCCCGAGTGAGCGGCTGGCTCGACGAGGACACGGTGGTCCTGGAAGGGACGCTGGACTCCGACCCGAGGGGGCAGAGGCGCCTGTACGCGATAGACCTGAGCGACGGCGGTATCCAGCTCCTGGCGGGCGGCCCCGATGCCGAGATCGCCCATCGTTGGGGTGGACGGCACTTCTGGTCGCCGGACGGGAAGGTGCTCATCCTGGAGCGGCCCGAGAACAGGCCCGGCCTCCTGGTCGCGGACCGGGAGACGGGTGCCGAGACGCTCCTGCCTATGGGCGCCGAGGCCACCGAGGTGCGCTTCCAGGCCTGGGCACCCGATGGCCGCAGCTTCTTCTACGTAGAGTGGCAGCGCGAGTACGATGAACCTCAGGGAGCCTTCCCGCCTCCGACCAAGGAGGGCGAGGAGCCGCCGGAGCGCACCCGGCTGAGGACGAGCCGGCCCATGCTCTATCTGTGGGACCACGACGAGGGCTCGTCTCGCCTCTTGTCGGCGAATGCCCTCGGCGCCGCCTCGTCGCCCGATGGGGAGTCGGTCGCGTTCATGCTGCTGGGGAACCCCGAGCGCGGGCCCGAGGGTGAACTGGTGGGCACCGACCTCGACCCCGGGCAGCCCTTCGAGCTCTACCTGGCCATCCTGGACCTGAAGGCTGACCGGTTGGAGGCGCTGGTATCCGCGGGCCACGTGGCCTTCGACTGGGATCCGCTCACGGCCAAGGCTGCCCCTATGGCCGTAGATCGCCTGGGCGGAGACTCCTACCGGCCCACGTGGTCCCCGGATGGCGGGATGCTGCTCTACCTGGACTCGATGCAGGACCTCTGGGCCTGCTCGGCCGACGGGCAGGCGAGGGCGCGCGTGACCACGGGCGGCTGGGGGGTGGATGAGGCTGCCTGGTCCGCCGACGGCGCTTACGTGGCGCTGACCACCAGTGTAAGGGGGATCCAGGGTGATCCTCTCTGGGTAATCCGGAGGCCCGTCCTACCGCAGGTGACCGGTCCCAGCCCGACGGGGACGCCAGCGGCCACGCCTGGGCCGGGGACAGAGGTCCGGCCGACCCCCGCGGCCGCCGTGCGCGTGGCCGAGATCACAGAGCTGTCCACCCCCAACGATGGCTGCTACCCGCTTCTGTCCCCCTCGGGCCCCCGCTACCTTTGCTATCGTACCGGAGAGGACGAGCAGCCGGAGCTGTGGTTGGCCTCGCTGGACGAGGGACTCTTGCGGCCCTTGGGCCGGGGCCAGCAGATCCAGTTCGCCTGGGTGGACGAGAACGCCATCGTCTACGCGCCCCTGCCCACTCCAGAGACGGGCCCCCTCGTGCCTGTCACCTTCCTCGATCTGGAGACGAGCGAGGCGCAGGAGTTGGGCCGCACCTATGAGATCACCCGCATCCTAGCCCACCCCACGGGTTACGTGGCGTTCGCTAGTGACCAGGGCGTCCACGTGGCCAACCCCAGGCTGGGCACGAGCACAGTGGTGCCCATCCAGCTGGGCCAGGAGGCCTGGTGCGGGCTCTACCGTGGCGCCACCCCACAACCGCTCTCGACGCCACCGCCTTGGTCAGAGGCATACTCCTACGTGGGCTTGCGCTTCGCCCTCTCCCCCGACGGGAGCAAGCTGGCCACGCTCAGGCTGCGCGAGGAGTGCGCTGTCCTCAGCATCCTGGATGTGGCCACGGGGACGGAGACGATCATAAGCGACGGGCTGTCCTACGAGCCCTTCGTCTTCGCCCCCCAAGCGCCCCTAGCCTGGTCACCGGATGGCAGCACCCTGGCCTACAGCCTCGACCGGCCCGAGACCAGGACGTGGGAGATCTGGCTGGTGAATGCCGATGGGTCAGGTGCTCGGTCCCTCTGGGCGCCGGGGGAGTGGAAGCACCGCTACGATTACCTCACCTGGCTAGGTGAAGGACCCTACCTGGCCTTCGTGGACGTGCCAGGGGGAACCGACGGAATGTTACACGCGGCGCTCCGGGCCATAGACACCCGCGGCGGCCAGCCGATGACGCTGGCGGAGGAGATCCACGAGGTGGTGCAGATCAGCCCCGATGGCCGCAGGGTCGTGTACACGGTAGGCAGCTTCCAGATGCCGACGGCGGACTGGCGGCACTACCTGGCGCGATTGGAGTGGTGAGGGGTATCCTCACCCCATCCCCGCCACTCGGAGGAGGCATTGGCCAGGGCCAAGGATAAGCATACGCTGTACTTCGAGACCTTGGAGGCGCTGCAGGCCGGTCACTGCCCGCCCTGCCTCCTGGGTAGGCGCGGGGCTGAGCTGTACATAGACGCGCTGATCTACGAGAACGTCAACAACCCCACCACCCGGGAGCGCACGCGGCGGGCCCAGGGGCTGTGCCGGGCCCACGCCTGGTACATGCGGGAGCACGGGGGCGTGCCGGGGATGTTCCTCGTGTACCGGGACGTGGTGCGGGATGTGGCCGTCGCCCTCGGCGGCGATGACCCCCGCCCCCCTGTCACCCCGGGGCTGATCTCGCGTGTGCGGCGGCTGCTGAGGCGGCGTCGTCCCCTGCCCGCGGCGGCGCAGGTCCGTGCCGCCCTGGAGCCAACCGGGACCTGCCCGGCGTGCGAGGCGCAGCAGCAAGCGGAATTCATCTACCTCAACGTCCTTCTGGAGAACCTACACGATCCGAAGGTGGCGGAGGCGATGTCTACTGGCCAAGGGCTGTGCTTGGGACACTTGCGGATGGCGCTGGATATGGCCCCCGACGAGGCGACCCTCTCCCGCCTGATCGAGGTGCACCGACAGCTCTACGGGCAGGCGCTGGCCGACCTGGACGAGCTCATCGCCCGGCTAGACTTCTACCGCTTCCAGGACGCCGGTGGCACCGGTGATGTCTCGGGCGCCGGCATCAAGGCCCTCACGCTGATCGCGGGGGAGAAGGGGCTGACCTGAGGCCTGGGGACGGGCGTCATCGCCCCTTACGCATCTGCCGGTGGCTTCTGCCCCACGTAGAAGAAGTGGTTGGACAGGCCCACTATGTCTGGGTCCTCGCAGGTGGCCAGGGTGATGGCGGTCGCCTTCTCCTGCACCTCTGGCGGCGCTGCGTTCAGTGCTTCCCCCAGATAGGTGAAGATGCCTTTGCTGCCGGCCAAGCTCAGCGTGCGGAACCCGCGCTCCTCGAAGAAGGCGCGGAAGGGGCCGGGCCTGGTCATGTAGAAGTCGGCGAGGCCCTGTCCTTCCGGCATCACGTACGGGTACCCGTCGAGCCTCGGGTCTAGTGGCACGTCATCGCTGATGAAGAAGTCGAACATGCGCCTTTCTATGAGGCCGGCGATCGCCGCGTAGAAGCCGATGGCGGCGCCCATGAGGACCCCACCTGGCTTGAGCACCGTCCAGGCAGCATCCAGGGCCCTCCGGCGCTCCTCCCCCGTCAGCAGGTGGTAGAAGGGCCCCATCACCATGACGCAGTCGAACGCATGCTGGCCCAAGCTCCCCACTTCCCGGGCGTCCAGGACCAGGGCCCGGAATCGGGGATGGCCGGCGGCGCACCGTCTGGCCTCCTCGACGGCCTTGGGCGACAGGTCCACCAGAGTGACGTCGTATCCCCGGTCGAGGAGTTCGCGGGCGTACGTTCCGGGACCGCCGCCAACGTCCAGAAGGCGGCCGTGGCCGGGGAAGTACGAGTCAATCAGGTGCAGGACGATCCGCTTCTCCAGCCCGGAGAAGAAGTCCCGGGATAGCCGCTGTTGTTCCTTTTGCACGTTGTCGTCGTAGTAGCGCGCTACCTTGCCTGACATGGCCTCTGGCTCCTGGGGCTTGGGCGTGACTGTAGCACCGGAGCTGCATCGGGACGACCGGGGGTTGGACGGAAGGCCCGCCCCTTGGCGCCTCTCCTCCTCACCGCCCGTCGAGCTGACTTGCAGCCTATCCCTCGCAGTATAAACTAGGGCACGGCCGCGGGGCTTTCTCTATTCGTGCCTGCCCTAATGGCTTGCCTCCGTGCCGGCGGGGCGTTGGGCCACGTATCTCAACAAAGGAGCCTCAATGATGGACGCCTTTAGACTCGTTCCTCCTAAGTTCGTACCCCCTCTCGATCCCGATTTCCGACCGGCGGTGCTTGCTAACCGAGCCTACCAGAAGGAAGTGGCTGACTCCGGTCAGGGCGTTCCCCTGGTGCTGGGCCTGGAGCGCCTGGAGGGCGAGACCTCTCGCTTCGAGACTCAGGTCTTCCCAGAGGGCCATCCTCGCGCCGAGGCCAACTTCATGTACGCCGAGCGGCTGGTGAAGTTCCTCCTCTGGCAGCGGGGCGGCTGGAAGGTCTACGTAGGTGGGCCGCGCTCTATCGGCGAGTACATCAAGAAGGTCTATGCCCCCGGCGGCGAGCGCGAGTTCGACTACCACTTCATGGGCGAGGACGTCTACGAGAAGACCTTCACCGTCGTACCCTGCGACCCTGCCGACGTGCCCCCGGCCCGTGAGGCCGCCCGTTCCCTGGGCCGCCACCTCGACGGCTACCGTATCGGGTTCGACCTGGGCGCCTCCGACCGCAAGGTCTCGGCCGTGGTCAACGGTGAGGCTATCTATAGCGAAGAGGTGGTCTGGGAGCCGCGCCAGCACTCCGACCCCGAGTACCACTACCGCGAGATCCTGACGGCGATCAAGACGGCCGCCTCCAAGATGCCGCGGGTGGACGCCATCGGCGGCAGCTCTGCCGGCATCTACGTCAACAACCGGCCCATGATCGCCTCCCTGTTCCGGGGTGTGCCCAAGGACCAGTTCGACAAGATCCGCAACATGTTCCTGCGCATCCGCGATGAGATGGGCGTGCCCCTGGAGGTCATCAACGACGGCGACGTCACCGCCCTGGCCGGGGCAATGTCCCTGGAAGACACCGGCATCTTGGGCATCGCCATGGGTTCCAGCGAGGCGGCGGGCTACGTCAACCTGGAGGGTTCCATCAACCCCTGGCTGAGCGAGCTGGCCTTCGCCCCGGTGGACTACCAGCCCAACGCCCCGGTGGACGAGTGGTCCGGGGACAAGGGCGTGGGCGCCCTCTACTTCTCCCAGCAGTGCGTCTTCCGACTGGCGCCTAAGGCCGGTATCGAGCTGCCAACCGGCGTCACCGATGCGGACAGGCTCAAGTTCGTGCAGGAGAAGCTGGAGGCCGGCCACGAGGGTGCAACCAAGATCTGGCAGAGCATGGGCTACTACCTGGGCTACGCCATCCCGCACTACGCCGACTTCTACGACATCAAGCACGTGCTCATCCTGGGCCGGTGCACGTCTGGCCGAGGTGGCGACCTGATACTGAACGGCGCCAACGAGGTGCTGCGCAGCGAGTTCCCCGACCTGGCGACGCGCATCAACGTGCAGCTGCCTGACGAGAAGAGCCGGCGGGTGGGTCAGTCCATCGCTGCTGCTAGCCTGCCTGAACTCAGATAGGGACCGACCTCACCCTCCGCAGCCCCGGCATCGGGCCCCGTCTCTCCCTTTCCCGGAGAGGCGCCGGAGGGTGAGGATTCCCCAAGCAGTATTGAGGGGGTGAAGAGATGAAGTTCCACATGGAAAGCGCTCAGTTGTTCGTCCCGGACGGACTGCCCATCGAAGAGGCCCTAGCCCGTACCACCTACTTGGGCGTCTCGGCCCACCAGGACGACCTGGAGATCATGGCCGGCCGGCCCATTCTCCAGGCCTACCAGCAGCCGGACCGGTGGTTCACCGGCCTGGTGGTGGCCGATGGCAGGGGGTCGCCGCGTAGCGGCCTGTATGAGAACTACACCGACGATGAGATGCAGCAGGTACGCATCAAGGAGCAGAAGAAGGCGGCCTACGTCGGCGAGTACGCGGCCTTGGTGATGCTGGACTACCCCAGCAAGGTGGTCAAGGATGGCTCCAACCGCAACCCGGTCGAGGACATCATCAAGATACTCGAGATAGCCCAGCCCGAGGAGGTCTACACTCACTCCGCGAGCGACAAGCACGACACCCACGTGGCCACCCTCCTGCGGGTTGTCGAGGCCATCCGCTCGCTGCCGGCCGAGAAGCGCCCCAAGAAGCTCTACGGGTGCGAAGTGTGGCGCGACCTGGACTGGATGACGGACGAGGACAAGGTGCCCCTGGACGTCTCCGAGCACGAGAACCTTCAGGCAGCCCTGCTTGGGGTCTACGACTCCCAGATTGCCGGCGGTAAGCGCTACGATCTGGCTACCATGGGGCGGCGGAAGGCTCACGCCACCTACTTCGCCTCCCACGGTATAGACGTCACCACCGGGCTCAACTTCGCCATGGACCTGACGCCCTTGATCACGGACCCTTCGCTGGACGTGAAGACGTTCGTGCAGGGCTTCATTGACCGCTTTGCCGAGGAAGTGCGTAACCGCCTGAGCAGCGTAGGTGCGTAATGCGTGATGCGTGACTCGTGACCCGCTCACTACGGGTCACGAGTCACCTCTCATGCATCGGGGATGAAAGCATTGACAGCGGATACCAAGATCGCCCTGGTAGACATGGGCGGCACGCAGATTCGGGTAGCAATCAGCGACACGGCGGGGGAGTTCATCACCCGCGTGGCCCATCCCACCCCGAGGGTTGGGGGCGAGGCCGCTATCGAGGCGGTCAAGACCGCCATCCACGCTGCTCTGGATGAGAGCGGGCAGGCGGTGGCCGCCATCGTCATAGTGGCCCCCGGGCCCCTGGACCCTCGGCGCGGGGTGGTGATTCATGCCCCTAACGTCCCGGGCTGGCGCAACATCCCTCTCTCGGCCATCCTCAACCGGGAGTTCTCGGTGCCCGTCCTCCTGGGCAACGATGCCAGCGCCGCCGGCTTGGGGGAGCAGTGGTTCGGGGCCGGCCGTGGCCACCACGACCTGGTGTACCTGACCATCAGCACCGGCATAGGTGGCGGGGTCATCAGCGACGACAGGCTCCTGATTGGTGCCCGCGGCTATGCCGCCGAACTGGGTCACAACTCCGTGTGCGCCGATGGCCCCCTGTGCAACTGCGGCAACTACGGCTGCGTGGAGATGCTGGCCAGCGGGCTGGCCATCGCCCGCCAGGCCCGCGAGGCCATCCAGCTCGGCCGTCCCACGATTCTAACGGAGATGGCCGGGGGCGACTTGGAACGCATTGACGCCCGCATGGTGGCCGAGGCCGCCCGTCAGGGCGATCAAGTGGCCCAGGACACCTACCAGCGGGCAGGCTTCTTCCTGGGCGTGGCCATCGTCAACTTCCTCTATACCTTCAACCCCACCATCGTGGTTCTCGGGGGCGGCGTCACCAAGGCGGGGCCTCTGCTGTTCGACCCCGTCGTCGAGACAGTGCACGCCCGCGCCCCCCGCGCCTACTGGGAAGACTGCAACATCGTTCCCGCTGCCTTAGGCGAGGACGTGGGCCTGCGCGGGGCGTTGGCCCTGTACCTGTGCGAGCAGGGCTCGGCCGCTTGACTTGCGACGCTGCGTCGGGCCTAGGCGACCGCTAGGCCCCTCCTCCGAGCGAGGCACCCCGGGCCCAAGGCCGGCTCCCTCAGGAGACTAGAACCTTACTGCTTCTCCTCTCTATAGCGCGAGCGGCTCGCTAGCGAGGCGAGCCGCTGCGCTACTGCGTCTGACTCGGCCTTCCCTGTTACATTTCCGGCAGTTCCGCGATATATGAGTGGTAGCGGGTTGTTCCGTTGCGTGTGTCGGCGCAGTGCCGATCCAGGAGCTGCCAACGTTGACCCCCGAGCCACAGCCCCACGCCAGCGAGGCCGCCGGCCCTCCGGAAGGGGACGAGCAGGCCGGTTTCACCGTCCTCTACCAACGGTACGCCCCGTCGGTGTATCGCTACGTCTACAGCTACGTGGGCAACGCGGCCGACGCTGAGGACCTGACGGCGACCGTCTTCATGCAGGCCCTGGAGGCGCGGGGCCGATACCGGGAGCGGGGCCGGTTCGCCGCGTGGCTGTTCGCCATCGCCCGGAGGCGGGCGGTCGACCATCACCGGCAGCGGCAACGCCTGGCCACCTCGCTGGACTGCCTCGGGGAACAGCCGGGGGCCGGTCCGGGGCCAGAAGAGGCCCTTCTCACTCGCGAAGCGCTGGAGCGGCTGGCGTCACTGCTGGAGGACCTGACGGAGGACGAGAGAGAACTGCTGCGCCTGCGTTTCGCTGCCGGGCTGAGCTACGGGGAGATGGGAGCGGTGGTGGGCAGGAGCGAGGCAGCCACCAGGATGGCGATGCACCGCCTACTGCGCAGACTGCAAGATAGGTGGAGGGCGGGCGATGGCGAATGAGAGGGACGATCGGACGCTCGATGTGGAGATGGCGTTGTCGCGTCTGCTGGCCTGCCCCGACCCGGACCCTGCGTTCTTGTCGCGGCTAGAGGCGCGCCTGACGGAACGTGAGGCTGCCGCTGGTCGGCGCCCGCGGTCCAGCGCCTCGTTGACGGCCGACATATGGCACAGGCTGAGTGAGTGGGTGGGGGCAGCTGCGGCTGCTCCGGGGCGCCTTGCTACCGGTCTGCTCTGGGCGGCTACGGTGGTGGCACTGGTGGCCGTGCTCTGGGCCAGGGCGGCGAGCCTGCGGCAGGTGCCCGGTGTAGTCTCGGCCACAGCTAGGCCAACCGTAAGCTCCGGCACCATGGAGACGTCGGGTGCGTCACCATTGCCGCAGGCGTCAGGGGTGGCTCCCCAGTTCGTGAGTCCACTTGCCTCACCGACTGCGACGGCTCTGCCGTCAGAGCGGAACTTCGGTCACTTCCCGCGGACGGCCTTCATCGCACGTGCGCCCGGCACCAGCTACCTGGCCGTCTACCTGGCAGAGGGCAACTCCGTCACCCAGGTGCGCGCCCTCGGCAGGACCAACTGGGGCTCGACCTCCCATAGCAGCGAGCTCTCTCCCGATGGAAGGCATCTGGCTACCCGATTCGTTGACGGAGAGCTAGGCGGCACCTACATCCAGGTGTTCGACCTCGAGACCGGTGACCAGCAACTCGTTGCCGACAGCGCAATCCGCATGCGGCCCGTGACGGCAGACGAACCGAGGGGGTATGAGGAGATCACGTCGGTGGCCTGGCTAGATGACGAGCACGTCCTCTACACCAGGGTGTTCTGGCTCCACGCGGCCTCGGTGACAGGCGAGGTGTGGGTCAGTGACCTGCGCGGGGAGAACCAGAGCCTTCTGGGGGCCGGTTCCATCTACCGGGTCGTCGGTGCGTCTCCAGATGGGAAGGCCATCTACGTCACCCGCCTGATCCCGGGCATGTGGGACTGGCAGGAGGAAGGGCTTGCCCTCCTGGAGCTGACCTCAGGGGAGGTGCGCAACCTGTGGCCGGCGGAGGATGTCGGCAGCGAGGTACATCATGCGTTCGGTCTGGTGAGCCTCCCCGATGGCAGCCGGCGAATCAGTTTCGTCACCATGCAGCGGGCCATGACCATGGTGACCGAGCCACCCCGCATCTGGCTGGGCGACCCTCAGACGGGCGAGGCCGAGCTGGTGTGGACCGTTACCGAGAGCCTCTCGCGCAACGGCTACTCAATCTACAACATACCGGCGCAGATCGCCTGGTCTCCAGGATCGCCGCACCGGTTCGCCTACCTGGAGGGATGCGGCGCCTTGGGCGGTCTGTGGCTCGTAGACGCGGACACGAGCGAGTCCATGCTTCTGGCCGAGGCCGATCCGCCCGACTGCCACTCTCTTTCCTTGCTCTCCTGGGCGGCCGAGGGCATCGTGGTGCTGGAAGACGGGGTGCTGCGGCTGCTCTCCGAGGCGGGGGAGGAACTAGGCAGGCTCACGCTCGCCTCCGCGACCAGCCTGCCTGAGCAATAGGCGAGCGGTGATACCACAAGTTGAAGTCAGCGTGGGGGACGACCGAAAGCCCTCGAATGAGACTCGGGGCCAAGGGGCCTTCGGCTGAGTCGTCCGCCCGCCTGGGTCTTCCCTCTCACGCAAAGACGCCAAGCCGCAAAAGGGGCAGGGCCAAGTCACTTGGCCCCTTGGCCTGAGGCCTCTGCCCACGCTCGCCGGGAGCCTGGGCCTACCGGCGTACCTGGAGGGGCGCTCCTCGGAGCGCCCCTCTCTTGTCATTCCGAGCGCCAGCGAGGGAACTGCTACAACCACCCGCCGGACGCCTTGGACCGGTATCCCAGCGCCTGGTAGGTCGCGTCCAAGAGCCTCGCTGCCCGGTCGTGGGTGCTGAGCTTGTTCATCACGTAGCCGAAGGACAGCTTGGCCCCCGGATCGGCGAAGCCCACCGACCCGCCCATGCCGGCGTGGCCGAAGCCCGTCTCGGGCACGGCCAGAGGGTTGCCAGGCCCGAACTTCTGGTAGCCCAGCGTATAGCGGAACCGGCCACCCTGCGTAGCGTCCTTCTCCGTGGCCGAAGCGACGGCAGCCATCCGGGCCACGTCGTCCGGGCCCACCAGGCCGGTCCCGCAGGCCAGGGGCGCGTACATCCCGGCCAGCCCGCGGGCGTTGGTGATGCCGTTGATGGCCGGGATCTCGGCGGCATGCATGACGCGGGTGTCGCACCGGCCGGGGTCGAGGAAGCCACCATCGTTGTACCAGACCAACCCGGCGATGCTGTCGGGGTCCAGGCCGGTCGGCCGGCCAAGCATGATGACGGGAGCCACCCGGGGCTCAACCTCCTCCGGCAGCCCAATCCAGAAGTCTAGCCCCAGGGGGCCGGCCACCTCCCGGGCGAAGAACTGGCCCACGGAGAGGCCCGATACCCGCCTGATCACCTCACCCACCAGCCAGCCGAAGGTGTACCAGTGATATCCCACCCGGGTGCCCGGCTCCCAGAAAGGCTCCTCGGCTGCCAGGGCAGTGGTCATGAGCTCCCAGATGCAGAAGGCATCTTCGGGAACGGGCCGACGCAGGGCGGGCAACCCCGCCTGGTGGTTGAGGAGCATCCGCACCGGGATATCGCCCTTGCCGGCCTGGGCGAACTCGGGCCAGTACTCGGCCACGGGGGCATCCAGGTCCAGCTGGCCGCGGGAGACGAGTATGTGGGCGCAGAGGGCGGTGGCGGCCTTGGTGCAGGAGAAGACCATGGCCACGGTGTCTCGCTCCCAGGGGGCGCCGGTGGAGACATCCGCGATGCCGCCCCAGAGGTCCACCACCGTCTCGCCTTCCACGGTCAGGCACAGGGAGGCGCCCACGCCTTCGCCGGTGGCGAAGTGGCGCTCGAACTCCTGGCGGACGCGGTCGAACTTGGGGTGACAATGGCCGGAGATGTCCATGTGGTCTCCACTTGTGATGATGTTGGTTTGCTGGGGAATGTAGCGCAGGTGCGGTCGTTCGCCAAGGCGGGGGGCCAGCCTGGGCGGTGGGGCCCTCGACTCAAGTCGGGGCTGCTGGGCCTGGCGGCCGGCCGAAGGCCCCTTAGCCCCGAATTCCATTCGAGGGCTCCCGAACGGCCGCAGATTCCTCGCTTCGCTAAGAATGACATAGAGAGGCGGGCTCCCGGCGCTAGGCACGGCGCTACCGCGTCCGCACGGCCCACCCACTTCCCGTTGACGCTCACCCCTGCCGGCAGCACAATCCCCCTAACCCTCTGACCACGGGAGACCGCTATGCCCAACCTACGCGCCGGATTTGGCCGGGCCGACATCACCCCTAAGCTGGGCTGTCGCCTCATGGGCTACAGCAACCGCCCGGGCGTGGCTACTGGCGTTCACGACCCGCTCCTGGCCCGGGCTCTAGTCCTGGAGCACGACGGTGAGCGCCACGTACTCATTGCCTGCGAGCTTCTCTACACCTCCGCCCCCACTACCCAGGCCGTGCGCGAGGCCGTCGAGCGCCGGCTGGGGATCCCGCCGGACAACGTGTTCATCGCTGCCATCCACACCCACTCTGGCCCCGATGACCGCGAGGCCGACAACTGGGACCGGCCCTTGGCCGAGATCATCACCGACGCCGTGGAGCAGGCAGCGGATCGCCTGCAGCCGGCGCGGCTGGGCAGCGGCTTCGGCTTCCTCTATGGCTACTCCATCAACCGCCGCTGGCTCGACCGTCCGGTAGACCCGGCCGTGGGCATCATCCGGGTGGACGATTCGGAGGGCCGGCCCCTGGGCTTGGTGTGCAACTTCGCCTGCCACGGCGTGGTCCTGGGCCCGGACAACCTCCTCATCAGCGCGGACTGGCCCGGACAGGCGTGCCGGAACCTCCAGGCGGAGGGCTTCGGCGAGGTGATGTACTTCCAGAGTGGCTGCGGGGAGGTCAATCCCTTGGTGTCCGGGGTGCGTGCCCAGCTGGAGAGTGGCCATCCGGTTGTCGCCATCGGCAACATCGCTTCCTGGTACGGTGACCGCGATGACCCCGAGGCCTGGAACATCGGCGATCGTACGGGCGGCACCTTCGACGAGGTGGACGAGCTGGCGGCCGCCTTCACCCGCGAGGCTGCGCACGTCGCCCGTACCATCCGTACCCACGACGTCGAGAAGGTGTGGGCGCGGCGCTTGGTCGTGGACGCCGCCCGCTCGCCCGACGAGCCGGTGATGCCGGTCACGTCGAGCCGGCCGATGCCCTCACTGCTCGACGAGCAGGGGCGCATCCTCTCCGAGGTGATGCTCTTCGGGATGGACGGAATCCTGCTGGTGGGCCAGCCGGGGGAGGTGTTCTCCGAGACGGCGGCACGGCTGCGCACCCGCCTGCGCCTGCTGGGCTACGAGTCCCCCTGGCTGGTGACCTACGCCAACGGGTCCATCGGGTACCTGCCCGAGCCGGAGGCGTTCGAGGAGGGCGGCTACGAGCCCACCTCGCCCACGCTGCGCGGCATCAGCCGCTACTACCAGCAGCGCGTGTGGGAGGCCGTCCGGGCGGCGCTGCCGTGACCGGTGGATCCTACCGAAGGGTGCTGATGTAGGCCACCAAGTCGGCGATCTGCTCATCGTTCAGGGACTGGCCGAAGTTGGGCATGATATTGGGGGGGAAGCCCTGGACGATCTGGGCGTTAGGGTCCTGGATGGAGTGGGTTATGTAGGCCTCATCGGCGGTGACGGTGGACCCATCGGCCAGGGGGACGGTGCTTCCGAAGAGGCCCTGCCAGGTGGGGCCGGTGCCGGGGCTGCCATCCGTGGAGTGGCAGCCGGTGCAGCCCAGCTGCGCCACCAGCTGCTCTCCGGCCTGGGGATCGCCTGCCATGGCCTGCGGGGTCGCGGCCGGGCTGGCTGCTGCCTCCGGCGTACCGCCAGCCGGGGTAGCGGCTGGTGCTGTGCCGCCAGGCCCGGGAGCGCCTGTCGGCATAGCGGCCCCAGGGGTGCCGCCGGGTGGCGTGGCGGCCGGTGCGGTACCGAGCGGCTCAGGTGTCATCGGAGGAACTGGTGCCATTTCCTCTACCGGTTCCGCCGGGGTTACCACCGTCACCTGGAAGGGTACGGTCAGGCTCTGGTCGCCGACCACCACCGGCACATCCGGGCCGGGGAACTCGTAGGTACGCTGCTGGCCGGCATCGATGTGGAGCATGGCATGCAGAGTGGGGGTGATCTGGTCGGCTCGGAGGGTCACGGCCACGTCTATGTTCAGCCCAGGCCAGACAGGGGCCTGGCCGATGACGTCACCGGGAGAGCCGTTGCTGTCGGCGTGGATGGCCATCCAGCCATAGCCCGGGCTCACCACCCGCTGGATGATGACGGTGCCGCCGATCACCTCCTGATCCTCGACCATCACCTCCGGCGCCGCGTCGGCTGGCAGGGCGATGCCAGGCACATCCGCCGCCGGGGTCGGGGCCACGAGCACGACGGTACCGACCTTAGCGGGGGTGGGGCTGGCAGCGGGAACCATCGGCTCAGTGGGGGCCGCAGTGGCCGCGGGAACGACCTCGCCCAGGCTGATGATGAAGGCCACCATGTCTTCGACCTGATCCAGGTTGAGGTAGGCCCCAAACGCCGGCATCACATTGGGCTGGTAGCCCTGCACGATCTGGGCGTTGGGGGAGACGATGGACTGGATGATGTAGTCCTCATTGGCGACCACGGTGGTGCCGTCCGCCAATGTGACCCGGCTGTTGTACAGCCCAGCCCACGTTGGGCCGATCCCGGGGCTGCCATCGACGGAGTGACAGTACAGACAGGTGTACTGCCTTACCAGACTAGCACCCTCGATGACGTCAGCGGCGGAAGGGGCGGCCGGCATGCCGGCCTCGTCGGGAGCCGGTGTGGGTGTCTGTGCGAGGGCGGTGGCTGCCAGGATGAGGGCAACACAGACTACGGTAACGATCAAGACTAGAGACCGTCTCATAGTTGCTGCTCCTGGCCGCTTATGCCAGCGGCCCTGGGTTCGGCACGTACCTGTTCTTGATAGCATCTGCCGCCCAGAAGGCCAGGGCACCGACGGTGCCGGTCGGGTTGTAGGCTGAGTTCTGAGGCATGGCGGAGGCGCCAACGACGAACAAGTTCGGCACATCCCAACACTGAAGGTACTTGTTAACCACACTGGTGCCCGGGTCTGACCCCATGATGGCGCCGCCGATGTTGTGGGTGCTCTGATAGGGCACGATGTCATAGTGCAGGCCGCGCCGGCCGACGGTGATGAGGTCTGGGGTGGGCCGGACGGCACGGGCGATCTCCACTATCTTGCCGGCGACGAAGTCAGTCAGCCGCAACTCGTTATCGTGCCAGTCGAACGTCATCCGCAGTAGCGGTAGACCCAGGGAATCTCGATAGGTCGGGTCCAGGTCAAGGTAGTTGTCCCGATAGGAGAGCACGGCGCCAGAGGCACCGATGCCCATTTGGCGTTGGTAGTAGCGAGCTACGGCCCGCTTCCATTCTGAGCCCCACCTCGGGGTGCCTGGCGGGGTGGGACGGTAGTTGATGGGCCAGCCGCCCGTGCGGCCCGAGCTGATGTAGGCACCGGCAATGAACCCCAGCCCGGAGTGATCGAAGTTGTCGTCGTTGTACTCGTCTATGGCTGTAGAGGCGGCACCGGCACCGATGAAGGGGTTGAAGGCGACCCCTTTCTCGAAGAACAGTGAGGCTCCAGCCCCGACCTGATAGGAGTAGTTCTTGCCCACTACGCCCTCGCCGGTGACGGGGTCGTATGGCCGGCCGATGCCGGAGAGCAGGAGCAATCGGACGTTGTGCAGCTGGTAGGCAGTCAGCAGGATGATCTCTGCCGGCTGCTCCATCTCCCGACCCTGGGCGTCCACGTAGGTGACACTGACCGCCCTGGTGCCGGTGCTGTCGAGGTTGATCCTCAGCACGCGACACCCGGTGCGCAGCTCGTACAGAGGGTTGTTCAGCAGTTGAGGGAAGATGGTAGTCTGCGGGCTGCTCTTGGCGAACCACTCGCAGGCGAACTTCTCGCAGAACCCACAGAAGTTGCACTCGCCCAGGGACACGCCGTACGGGTTGGTGTACGCCCGGCTCATGTTGGAGGCCGGCGCCGGGAAGGGGTGATAGCCCAGCGAGGCGGCCGCTTCCGCGAACAACTCCTGCGAGTAAGTCATTGGTATCGGGGGGTTGGGATACTCGCGCTGGCGGGGACCCTCGAAGGGGTTGCCGCCTGCCTGCAACTGCCCTTGGATGTTGCCCGCCTTACCGGATACGCCGTTGTTGTACTCGTACTTGTCGAAGTAGGGCTCGAGCTCCTCGTAGGTGATTCCCCAGTCCTGGATAGTGCAGTCTTCGGGGATGGCCTCTGGACCGTAGCGCTCTATGGTGCTGGTGCGCATGGTGAACTGATAGGGTGGCCAGCGCCAAGTGACCCCGTTCCAATGGATGCCTGCTCCACCCAGGCCCTCGCCTGGTAGGAACGAGCCCAGTTGGCGCATAGGGAGCGCCGTCTGTTTGATGTTGTTGCGGAAGGTGATGGTGTCCTTGCTCAGGTCCTGGAAGATCTCGCCCCGAACCCACCAACGCAGTTCGTCGTGAATGCGGGGGCTGGTGAAGTCGGGAACGGTGTCACGGGGCAGGCCCCGCTCAAGCCCAACCACCCTGAGCCCGGCATCCACAAGCTCTTTAGCTAGAATGGCGCCTGTCCAGCCGACGCCTATGGTCACTACATCCACTGGCTTAAGCTGTCGCTCTTGCATGGCCTCATAACTCCTTGGGGTACCCGGTCAGGCGCCCTAGATCTCGGTGGTCACCAGTCCTTGCAGGACTTCGGCAATGCTCACCGGCTCCACGACATAGGGCTGGTTGCGGTACTGGGAAATGAGCGGCTTGTACCCCCGGGCCGGAACGCCGGGGAAACCAACTAGTCTCCAGCCGACTTTGTCACGGTTACCGCCGTAGATGGGGTCGCTGAAGAACCCTTCCACGGTGTTTGTCAGCAGCATGTTGAAGAAGGTCGTCGCCGGTACCGGGTCCAGATCAATGCTGCCGGACTCCAGCCCCTGCAGGACCTCGTCTTGCTGAGCGGTATCCAGGCTAGCGAACGGCCCGCCGTACTGGGTGGCGGTGTACTCGTTGATGGCGGCAATGGCTTGGCGGTAGAGGGTGCGCGGGGTGTAGGCGAGCTGGTAGCCCTGGGTGGGCTCTCCGGTCGCGAAGGGTCCTTGCATGTACCAGTTGGCTGCGAGCCCGAAGCCCAGTTCTCCGGTCAGTTGCTGGTCTATGAAGTAGGGAACGCCTGCTTCCAGAGCACCGGGGCCCAGGTCGTCGTTGGGGATGAGCCGGGCAACCGCTGCCTCTATGAAGGCTGCCTCCTCGCCAGAGAAGAAGGCATAGCCCTCCAGTAAGGTAGTCAGGGCACCGGCAGTGGCTTGCTCTCCATGTTCTTGGGGCGCCGCGGAGATGACTGGCCCCATCTCAGCGGCCGGTAGTCGCGATAGGGCCTGGCTAGCCATGGGTATGGCTGCCGCCCCCGCTCCGGTAAGCCCTATCGCCATTAGGAACCTACGCCGCGATAGGTTTCGAGACATAACAGCAGACCTCCTGTACTAACAGCCCTAGGTAACGGCCCGTTTGGGTCAAAAGCGGCACACTGACACGACCGGAGCCGGCTGACGTGTGAAGCCACCCCAGTCACGAGGCATGATAGCACTAAGTGTTGGACGCTTATATAAGTAGATGGTATAAGGACCGTAAGAGCCGTCTATGTAGATAGCGTAGGAGCCATGCTCTGCCGGGTCTGCTGCCCCCAAGGCCAGGTTGCTGCGCCCGGGGTGCTCATTGCTTGTCATCCCGAGCGAAGCGAGGGATCTACGCCTCTCCGGAGCCAGAGATTCCTCGCTTCGCTCGGAATGACGTGGGGGGTGCCCGGGGTGACAGGGAGAGGGGCTCGGAATGACACACCTCCCGAGGAGTGCGCGCCCACGCGGGCTGGCGATGGGTGCGCCCTGGTGACGCTGGGGCCGCACTCCTGCTAGAATGGCGCACCCCTATGAGGAGGCCACTTCCATGCCCGACTGGGCCCAATACCTAGAAGCTAACCGTCCTCGGTTCCTCGAGGACCTGTCCGCGCTGCTGCGCATCCCCAGCATCTCCGCTCTCCCCGAGTATGCGCCCGAGGTGGAGCGGGCCGGCGAGTGGATCGCCGCCCACCTGCGTTCCATGGGCATCGAGGACGCTCGGGTCTTGGCCACCGGTGGGCATCCGGTCGTCTTCGGCTCCTGGATGGGCGCGCCGGGCAAGCCCACTGCCCTCATCTACGGCCACTTCGATGTCCAGCCGGTGGACCCTCTGGATGAATGGGTGAGCCCCCCGTTCGAGCCTGCCGTCCGCGACGGGCGGATCTACGCTCGGGGCGCCACCGACAACAAGGGCAACCTGATGGCCGCGCTGGTGGGGGTGGAGGCCCTTCTGCGGACTACGGGCCGGCTGCCCATCAACGTCAAGTTCCTTCTGGAGGGCCAGGAGGAGGTGGGTAGCCCCCAGCTGCATACCTTCATCCCAGCCCACCGAGACCTCTTCGCCTGCGATTTCGCCCTCAATGCTGACAGTGGCCAGTGGAGCGAGACCGAGCCTGCTCTGGCCATGGGTGTGCGGGGCATCTGCCTGCTGGAGATGACCGTTCACGGGCCCAAGACGGATCTGCACTCGGGCGGGTTCGGGGGCGCGGTGCAGAACCCGCTGCATGCCCTGGCCGAGATAATCGCCGGGCTGCACGGGCCGGACGGCAGGGTAACGGTGGAGGGCTTCTACGACGGCGTGGCCGAGCTTACGCCCGAGGAGCGGGCTGCTATCGCCCGGGTGCCCTACGATGAAGAGGAGTTCAAGGCCCAGGCCGGCGTCCAGGAGCTGTGGGGAGAGGCCGGGTACACCACCCTGGAGCGCTTGTGGGTCCGGCCCACGCTGGAAGTGACCGGGATGTGGGGCGGGTTCACCGGCCAAGGGTCCAAGACCGTCCTGCCGGCGGAGGCCCACGCCAAGATCAGTTGCCGGTTGGTGCCGAACCAGGACCCAGAGCAGGTGCTGGCGGCGTTAGTGCGGCACCTGGAAACCCACGTGCCTGTGGGGGCGTGGGTGGAAGTGCACCCCCGGGAAACCAACACCCAGCCCTACTCCGTGCCCGCCGATCACCCCGCCAACCAGGCCGTGGCCGACGTGCTCAAGGAGATGTACGGGCGAGAACCCTACCAGGTCCGCACGGGCGGGTCGGTGCCGGTGTTGGGCATGTTCCTGAAACACCTAGGGATCCACTCCATCGGCTTTGGCTTTGGCCTGAACGATGAGCAGACCCACGCTCCCAACGAGTTCTTCCGGCTGGCCAGCTTCGAGCGGGGCCAGGAGGGATGGTGCCGGCTGCTGGAGCGGCTGGCACAGCTCTAGGGAAGGCGCCGATCGGAGGGCACCTCAGGGTGTGGGGGTTCCCGGCTGAGGCCCGGCCGGGGCCCCTACACCCGCGCTAGGAACTCCCGCACTATCCGGAGATATTCCGCCGGTTGCTCTCGCCGGATGCAGTGGCCGGTGCCGGGGATGTGAGCCACCTCCAGACCGGGCATCAGCCTCTGCATCTCCTGGGCGTGCTCTGCGGTTGTGTAGCCCTTGTCCGGGTCCGGCCGGAAGAGCAGGGCCGGGCAGGTCACCTGGGCCAGAGCCTCTCGCCAGGGCAGGCGGGTGGGAGTTGTCACCAAGGAGCCGACGTCGGCGTTGACGTGAGGTTTGGCATCAGCCCAGCACTGGATCTCGCCCTCGGTCCAGGTCGGACACTGGCGCCGGCAGCGCTCCAGCAGCTCCTGCCGGGGCGTGGCCTTGGACTGGGCCGCGCCTTCGCGCATGCGCTCTGCCCACTCCTTCCGTTCGGCCAGAGGACGGTCCTGCACCGCCACAAAGGGAGGGTCCTCCATGACGATCGCTCGGGGCACCTCCGGGTAGTAGGCGGCCAGGTACCCCACGGTCAACCCACCCATCGAATGCCCGATCACCACGGGGCGTTCCAGTGATAGCGCCTCGATGAGCCCGGCTAGGTCCGCGGCCAGGTCATCCAGCCCCAGCGTGATCCAGGGCCGTCCCGAGAGTCCGTGTCCTCGGGCGTCGGGCATGACCACGTCGTAGTCTGACTCCAGCTCTCGGGCGAACTCCGTCCAACACAGGCCCTGGTCGGTGACGCCGTGGCAGAGGACGAGGGGTGGCTTGGCGCCGCCGGTGCGGGTGTAGTGCAGGCGGATGCCGTTGACGGTGACGTAGCCGGTGGACCAGTGGGACATGAGGCTTCTCCTTCCATCGTGCACGAGGGTAGCGGGCATCCTGGAGCGGAACCCGCCGACCACCCGCGATTGTATGCCACTCAGGCGGGTCTAGCTACAGGCTTGCCCCGGTGACGCCTCGCCACGGGTCTAGAGTGTCTGGCTCAATGGCGGTCTCTTCTATGCCCTTCTCGGCGTCCCCTCTGCGGCCTCCGCGCTCTCTGCGGTGAATGCCCTCTCTCGTTCACCAGCAAACCCCAGATTTGACCCTGACGTTACGTCATAGTGTACGCTGCCCTATGGAGGTAAGGAGTGGCGTACACAGTAAAGGCAGTAGCCGACCTGGCCGGGGTGACCGTGCGCACCCTACACCACTATGACCGTATCGGCCTGCTTCAGCCAGAGTCGGTGAGCCCGTCCGGCTACCGGCTCTACTCGGATGCTGACCTGGAGCAGCTGCAGCAGATCCTGTTCTTCCGTGAGTTGGGCTTCGGCCTCAAGGAGATCAAGGACATCCTGCACAGCCCCAACTTCGATCGCCGCGAGGCGCTGGAGCAGCATCGCCGCCTGCTGATCGAGAAGAAGGTCCGGCTGGAGCGGCTGATTGAGTCCGTGGAACGAACGATTGACGCGATGGATGGAGGAAGAAGCATGCCCAAGGAAGAGATGTTCCTGGCGTTCGATGATGAGAAGATGGAGAAGTATCGGCAGGAGGCTCGGCAGCGCTGGGGCAGCGAGGTTGATAGGTCCTACGAGGGGCTGGCTAAGCTCAGCAAGGAAGAGCAGTCTGCCGTGTGGGCCGAGGCCCAGGCCATCACCCTAGGTATGGCCGACCTCATGGATCGCGACCCGGCCGACCCCGAGGTGCTGGCGATGGTTGATCGCTGGTACAAGCTCATGAACAAGCACTTCTGGTCCTGCTCGCTGGAGGCCTTCCGCAACCTGGGCCAGATGTACGTAGAGGATAGCCGCTTCACCGAGTTCTACGACCGGGTGCGTCCGGGCCTGGCAGTCTTCATGCGCGATGCCATGCGGGCCTACTGCGACCGCATGGCCGAGCAGGGCTAGGCGAGGACGCCCGAGGCGGTCTGCCCGGGTCGCCGGAGCAGTTCTCTCCGCGCGTAGACGCAACCCGGTTGCCACTCCCAGGGCGCGACGACCGCCTTCTCTTGGGTGTATGCCCTCCAGCACTGGCTGGAGGGCATACCGCGTGGCTCCGCCAGGAAGCTGCGGACTCGCTTAGGCCACTGCCGAGCGCACCAATCCCAAGGCGATAGCCCACATGATGCACCCTACCAGACCGTCGAGGGCTCGCCAGGTGCTCGGGCGGCGAAAGAGCGGCGCCAGCAAGCCCGATCCATAGGCCAGGCCAAAGAACCACAACAGCGATGCCGTGCAGGCACCGGCCACGAAGACCGGCCGCTCCGGGGCCGGGTGCCGGGCTCCGATGCCCCCAAGCAGGATCACCGTGTCCAGGTAGACGTGGGGATTGAGCAAGCTGAAGGCCAGCACTGCCAGCACCGTGGCTCGAAGGCCGGTATCCGCGCCCTCCACGGCGGCCTCCAGTGACCCCGGCCGCAGGGCCGAACGGAAGGAGCGCAGGCCATAGAAGAAGAGGAAAGCGGCCCCGCCCCAGGTGGCGGCGGTGAGAAGCGCCGGCCTACCGGCGATGAGGGCGCCCAGCCCGGCCACCCCCAAGGATATGAGCACGACATCACAGAGCGTGCACAGGGCCGCAGTGACGAAGGTGTGACGGCGCCGCAGCCCCTGACGCAGCACGAAGGCATTCTGGGCCCCAATGGCGATGATGAGGCCGGCCCCCAGGCTCAGCCCCTCCAGGTAAGGTCCTGCGGACAAGTGCTCCCCCAGCAGCTAGGGCCCAGGAGGCCCTTGCCGGCATCTAGTAGGATGTTGGGTCAGTAAGTGGCCGGTAGTGGTGCTCGACGAAGCGGTTCCAGCCGGCCTTGCCATGGGCCTCCACCGCCCAGAAGAAGCCCCCTTCGTCGTCAGGCCAGTACATCTGCCGCGCTAGCCCGGCATCCATCTGGGCCTCGAACCCCACGGCCTCCGGGTGCACGTCGCTCACGTCGGCCAGCTCGCCGGTGGACTGCTTGCCGTCGGAGGTGAAGGACCAGAAGCGGACCCGGCCCTCCTTGTCGCGGCCGAAGAGGGCCAACTCCTCGTACGTGGAGTCAGCGAAGCTCCAGACGGCAGAAAGCTCGATGTAGGTGTCCCCCAGAACCCTCCGGAAGCTGCGCACGCACCGCACCGGCCCCTGGGGCGAGTCGGCCTCGGCCACCCAACGGCCCATGAGGGGGGCGAATACCCCCAGCTTACCCCGTCCCTTCTTCCACTTCGTCTGCTTGGCCATGGCCGCCTCTCTGCCCAGATGAAGGGCACTCACTCGGATACACCAAGATAGACGGACGGCGCCGCTCCGACAACCGGGGAGGGGGTTTCACCGCAGAGGCCGCAGAGATCGCGGAGAAGAACGCAGAGAAAAGCAGGGAATGGGCAGATGACCCGCCCCACCCCCCATAGTCTCTCTTTCCTTGCCGTCCCTTTTCCATTCTTTGCGCTCTCTGCGGCCTCTGCGGTGCATCTCTCTCAGTCGTCGAAGTCCTCGGTCCAGTCGTCCCACTCCTCGGTCACCATCTGCGCCTCCAGGGCCTCCTCATCGGACCGGTCGCCCACGTAGCGTTGCCACAGCTCTTCAGCCAGGGCAGCCGGATCTCGGTGCACGCCCTGGGTGGCGAAGTACTGGCATACGCGGGTGACGTCGCGGTTGAAGATGAAGCGGGCCTGCCGGTTGGTGGTGACGTTGGTAACCTGGGGCCAGTCTATCACCGTTATGGCGCCTTCCCAGTAGAGCAGGTTGTAGGCCGACAGGTCACCGTGGACGACGCCGTGGCTGAGCATGAGCTCGACGTTGCGCATCACCTCGGCGAAGAGCGGCTCCGGCTCCCCGGGCCCCAGGTCCACCTCGCTTAGGGTGGGGGCACCTATGTTCTCGTCTCCCACGTAGGCCATGAGCACGGCATTGTCGCCGGCGGCGATGGGGCGAGGGACCGCGGCCCCGGCCCGATACAGCTGGGACATGATGTTGTACTCGTGCATAAGCCAGGACGTGTGGGCCACCTGCACCCCGAAGTCGGTCTTCTTGCCCAGGGCGCGCATGATGCGGTGGTCGGTGCTCTTCACCGGCCGCCCGTCCGCTGTAAGGATCTGCCTACCCTCGCGGTACATCTTGTCGTTGCGAAGGTTGCGGAACTTCCGGGGCCGGTACACCTTGGCGGCCAGAAGGGTCTCGCCGGTGGCGGGATGGGCGCGGCAGCGGTAGACGCTGGCCTCCTTGCCGCCCTTCACCATTGCGAGCACGTCAGTGATGTAGTCCTGCTCGAAGAAGCCCCGAAGAGAGTCCAGCAACCAGCCGCTCTCATACCGCGCGGGCTGGTAGGTGATGTTGAACCCGCCGTCCAAGGCGGCAGGCTCGGCGATCTCCGCCAGGATCTCTGCGGTCGTCTTCTTGGGCCGATGGTCAGCGCGTATCTTGAGGCGCCGGGTTTCGGCCGAGACGGCCGGGTCGTGCAGGGCTTCGTAGTATTCGAACTCGTCTTGGTACTCGGACTCGTCGTGCAACTTGGGTCTCCCTAAGTCATGAGGCAACGGGGCAAGGGCACTGGGCCTGTGCCCCGCGAAGGACACAGTCATGGGGAGACGGGGTATGTCACCAGGGCGGGAAAGACAAACGGCCCGCAGGCGAATGCCTCCGCTCCCTCATCTCAAGTTACGGGTGAGGGATACGCCTGGGACCGTGCGGTTGTGAGTGGAACCGAGTAGTGCGAGGTTAGCGACCCGCGCCGCAGGCAGGCGTATCCGTGGCCACCGAGGCTGCAAGTTTCAGTTGTGCCATTTTACGCCTCCTTCCGCGCAGAATGTCCGGATGAGTGTAGTCCTGATACATGGGCCGGTCAAATCGCGGCGCGGGCCAATCGCGTCCGGCCGGCGTGGGCGCCGCACCCCTTCACCGGGGTACCCCACGCCACGGGTAGATGGTATGATGCCCCGCGAACCAGGGGAGAGACCCATACGGAGGTAGGTCCATGGCGAAGTTGGCACTGGACGGGGGAAAGCCGGTAGTGCCCGCGGGGATGGTGCAGAGCTGGCCGCCCCTTACTCAGGCAGACCGGGAAGCGGTGTTGGCGGTGTTCGACAGTGGCCACCTGCACGGCACCTCTGCGCCCAGGGCGCTGGAGTTGCAGCGCCGGTGGGCGGAGTACGTGGGCACCAAATACTGCCTGGTCACCAACAGCGGCACGGCCGCCCTGCACATGGCGGTCGCCGGGGCGGGCATTGGCCCGGGCGACGAGGTGATCACCAGCGCCTTCACTTACTGGTCTACGGCCGCGGCCGTCCTGCACCACAACGCCATCCCCGTCTTTGCAGACATAGACCCGCTCACCTACACCATTGATCCTTCCCTCATCGAAGAGCGCATCACCGATCACACCAAGGCCATCCTGCCCGTCCACATCCACGGCATGCCGGCCGACATGGACCCCATCAAGGACATCGCTCGCCGACATGGGCTGATCGTGATCGAGGATGCCTGCCAGGCGCATGGGGCCACCTACAAGGGGACCAAGACCGGGGCCCTGGGGGACATCGGCTGCTTCAGCTGCAACCGCTCCAAGAACCTCTCCGGGGGAGAGGGTGGGCTGTGGACCTCGGATAACGAGACCTACTACCGCCGGGCTTCCATGCTGCGGGAGTTCGGTGAGGTGGTCCTGCCCAACGTGGACCGGGAGTACAACGCGTACGGCCTGGGGTGGATGTACCGACCCCACGAGTTCGTCAATGCGTTCATACTCTCGCAGCTGGATCGCCTGGAGTACAACAACGCCAAGCGACGGGAGTTCGCCGCCTACCTCACCCAAGCACTGGCGGACATCCCGGGCGTGAAGGGGCCCTATACCCCGGACTACGCTGACCCCTGTTACTTCAGCTACGTGGTCGAGTTCCGGCCCGAGGAAGTGGGGCTGGATGTGACGCCGGGCGAATGGAAGCGGGCGGCCCAGAAGGCGCTGGCAGCCGAGGGCGTGCGGGTGGGCCAATGGCAGACCATGCCCGTTCCCGCGCAGGACGTGTTCAAGGACATGGTGGGCTACGGCAAGGGCTGCCCCTGGACATGCGGTCACGCCCGACCGGGCATCACCTATGATTCGGCGGAGTATCCCAGGACGAGCGAGTTCATCGAGGCGCACGCCTACCTGAGCGGCGTCTACCCGCCCAACGACCTGGAACTCATGCGGCTCTACGTGGAAGCCTTCGCCAAGATCTCCGAGAACGCGGCGCGAGTGATTGAACTGGCCCGAGAGGGATAGGGAATTCACCGCAGAGACCGCAGAGATCGCAGAGAAAAGAGAAGAGAAAAAGGAAAGGAAAGACTACAGGGAATGGGACAGGCCACCTAGCCTACCCCATTCCCTGTTCTTCTCTGCGGCTCTCTCCGCGCTCTCCGCGATCTCTGCGGTGAAATCCCCCTATTCCCAGGCGCGCAAAGCGGTGCGCAGCACGTGGGCGCCCTTGCGCTTGGAGGCCCACACCCCGTGGTAGCCGTGGTTGATCTCGTAGAACACGGGGATGGTGCCCAGGAGCCGGGCCAGCTGGTACTCGAGCGAGTCTTCGGCCAAGACGTTGGGCCGGCCGTGCCCGGTGAGCCCATCGGTATCCCAGGCCATCGCTGCCTGGATGGTCTCATAGCGACTGGCGGCAGCGGCTTGCTCGTAGACTGAGTGCGGGTCGGTGAAGGTGTAGAGCCCATCGTAGGGCGGGTCTATGAAGCCCCGCTTGCCCATGAAGCCGTGGAACTGGAAGGTGATGGCGGGCAGGACCTCCTCGGTGAGGTAGCGCCAGAGCAGCTGGTCCTCCACCGCCTGCGGTAGCGCCCCCTCGGCGGCGCCCTTGAAGTCCTCGAACATGTTCACGTCCTGCAAGGTCCAGCCGTTGCGGCCGTGAACGTTGCCGTCTACGTTGATCATGGGACAGACCCAGACCTCGAACCGCTCCCGAAGGGCCTCGGCCTCGGGATGGCCGGACAGCAGGAACTCCGCGGCGCCCATGGCCATGAAGACGGCGCAGTGTTCCGAGGGGTGCTGGCCGGCGAAGACGAATACCCGGGTGGGGTCGGGCCCGCGGGCGGGAATGCGCAACAGGGGAATCTGGCGCTCCTCGAAGCTGGCCCCCAGGGACAGACTGTGGCAGTCGCCAGCTCCTCTTGCGCCCAGTGACCGTGCCCAGTTGGCCACCCGGGTGTAGCAGGCGACGGGGTTGCTGGCCACGTATACGCGCGTCCCCGGTTTCATCCGCACCCGCGCCACCAGGTGGGTCTCGTGGAACTCGGTGGTGTTCTCCCAGGAGTTCTCAGTGGGCCGCCACCGCTCCATCTCGTCGGTGGAGTACCAGATCTGGGAGGGGTAGTGGCCCATCATCCCGATACGGCCGACTTCACCCAGGTCAGGGTCAGGGTAGACGTCCAGTTGGACCAGCCCGCCGTCGCCGTCCGCCTCGACCCGTACGCAGAAGTACTTGCAGTAGGGCGGCTTCTCGCCTACCTCGTCTAGGCGGAAGTGGCCGGGCACTACCTCTCGGATGTTCTTGCCATTGCCGCATTCGAAGTCTGCTGTGACGTGCATGTCTCCCCCTGATAGAAGCCGCTATTGCTCGGTACTGTATCGGCAGGAGGGCCCTTCGTCGAGAGGGGATCTTGGGCGGGACGGCAAGATGACGGCCCCCGCCTGTGGACCAGAGGTCTCGCGGGGGCCGGAGGCATGACGCTAACCTATGCCAGCCAGGCAGCCCAGGTGGGAGGGGCGCCTTCCAGTTCCACGAAACCCACGTCCTCGTAGACGCGGATGGCCGTGGGGTTCTCGGCCCAAAGGTAGAGCGGACCGGAGGTCAGCCGGCGATGGCACTGCACGAGGTGGTGCATCAGGGTACGGGCGTAGCCGTGGCCGCGGTGCTTGGGGTGGGTGAAGACGTCGTCCACCCGACCGATGCCGTTCATCAGCTTGAGCGAGGCCCTGGTCACAGGCTCGCCCTGAATGTAGCCGACCAGGAGGTGGAACCGGTCGCAGCGCACGTGTCTCTCCAGCACCCCCACGTTCCAGGGCTCCTCGCCGTCGGCGTTGATCAGGCCGATGAGGGCGTCATCCAGAGCGTGCACCCGGCGCACCTCCAGGGTTGCATCGGGGTGAACGCGCGAGCTGCCTTCCAGGAAGAACCAGCGCAGAGGGTAGTCTTCGGATTGGAACCCGGCCTTGGCCAGTGCCGGCCGGAGCGCCTCGCTCTCCCCGGGCAAGCCGGCCGAGTAGACCCGGGGCGTGATCTGCCTGGCCTGGTAGAACTCGGCGATCTCGCGCATTGCCGCATCGAGGTCGCCCTCCAGGTCTAGCACGACGGCGTGGTTGCTATCGTAGGATACGGGGTTGTCCTGGCAGTGGAAGAGGAGGCCCCAGGGGCGAACCTCCCGGTCGGCGAAGTCCTCAGGGAAGTTGATCTCGAAGTGCCTGAGCGACTCCAGCCAGGCGGGATCGGTGAGGGTGGGCATCTCGGGTAGGCCTCCTACAGCTCTATCATGAGCGGTATGTCGTGGGGCTCCAAGGCGTGGAGCTCGGGGTCCGGCTCGGGGGCCAGCCGGGCGCCCCGGCTGAAGTAGAAGCCCACGGCCGACTGCGACGGCGTGGCCGAGATGTAGAGCCGGCGTGCCCCGCGCTCACGCGCCAGACTCTCGATCTGCTCCATGAGGCGGGTGGCCACCCCCATCCGGCGGTAGGGACGGCTCACGTGCAGCAGGTCCAGGTGCAGGTAGTCGCGGTTGGGCCCCCGGAAGCAGTAGCCCAGCACGGCGAACCCCACCAGGCGGTCTCCATCGAAGGCGCCCACTGCCTGCCCGCCGCGCTCCAGCTGCTCCAGCACTCGCAGACGGAAGCGCGCCACCTGGCCCTCGTCCCAACGTGACCGCTTGCGGTCCACCGGCTCGGCGATCAGTCGTCCCTCTTCCACCCGGTAGCCGAGGGTGATCTCCTCCGAGCGGTCGAGATCGGCGAGGTGCACCAGGTCGGCCTCAGCGAGGAGCCGGATCGTTAGGTCGTCAGCCTGAGGTGCCATTTGCTCTCCCCACCCCGTCGAGATGCGCTGCCACCAGCCCCCATTGTGCGTCAGGGTGGCGGTGTCCGCCAACGGGTCGCGCGTGAAGCGTCACGAGTCGCCTCGTCCCTATGAGGAGTGCGCGCTACTAGGCGCGGGTCTGTGAGCCCGAAGCCCAAGCGCGCAGGGACCTCGACCGAGGCCGGGGCTGTGTGGGGTACCGGAGGGGCCCTCGACTCAAGTCGGGGCTGCTGGGCCTTCGGCCGGGCGTCCGCCTACGCGGACGCTGGATCAGAGCCGTTGAGGCGACGTGTAATGCGCAGCAGTGCCGGTGCCCTTCAGGACGGTTGGGGTGCGCGCTACTAGGCGCACACTGGTGCGCCCAGGCCCCAGGCGCGCCCATAGGGGCGGACGACCCCGTCCGCCCTGTGGGGCAGGCCACTGCGCCTGCTCCTACCGGGATGGCCCCGGCCCCCTGTCTATCGGCCGAAGGGCCATGGACCCCGCATTCCGTTCGAGGGCTCTTGGGGTCCGCACTCCTCACAGGCCGGCATCTTGCCTACCGGCCTGGCGAAAGTGTACCTTGCCCTCGCATCGTTCAGGCGCTGAGGGTCGGCCGGCTGGGGTTGCCCAGGCGCGGCCAAGGAGATAGCGAGACGTCGTCCACACAGCTTCCATCTACCCACACGGCCGCACGGGCCCGAGTGCCCTTGCCGGCCCCTGTCTATTCCGCCCTGGCCTCCACGGGCCTCTCGCGTCCGGTGGGGCTGTGCCTGCTGGTAGCGGCGGTGGGCGCGGCCGCCGGACGCTACTTCCACCTACCAGGCGGGCCCTTCACCGGCGCCCTGGTGGCCAGCGCCGTCGTCCGCCTGCTGGAACGGCCCGTAGCGGAGCCGCCCCGCTGGCTTCGTAGTCTCGCCCGCATCGTACTGGGACTCACCATCGGCGCCGCCGTCACCATGGAGACGCTACGGGCAATCGCCGGGGCGATCGTCCCGGTGGGGGCCAACGTGCTCATGCTGGTGGTGCTGGGCATGGCGCTGGCCTGGGCGATAAACCGTCTCACCCACATGGACCTGGCCTCGGCTCTGTGCGCCTGCAGCCCGGGCGTGCTGGCGGCTATGGTGTCCCTGGCCGAGGACCTGGGCGGCAATAGCAAGGCGGTGGCCAGCATGCACCTAGTCCGCCTGATCAGCATCCTCTTGGTCATGCCCGGGCTGGTGCGCGTGATCTTCGGCGATCCAGGCGCGGCGGTGATGCCGCTTGCCGCTTCCGGTGGGGCTACGCCGCTGTTGGCGCTGGGGGTGCTCCTCGCCATCGGAATGCTGGCCGCGGCCCTGGCCGTGAAGGTGAAGCTGCCCGGCGGTGAGATCCTGGCTGCCATGGCCGTGGGCGGGCTGGTCAATCAGACGTGGCTGCACCTGGATGGCCTGCCCAACTCCTGGCCGCTCTTTGCGCAATGGATCATCGGTGCGGGGGTGGGTGCTGGCGTCACCCGCGCGGTGCTGCGGGACTTCCGCCCCTTCGCCGTCGCCGGGGCGGCGATGACTGCTTCCATGATCGTCGCCGGCTTAGGGCTCGGGTGGCTCCTCGTTCAGACGACCACCCTCGACCCGATCACGGCGATGGTGGGGAGCGCTCCCGGCGGTGCCGAGCAGATGGTGATCCTGGCCGGTGAGCTGGGCGGGGATGCGCAACTGGTGGCGGCCATGCACCTGGCCCGCCAGATCATCCTCATGCTGCTGCTGCCGCTCATCACCCGCCTGGCCGGCCGCTGGAGCGGGGCGGCGTCCGGGAAGGGGGCGTAGGTAACCTAACCCCCCAGCCCACGCCACTCCGCGGAGCGAAGTGGCGGACTTCTCTGAAGGGGAAGGGGGAGCAGGCTGGTGCCCTCTCACCCCTCGCGCACGAGCCCTTCGGCCGGCGCGCTCTGGTAGTAGCGGCGCCAGGCCCGCGTCTCGTCCAGCAGCGCTCGCAGACCCATCTCTATCTGGGGCAGTTGATGGTCCGGTTGACCCGTGCCCGGTGACAGTCGCACCTGGCTCTCCTCTTCGGTCACGGTCACGTCTCCGTGGGCGGCCAACCAGGCCAGGCCCAGGCGCACGGTGGCCTCACGCTGCCCCGTTGCCGCCGCCAGGGCCCCCACGCTCACCTGCCCGTCGGCGCGGCGCAGGGCATACTTGGCCAGCCCCGCCAGCCGCCGGAGGAACGCTCCCAGGTCGTCCGTGCTCGGGTCCTGGGCAAAGAGGTACACCCTCTCCGGCCCTGCTCGCTCGATGGCCTGCCGCAGCTCCTCCGGCCCCGGCGGGCTGGTCCAGATGGCCAGGGCAGAACTGGCGACCAGTGCATCTCGGCCCACCGACCCGGGCGGGCCCTCCACCTCTGCCCAGACCTGGATATCCTCGCTTCGGCGCAGCTCCTCCAGCACGGCTCGGGGGTCTGGGTAGGGGCGCAGGTCTACCACGGCGATGTCCAGCGCCCGACGTCGAGCCCCTTCTACCGGTCGGAAGTCCACCCACTCGATCTGGACCTCGCGTAGGCCCCGGTAGTCGCTGGCGCGGACGGTGTAGGCCAGATCGAAGGGGCCCTCGGGCAGGGGGGAGCCGGCCCCGCCCCACCAGAGCACCCGACGCACCGTGCCCATGCCGTCTTGCACGAACAACTGCAGGTGCTCGCCCGCTCGGCCCAGAGCCGAGTAGCTCTTCAGGGCCAGGTTGCGGGTAGCCAGGGTGAGGGATGGGTTGCCGGGGCCGAAGGGGGCCAAGCGCTCGATGTCATCCACCAGCTGGGGGGTCAGGTCCTCGAGGGGCAGGTAGCCGTCAATCTGTAGGGATGGGACCACCTCGCCCCTGCGCCCCCGCATCCTCAACACCGCTTCGGCCAGGCCCTGTCGGAAGGCGGGGATGCTCTCGGGCTCCAGCCGGAAGCCGGCTGCCATGGGGTGCCCACCGAAGCCGGCCAGGAGGTGGGCCTGCTCGGCGATGGCCTCGGTGATGTTGCAGCCCTCCACCGAGCGGGCCGAGCCCCGGGCCAGTTCCCCCTCGGGGGCGGCGATGAGGACGGCAGGCCGGTGGTAGCGTTCCACCAGCCGGCTGGCCACGATCCCGATTACCCCGGGCGGCCAGGCGGGATGGGCCAGGACCAGCGCCGCCGCGTCCAGCAGCGAGGGGTCGGCCTCTATCTGGGCCTGGGCTGCCTCGAATACCTGCTCGCAGAGCAGCTGCCGACGGGCGTTGAGCCCCTCCAGCTCGTTGGCGATCACCCGCGCCCGGCCCACGTCGGCGGTGGTGAGGAGCTCCACCGCCACGCTGGCATCGGCGAGCCGGCCCACGGCGTTCAGACGCGGGGCCAGGGCAAAGGAGATGTGGCCCTCGCTCAGGCGGGCCTGTTCCACCTGGGCCACCTCCACCAGCGCCCGCAGCCCCACTCGCTCACTCTCCCGCAGCGCCTCCAGGCCCCGCTGGATGAGGTAGCGGACGTCCCCCACCTGGACTGCCAGGTCGGCCACCAGCCCCAGTGCCACCAGGTCCAGATGCCGCTCCTCCTTGCCGGCCTGCCCGGCCCGGCGGCACAGTTCGTGGGCCAGCTCGTAGGCCACACCCACGCCGGAGAGCTCCCGTAGGGGATGGTCCGGAGGCAGGAGCTTGGGGTTGAGGAGGGCCAGGGCAGGGGGAAGGACATCGGGCAGCTCGTGGTGGTCGGTGACGATGACGTCCACGCCCTGTCCGCGTGCGTAAGCGATAGGCTCCGAGTCCGAGACGCCCGTGTCGCAGGTGATGAGCAGCCCGGGCTTGTGCCGCTCCAGCAGCCGGGCCAGCACGGGGAGGTTGAGCCCGTGGGACTCCTCGGCCCGCACGGGCACGTGGTAGCCCACGTCCGCCCCCAGCTCCCGTAGGACGGAGACCAGCAGAGCGGTGGCGGTCTGGCCGTCCACGTCGAAGTCTCCCCAGATGAGGACCCGCTCGCCGGCGGCGATGGCGGCCTGGATGCGCTCGCAGGCGGTGGCCATGCCCGGCAGGTCGGTCGGTTCGGCGGGGCTATAGGCGTCCGGGTCGAGGAAGGCGAGGGCGCGGTCGGGGTCGGTGTAGCCGCGGCGGACGAGGGTCTGAGCGAGGAGGGGGTGCCCGCCCACGCGTTCGCGAAGGGCGTCAGGGACGGAGACGGGAACCGGTTCGATCCACCGTCGGGTGGGGCTCTGGAAGAGAGGCTGGTCGTGCATGGCTAAGCTTAGCAGAGGAGGGCCCTGAGGACGTAATCAGGGCTCAGGACCGTGGAGGGTCGAGCCGGTGCGCTTGTCGAGAACCGCCAACGTGGCGATACTGCCCCCGCTCCACATCCTGACCCCTCTGTCGAGGTGACCCCGTGCCTGAGATCCGTACCAGCCGCCCGTCCACCCATCGCTCCCCCAAGTGCGGGTCGGAGTATCCGGCGCTGGGCCGCTTCTGCGTGGACTGCAGGGTCGCTCCGCAGGCCGTCAGCCCATCATGCCCATCGTGTGGTGGCTCGATTCCCGAGGGAGCCCAGTTCTGCCCGGGGAGCGGCGCCGCGCTGAGCGGCGGTGGCGCTGTCGTTGCTGCGAGCGCTGCGCCCGCGCTGGCCGCGGCCCCGGTGACCGGCGAGAGCAAGGGCCGCGGCAAGCTGGGGACGTACCTTTTCATCTGAGCCGTAACATGGATAGCCATCGGAGGCCTGGTCCGCTTCGTGCTGGAGCCGGAGGAGCCCGAGGCGCTTCTGGGCGTTCGCCTGGCGGCCGCGCCCAGCCTGGTGATTATGCTGGTGTCCCTGGGCCAATCCTGGTCCGGTGAGATAATGGAGATCCGCACCGAGAGAGTTGAAGTCGGCGACTACGAGGACAGTCACCTGACTGACATCGCCTTCGCCTACATCCGACAGCCCAACGGCAAGGTCAAGAGAATGCGGGCCATGCCTGACAGGCAGGTGGAAGACCATCTGGAGAAACGCCGGGGCGAAGCCTGGATCCGGGTGACGTAGCCAGGTTCTCGGCTAACGGGTTACATCTGGGCGCAGGATGACGCCGACAGCCGTCGGGGTCATCCTGCGCTCCGTCGGCGCGGATCAGTCCTTCATCCTGAGGTACGGGGCGTGCACGGCCAGCAGCTCGTCCAGCGTCTTCTCGGCCGCCTCGACACTCCCGACCACCGGGTCCTCCAGCAGGGCCTGCAACGCTAGCTCTCGGGAGCCATGCACCGCCGCCTCCACGACCAGGTCCTGCACGCGCACCTGCGTGTTGAGCAGAGCCGTGATTCCCCGCGGCAGCGACCCCACCTGTATCCCTCGCACGCCATCCGCCCCGGCCACGGCCGGCACCTCCACCACCGCCCAGTCGGGCAGCCCCTCGACCAGCCCCCGGTTGGGGATGTTCACCGCCTCGATGAAGTCGTGGCTGTTCTCCAGCACGGAGTGGATGATGGGGAAGGCCAGCTCCCCGGACCGGTGGAGCCGCAGGTGCGGGTCCTCCAGCCGCTCCTCAGCCGACCCGCCCAGTTCCTCGGGCAGGGGCACCGGCCGCTCTCCTCGCGCCACCTCGGTCAGGTGCCGCCAGGCAGTCTCCCGCCACCGCTCCGCCCGGTCGAAGTCGTAGCCCTCTAGGCCGCAGTACTCCCAGGCATATGGCAGATACTCGCCGATGTGGTCGTCGCTGGGGTGGGGGTAGAGGCCGAATGCCCGGAAGAGCTTGCGGGTCAGGGGGAGGTAGCCGGGGTCGAACTCGGCCTCCTTCTCCCGCAGCAGGGGGTACAGGTCCTCGCCGGTGCTGCGGCGGATATCCAGGAACCAGGAGAAGTGGTTGAGCCCCGCCGCTACCCCGATCAGGTCGTCGGCCGGGATGCCGGTGATGCGGGAGAGGCTCTGGTAGCCCATGCCGATGCCGTGGCATAGCCCCACGACCTTGAGGTCGGTGTAGCGGGTGAGGGCCAGGCAGATGCGGCTCTCCGGGTTGGTGAAGCTCATCACCAGGGCGTCGGGGGCCAGCCGCTCTACGTCCCGGGCGATGTCCAGGACGATAGGGATGTTGCGCAGGGCGTGGGAGAGGCCGCCCGGACCTCCGTTTTCGCCCAGGACCTGGCGGATGCCGTGCTTCAGGGGGATGCTGAAGTCGAGCTTCCACAGCTCGTTGCGCCGCACCGCTATGGAGATGATGACGAACTCCGCCCCTGGCAGGGCCTCCTCTCGGTCCGTCGTGTGCTCGATGAGCAGACCGGCGCCTGTGGCCCGGTTGACCTGGCGGGCGTAGGCCGCCACGGTGGCCAGCCGGGGGCCATCCACGTCCACCAGCGTCAGGGTGCTACCCTGCAGGCCTGGGGTGAGGACGGCGTCGGCGATCATGGCGGGGCCGAAGCTGGCGCTGGCTGCCCCAATGATGACTATCTTGGTCGGTCGCATGCATGCCCCCTAGCGTGGCGGCTCAGTGTCCTGATGATGCGAAGCTCGGCCGGGGGCTTTCCCCCAACCGGTCGCTTGGTGCTATCATACACCGTACCGGTGAGAGAATCACGGGAAGCAGTGATACACCCAAAGCCGGCCTGACCCCGGCGCGAGTAGGAGCACATGCAGACCATTCTGTTGGATGAGATCAGCTTCGAGGTAGACCTGGAGGCTCTGTACCGTCGGCTGCGGATGCAGCCAGACAGCCCCTTCACCGAGGACGTGCGCCGTATTGCCTTGGAGGGCCAGGCCCTGGCTCGTCCCAAGGCCGTCTATGCCCTGGCGGCGGTGGGCGCCAAGGGAGACGGCAAGGTACAGGTCGAGAACGTCACGTTCGAAAGCCGGGTGATGGTGGTGAACCTCGAGCAGGCCTACCGCGTGTTTCCCTACGTGGCTACCTGTGGGACGGAACTGGAGCAGTGGGCCAACTCCAAGGCTGACCTGCTGGAGCGCTTCTGGGCTGAGGCAGTGCAGGAGCAGGCCCTTGCTGCTGCCCGCCGAGCCCTGGATGCGGACGTCCAAGAGCGGTTCCGCCCGGGGAAGGTCTCACGCATGAGCCCGGGGTCACTTGAGGACTGGCCCCTGCAGCAGCAAGCCCCCTTGTTTGCCCTCCTCGGGGATGTGGAGGGGGCCGTGGGCGTGCGCCTGACGGAGAGCTTCCTCATGCTGCCCGCGAAGTCCGTCTCGGGGATCCTCTTCCCCACCGAGGACAGCTACGAGAACTGCATGCTCTGCCCCCGCGAGGAATGCCCGGGCCGGCGCGCTCCGTTCAACGAGAAGATGCTGGAGCGGTACGGGTTAGGAGACAGTAGTTAGTGAGGAGTGGATAGAGGGATAGGCATCGGGCTCGCCCGCTCTGTCCACCAGGAGCAAGCCATGGCTGAGAGCAGGGAACCGAGCGTGCCCCCCGCCCACGTGTTGCAGTGCCCGGTGTGTGGGGAGCTGCTGCACGCTGAGGGCGAGGACCGTTACGCCTACTGCCAGTACTGTGAGGCCGCCCTGAAGTTAGCCCAAGGTGCCTCCGGGCGGCTGCTGGCCGAGAGCGTGGCCGTTCAGATGGCCGCCAGCGGAGATGTGCTGCGGCTTGAGTACGAGAGCGCCTGGTCAGAGCTGACTCAGCTCCTGCGAGAGCGCCAGAGCCTGCGGGACCGTATCGAGGCGGATAAGGCCACCTATGAGACCCGTTGGGACCTGCGCTTGGCGGGAGTGGGGGCGGTGGTGGCGGTTGTGCTGCTGGTGGCAGCGGCCCTCATGGGCAACCCGTCCCTCGTCCCCCTGGCCATAGCGGCCTACTTGGTGGGTCGGGGCGCCTTCTACGTCGTCCGGGGGATCACCGAGTCTCGCAAACACGGCGTGGAGCAGCGCCTGGAGCCCGAGTTGAAGGAGATCAGCGCCCGCATCCGCCGGGTCGAGACGCGGCTAGAGGACATCGAAGATCAGCTGGCCGCCAGAAGGGCCAACTCAGACGGGAACGACTGAGTGCCTAGACAGGGCCGATCAGCGGCGAGCTGAGGTTGATTATCACCACCGTGCCCGCAATCCGGTCGTGAAGCGCCTGCTTGCGGGGATGACGCAGCATGATCAGGAACCCGATCCCCAGGGTCAGCAAGCTAATCAGCTTGCCCAGGTAACGCAGGCTAGCCCTGCCAAACCCGACCCTGTCCCCGCGCAGATCGCTCACCATGATGCCCAGGGCCGTCTTGCCGATGGTAGCCTGGCTTTCCGAGGCCTCGAACCCCGCGAAGTACAACCACCCCAACACCAGGTAGGCCCCCACGAGGGCGAAGCTGACGTACTCACTGGCAAAGAACCGCTCCAGAGAGGCGGGCGCCGCCAGCAGGACCGGCGAGACGATCAGCACGAGCACGAAGCTGGCAAACAGCACCAGAAGCAGGTCCACAACGGCTGCGATGAGCCGCCGCCAGAAGCCGGCGAAGATAAGGCCGAGGTACGGAGACAGGTACGGACAGTACTGCACAGCCACTCCTGCGAGATTTCTGCTGAGCTAACTTGGCTTTCCAGCCCGATTGTCGGGGTTGATGGCGCTCGAGGCAAGTGGCGGGTGAAAGGCGCCCAGCCGCATCGCCGCCGGCTAGCGGCCGGCAGAAGCTGCCGCTTGGCCCCGAGCCCCGGGAGAGACTCTCTCCGCCGGGGCTCATTCGTCTGGCTCGCCTAGCGGGAGAGATGCTCCCGGAGTTCCGTGGCGTCTCGGAGAGCGTGGCCCTGCCAGTCGTTGTTGAAGTAGGCATAGACATCCCTGCCCTCCTCGGCCCAGCTCCGAAACGTGGCCGCCCAGCCGGAGAGCTCGTCCGTCCGGTAGTGGCCCTCGTAGCGGCCATCCGGTCCGTGGAATCGCAGGTAGACGAAGCTCGCCGTCAGGACCTGGGGCCACCAATGGCCGCCCGAGTCGTGGATGCACAGGGCGACGCCGTGCTCGCGCATGAGGGAGTAGGCCTGCTCGTCCAGCCAGCTGGGGTCGCGGAACTCCAGCGCGTAGCGGTGGCCGGGTGGCAGAGCAGCCAGGAAGGAGGCCAACCGATCGGGGTTGAAGTGCCAGCGCGGCGGGAGCTGAAAGAGAATGGGCCCAAGGCGATCCTCGAGCAGTTGGGCCCGGCCGATGACGTTGGCCAGCGGCTCATCGGGGTCCTTGAGCTTCCTGAAGTGGGTGATGTACCGGCTCGCCTTGACGGCAAAGATGAACCCGGGGGGAGCGGACCGGCGCCACCCAAGGACGGCGGCCTCGGTGGGAAGGTGATAGAAGGTGTTGTTGATCTCCACGGTGTCGAACCGGGAAGCGTAGAAGGCGAGGTAGTCCTCCGGGGCCATAGTCTCGGGGTAGAAGAGCCCCACCCAGTGGCTGTAGTGCCAGCCGGAGGTGCCCACTCGTATCTGCCCGGACTCTACCACGCGACCTAACCTCACTGCTGAATTAACACTGACAACACGTAGCCCCATCATACCAGAGGTGCGCGCTGGCGGTAACGTCGTCCGAGTCGCCTTAGGCCCGCGATCAGGAACGGGAATGCGCCCTCAGATCCTGCCCATCAAATGAGTATATCCCACTTTACAGTAATGTGACCTTGTGGCAGGATAGCCGGGATATGTGATTCTGGTTTCTAACGTTAGGAGGCCGTTATGAAGCATCGCCATCTCCTGCTCTTTGCTCTCCTAATGGGCATTGCCGTGCTTCCGCTTGCGGTCATGGCTCAGCCCCAGGACCAGTATCTGCCTCTCGTCATGCGCAACCACGATTCGGTCGCCCCGACGCCTACGGTCACTGGGACGGTGGTAGGTGCGCCCACCCTCACTCCTACCGTGACCGGTACCGTCACGACTACCGTCACTACCACCACGACCATTACCCCCACGACCACAACCACCGTCACCATCACGCCCACGACTACGATCACGACTACCGTAACGACCACCATCACGCCGACGGTCACCACATCTCCCGAGACCGTGACCAGCGCGACCCCCATCCCCACCGCCACCAGCACACCCAGGCCGGTCTACAATGCGCTGGCCTATTACGGCGCGCCAGCCGAGCCGGGGCCGGAGGTCACCCCTAGGGTCAGGCTGTACGTGAAGGACATGACCAGCGGAGAGATGGGTCGTTACTCCGCCCCGGTCATCGAAGGCACCAATGTCAGTCACCCGTGGCTGGGCCAGCCCTCTTGGGACGTGACCAGTAGCCTGGTTGCCTTCTCCTCCAACCTCACCATCAAGGGGGACTACAGCGGAGACTGGAACGTCTACGGCTTGGTGCCGGCCGACGGCAAGATACAGGTGAGGCTCAGGCGTGCCGCTGCTGACATTCACCTGGTTTGGTCGCCGGATGGTACTAAGGCTGCCTTCGTGTCCCACCGGCCCAGCGAACCGACGGACTTCGATGTCTTCGTCATGGATGTTGATGGGAAGAACGAGCGGAACCTTACCAACGACCCAGAGAACCTGCAGCTCAACCCCGTCTGGTCCCCGGATAGCAACTACATCATCTACCAGCACGTCAGCGACTCGGGCGTCCAGACGTACGTCATGGGTGCAGACGGCTCCAACCCTCATCCTCTGCTGCCGGAGGGCAACTACCTGGGATTCGACTGGTCACCGGACGGGCAAACGCTGCTCTTCGCCTACGAGGACGAGGGCGGCTGGGACATCTACAAGATTGCTGCCAGCGCCCTGGACCTGACCCGCTCCGATAACGACCTGAGCGGTGCCGTGAAGCTAACGGCGGATAACCCCGGCGACGACCGTTGTCCCTCCTGGTCGCCCGGCGGGGATCGGATCGCCTTCTCGTCGTTGCGCCCGGGCAACGCTCAGCCGCAGATCTACACCATGGCCCCCGACGGAACCGGTCTGCAGCGGGTTACCACCGACGATCTGTTTGCCTATCACTGCCCGTCCTGGTCCCCCAAGTAATGTCTCCATGCCAGAGCGACCGGCTCTGGCATGCCGGTCGGCGGGCACCGAAGCCCCATGCCATCAGCCGGCGGCCAGGTGCCCGCCATGGCTGGTGCTCCGGACTGGCCACCCGGAGCAGCCGCCGCTGCACAAGCGGCACCAGGTGCATGGAGGTTAGCTATGAAGCCTATTAGGCTGATCATTGTCGTCTTGTTAGTAGCAATGGCAGTGGTACCCATGGCTGCGCTAGCTCAGCAGACCATCTTCCTGCCCATCGTCCCGCAGGAGTCTGGTCCTGGGATGCCCACACCTACTACTACCCAGCCGGCCCCTACCGCGACCGGCCAACCACCGACCCAGGAACCGACCATCACCCCCACGACCGAGCCCACCGCTACTCCCACCTCAGACCTGGGCCCCGGCCAGATCGCCTATTTCGTCTCCGACGGGGTCAACTACCAGATGCAGCTGATAGACCCCGAGAGCGCGAAGGTGACCCCCCTCCTCGCCGTTGCCCCAGCTGACGCTGCCACCTTCAGCCTGGCACCCCCTTCTTGGTGCCCCACTACGCCACTGATCGCCTTCGCCTCTAACCTGAACCTGGCCGGCACCACCGGGGACGATTGGGACATCTACGTGATCGGCGCTGATGGGACCGGCCTGCGGGCGCTCACCGATGCGCCAGGGGACGACGTGCACCCGGCCTGGTCCCACGACTGTACCCGAGTGGCGTTTGCCTCCAACCGGGACGGGAACTTCGAGATCTACCTCATGAACGCTGATGGCTCGAACCAGCAGAGACTGACCGTCATGGATGCCGACGACCGCTGGCCACGGTGGTCCCCGGACGACAGGTATCTGTTGTTCGAGCAAGGTACCACCTGAGGTAAGTGCAGAATCGTCCACGTGATGGACGAAGGGATCTGGGCAGCCAGGAAGCTGGT
>JBMNTK010000002.1:0-67698 GCA_050945695.1 Anaerolineae bacterium | reverse complement strand
CGGTCAGGCTCTAGGCGCCTGTCGCCAGCTTCTCCCGTTTGGCCTCGACAGCCTGCAGCAGCTCCTGGAAGGAGTCGGCGAAAGCCTTCACCCCGGCCCGCTGCAGCCTCTGGGTGATGGCATCCAGGTCTATGCCCAGCTCTGCCAGCCGGCGCAGCTGCTCCCGGGCCTCATCCACGCCCTTATCAACGGTAACGGCCACCGTGCCGTGGTCCTCGAAGGCCTCCAGCGTGTCCGGAGGGAGGGTGTTGACGGTGTCGGGGCCGATGAGCTCGTCCACGTACTTGGTGTCCGAGTACTTGGGGTTCTTGGTGCCGGTGCTTCCCCACAGTGGCCGCTGTACCCTGGCCCCACGGGCCGCCAGCTTCTCCCAACGCGGACCGGCGAAGACCTCCTGGAAGCGGGCGTAGATCTGCTTGGCGTTGGCTACAGCGATCTTGCCCTGCAGGTCCGTGTTGCCGGCTTTCTCCAGCTCTTGGTCCACGGCCGTGTCCACCCGGCTGACGAAGATCGAGGCCACGGAGGCCACTCGGGAGAGGTCCCCGCCCTTCTGCGCCCGGTCCTCCATCCCAGACAGGAAAGCCTCGGCCACGGCATCATAGTCGGCCAGGGAGAACATGAGGGTCACGTTGATGTTGAGCCCTTCGCTGACCAGGGTGCGGATGGCGGGAATCCCGGCCGGGGTGGCGGGCACCTTGATCATGACGTTGGGCCGGTTCACCGTGGCCACCAGGTGGCGCGCCTCTTTGAGGGTGCCCTCGGTGTCGTCGGCCAGACGGGGATCCACTTCGAGGCTAACGAAGCCATCTCGTCCCTCCGTCCGGTCGTAGAGGGGACGGAAGAGGTCGGCCGCGGCCCGGATGTCCTGGATGGCGAGGGCCTCATAGAGGTCCATGAGCGGCATATCGGTGCTGGCCAAGCCGCGGAGCTGCTCATCGTAGTCGTTACTGCCACCGATGGCTTTGGCGAAGATGCTGGGGTTTGAGGTCATACCCCGCAGGCCCCGGTCAATGAGCTGCTGCAGTTCGCCCGAGGTGATGAGCGACCTGTGAATGTAGTCTAACCAGATGGACTGACCCAGTTCGGCCAGCTGCTGCATTTTGGTCATACGAGCCTCCTATTGGTTGAAACGCCAAAGCACGCCTACCCCGTGCCGTCTTACGCTATGTCCTTTCGGGATCAGCGCGGCTTCAGGACCACCGCCGGCTTACGGTAGGACAGAGCCAACACCAGCCCGACTGCCAGCAGGCCGGCGCCGATATACAGGGCAGCCGAGAAGCTGCCCGACCGATTTTGCACGAACTCCATGAGCATCGGCCCCACCACGCCAGCCGCGCCCCAAGCCAGCAGGATCTTGCCGTAGATGTCCCCCATGCAGGCGGTGCCGAAGGTATCGGCGGCAAACGCGGGCATGGTGGAGAAGCCGCCCCCATAGCAAAGGAGCACGTAGCAGCAGAGTACCCCGAAGAGCAGGGGGCTGCTGATGCTGGGCAGAAGCAGGAAGATGGGGATCTGGGTGGCTAACAAGGTCAGGAACACCGTCCGGCGGCCAACGCGATCAGACAGAGAGGCCCAGAAGATGCGTCCCAGTCCGTTGAAGATGGAGGTCACGAACACCAGGGTACCGGCGGCGACGGCGGTCAGGCCTACCTGCGCCTGGGCCATGGGAGAGAGGTTGCTGATGATGGCGATGCCGGCGGTCACGTTGATGAACAGGAGCCCCCAGAGGATGTAGAACTGGGGCATCCTCAGGGCCTGGTTCAGGTCGCACGAGGGAGCGTCGGTGACCGCCTCGCTAGCCGTGCGCGGGGGCATGGGCGGCTTCCAGTCCGTAGGCGGGTTGACCATCTTCTGGGCTGCCACCAACAGGACCAGCAGGAACAGGGCGCCGAAGAGGTAGAAGGTGTTGGCCAGCCCGATCGCCGGGATGATGAGGGGCGCGATCTGCCCCATGATGGCGGCGCCGAACCCAAACCCCATGACGGCCAGGCCGGTGATGAACCCGCGCTTGTCCGGGAACCAGCGCACCAGCACCGCCACCGGGGTGATGTAACCCAGGCCGTTGCCGGTGCCGCCGATGATGCCGTAGCCCAACCAAAGAAGCCACTTGCTGCCCACCCCGGCCGCTACCCCGGCCAGGAGAGTGCCGACCCCAAAGAGGACGGCCGCTATCGTAGCTACCCGACGCGCCCCGGCCTTGTCCACGAACCGACCCCCGAAGGCCGCTGAGACGCCGATGAAGAGGATGACCAAGGTGAAGGCCAGGCCCACCTCAGTATTGGACCAACCGTGCGCCGTCATCAGCGGGGTCTTGAACACACTCCAGGCATACACCGTGCCCAGAATGATCTGCATGGCCACGCCGGCGACGGCTACCAACCACCGGTTTTGTTCCTGCATCGCGCCCACTGCAGCCGTTTTCTCTGACACGCTGACCTCCTTCACGGGCTAGGAAGTGAGGCTCCTTAGCGCCCCGCGGCACCCCGGGGCTCATGCAAGCCTAAACCCAGCGGGCGGCAAATGCCAACTGGCAGCGCGCCCCGCCGGGGGCCAGAGCCCTCACCCAGGGTAGCCTGTCCGTCCGCTAGAGAGTAGACTCATACCTGCCAAATGGTTTATCGCCCCTGGCATAGCCCTTACCCGCCCGGACCGTTGGGACGTTCCGGATGGGCCAAGGCGCCCACTGAGGCCAAGGAAGGAGTGTCGCTACATGACCATGCCGACCACCCTAGAGGAAACGGGCATCCAGCCCCGGCCCGACTTCACCCAGCTGGAGCGTGCCCTGCGGCGGGACGGTACGCCCGAGTACATCCCCCTCTACGAGCTCTTCGCCGATATGCCCGTGCAGGAGGCGCTCGTCGGCCATCCCTTGCCCGACCGGACAGCGACCATCGAGTTCTACTACCGGGCCGGGTACGACTACGTCCCCGTTTGGCCGGGGCTGCCGCTGAAGCTGGGTGACCTCAAGGATACCCGCAAGGGCTACCCCATCAGCGACTGGCAGACCTTCGAGAGCTACGACTGGCCTTCCACTGCGGACATCAGCTTCGCCGAGTACGAGGCGGTAGCCCCGCGCCTCCCCGATGGCATGCGCATCATCGCCCAGACCGGGGGCATCTTCGAGGCAGCAGAGGGGCTGTGCGGCTACGCTGGGCTGTGCCTCCTGCTCGCTGACGACCGCGAACTGGTGCACGCCATCTTCGACCGCCTGGGCGAGCTCTACGTCGCCATGTATTCCGGCATGGCCTCCATTCCGGAAGTGGGAGCCGTGGTCATCAGCGACGACCTGGGCTTCAAGACCCAGACGCTCGTCTCCCCCAATGACATGCGCGAGTTCGTCCTGCCCTGGCACAAGCGGCTGGCCGAGATCGCCCATCGGGAGGGCAAGCCCTGCATCCTCCACTCCTGCGGCCAGCTGGCCACCATCATGCCCGATATCATCAACGACGTGCGGATAGACGCTAAGCACTCGTTCGAGGACTCCATCCTGCCCGTCACCGAGGCCAAGCGGCTCTACGGTGACCGCATCGCCCTGCTGGGCGGGTTCGACGTGGACCGCCTCTGCCGCAGCAGCGAGGAGGAGATCCGCGAACATGCCGACATGCTCATGGATACCTGCGGGGCCGGGGGCGGCTACGCCCTGGGCACCGGCAACAGCGTCGCCAAGTTCATCCCCCTGCCCCACTACCTGACCATGCTGCAGCAGTGGTGGCGGCGGCGGCAGTAGTTCCCGGCATTGACCAGGCTGGCAGCGAACAGTTCGCTGCCAGCCTGGTTCGGTGATGGGGGAGCAAAACCTAACTGCAACTGTTGACTATTCGTCCCGCGCTTTCTATCATGTTCGTGCACGTCAAACATACCGCCATCTACCGGGTCTTTGTGGTCTTCGGCCCCACCCACTGGCGAAGTGAATAGGACCGGCTCGTCTTCGCTGCTGAGTGGCGTCGGAGCGAGGGAGGCAGCCCGCCAAGTCCAGAGCTGCTATTAGCTGAACTAACCGCTGCTCCATATCCAACCTAGGAGGGAGGGTCATGGCCAGTTCCGGTGAGCATCCGCTAAGCCGCAGGGCGTTCCTTCGTTTCAGCGCAGCGTGGGCAGGTATGACTGCATTGGCAGCCTGCGCCCCCGCGTCTCCGGTACCGCAGCCTGCACAGGCCACCCCAGAGGGGGCCACAGAAGAGCCCGCCGCCGAGGCAACGACAGCCGCGCCCGCGGCCGAGTCCAGGCCTGGCGAGTATCCTCGGGCCGAAACCCTCATCCTCTACATGCACAACCGCAACCCCAACCCGCAGCAGATGAACATGTTCGTGCCTAACAATGCCTATGCCTGGCACAGCAGCCTCGGCGGGTCCAACCAGCTATGGTTCGTCAACAGCGATGCTGGCCGGACCGAGTGGTGGCTGGCTACGGGCTTCGAGTACGACGAAGGCTACACGGGCATGACGATTTCGTTGCGCGAGGGCGTCAAGTGGAGCGACGGCGAGGACTTCACCGCCGACGACGTCGTCTTCACCCTGGACATGATCTCCAAGAACCCCACCATGTCCTATGGCGCCACCATCGCCGAGTGGGTGACGGCCATCGAGAAGGTAGACGACTACACCGTCCACCTGGCCTTCAAGGACGTAAACCCTCGCTTCGACCTCAACATCGCCTCCACCTGGGGCATCAGCATGGTGCCTGAGCACATCTGGGCCGACCAGGACCCACTGGCCTTCACCAACTGGGAGCCGGTGCACACTGGCCCTTACAAGATCATCAAGGCCGATGTGGAAGAAGAGGTCTTCGAGCGCATAGATGACTGGTGGGGCAATGACGTATTCGGGCAGCCGGCGCCCAAGTACGTGATCTGGCGCTACCTGGCCCCAGAGACGCGCATCATCGAGATGAGCGAGCACCGGCTCGACGCCGCCTACCTGGGTGGGCCGACGGACTTCCTGACCGTCCAGGAGCGCAACCCATACGCGATCGCCTGGTTCGACGAGCCACCGTACCAGTGGATTGACCCTTGCCCCCGCTACGTCGTCCTCAACCACCGCAAGGCTCCGTGGGACGATCCGCTAGTCCGGCGCGCCCTGTCCCGGGCCATTGATCGCGAGAAGATCATCAACGTGGCCTACGAGGGATATGGCCTCACCAACGATCTGATGGTGCCTCTATACGCCACCCACCAGCCCTTCATGGATGCCGTGGCCGACGTCCTCGAGACCTACCAGCCCACCAAGTACGACCCGGCCGAGGCCGAGGCGCTGATGGAGGAGGCCGGCTTCACCAAGGGCGCAGACGGCGTCTGGACCAAGGGTGACACTCGGGCGTCCATCACCCTCATCAGCGGCTCGTGGGTGCCGGAGCTCCTGCGTATCGGCCAGGTGACGGCGGACGGCTGGAACGAGATAGGCATCGAGACCACGACCAAGCCTCAAGAGGGTGCCGCCTTCAACGATCCGTGGTCCCAGAAGACGTTCGAGGCGCTCACCGGCTGGATGTGCCAGACCTGGTACGACCCGTACTTCATGTTCGAGAAGTACCACAGCAAGTACGCCGTGCCAGAGGGAGACATCACCGGCTCCAACGACGCTGGGTATGCCAACCCCGAGCTGGACGCGATCGTAGACCAGTTGGCCTCGCGCCCGTACGACCTGACAGACGAGACCACGAGGCAGCTCTATCACGATGCGATGGAGATCCTGGTCCGGGATACGGTGGTGATCCCCATCAGCCAGTCCATGTTCACCATCGCCGAGGATACCTACTACTGGACCGGTTGGGCCACGGCCGATGATCCATACGGCGTGCCCGGGACGTGGGTACCCATCTTCATCTTCAACTTGCTGAAGATCCGGCCCTCCGGCAACGCGTAGCCTTTGGCCAAAGCCTCAGGGCAGCGGTCGCCGGCGATGGCCGGTAGCCGCTGCCCTAGGGCCTCGGAAGCCAGGCTCCTAGGCAGGGGGGCCGCGGGGTGCTCGAGTCCGCTACGTCTAGACGGGGGGTTGCATGATCCCGATCGGCTATGTGCTCAAACGCATCGCTAGCTATCTCATCACTCTCTTAGCGGCGTTCACGGTCATCTTCCTGATAACGCACTTGGCACCAGGGGATCCCATCGGAGCCATCTTGCAGCAGATGTCGCTCCGCGGTCAGCAGATCCCGGACGCCGACAAGCTAGTTGAGGCCTACCGAGAGATGTTCGGCCTCAACGGGTCGCTGTGGGACCAGTACGTGAGCTACATCACCCAGGCCCTGCGCGGTAACCTGGGCCTCTCCCTCGCCTTCTTCCCCTCTCCCGTGATGATGCTCATCAAGCGGGCACTGCCCTGGACCATAGGCCTGCTGTCGGTGACGGTGATCCTGAGCTGGATCCTGGGCAATCTCATCGGGGCCCTGATCGGCTGGTTCAAGGACTCGAAGGTCAACTCCGTGATCGCCGGCATCAGCCTGGTGCTCAGCCGAATCCCATACTACGTGCTCGCCGTGGTGCTCATTCTCGTCTTTGCTTCACTTATCCCTATCTTCCCCTCTACCGGCGCCATGAGCATGGGAGCGGTGCCGTCACTGAGCTTCAGCTTCATCGCCGACCTGCTCTACCACGCCACCCTGCCGGCGCTATCCATCATCCTGGCCTCGCTGGGCGGGTGGGTGATCGGCATGCGTAGCCTGATGATCAACATCCAGGGCGAGGACTACATACTCTTCGCCGAGGCCAAAGGGCTAAAGCCCCGAACCATCATGACCCGCTACGCTGCCCGTAACGCCATGCTGCCGCAGGTAACCGGCCTCGCCCTGTCCCTGGGCTACATCGTGAGCGGATCCCTCCTTACCGAGGCGATCTTTGCCTACCCAGGCCTGGGCAACCTCTACATCACGGCTCTAGGGCTAAACGACTACAACCTCATCCAGGGCATGACCCTGCTCATCATATTCACGGTACTCACCGCCAACTTGGTGATAGACCTGATCTATCCGCTGATTGACCCGCGCATACGCTACGGAGAGAAATAGGCATGGGTCGTGCGGCACCGCTCTTCTCGACCTTGCGGGTGCTCTTCCGAAACTGGAAGTTCGTCCTGGGGTTCGTGCTCCTGGTGGTGATCGTCATCACCGGGTTCCTGCCCAACCTGCTCGACATCCCCTACCCCAAGTTCGGCTCCGCGCCGTCCTTTCGGAAGCCATCGCCCGAGTTCCCTCTAGGGACAGATGGCCTAGGGCGCGACCTGCTGGTGGTCCTGCTCTACAGCGTGCAGACCTCCCTCTACATAGGCTTCCTGGCAGGGACCTTCGGCACCCTACTTGGCCTCGTGGTGGGGCTGGTGGGAGGCTACAAGGGGGGAATGGTTGATGACCTGCTGCGCAGCCTGATTGACATCTTCCTCGTGATTCCCCTGTGGCCGATCCTCATCCTGATCTCGGCCTCGGTGAAGTCCTTCACCATACCGCTGATGGCCGTGCTGTTGGCTGCCTTCAGCTGGCAGGGCTCGGCGCGCACCATCCGGGCGCAGGCCATGACCCTGAAGGAGCGGGAGTTCATCAGCATCGCCCACCTGTCGGGCATGCGCACCCCCGAGATCATCTTCACCGAGATCTTCCCGAACATGATCCCCTTCGTCATGGCCGGCTTCGTGATGTCGGTGACGGGGGCCATCCTGGCCGAGGTGTCGCTGGAGGTTATTGGGCTGGGGCCCCCAGGGGCGACCTCCATCGGGCTGATGCTCTACTGGGCCCAGCAGTACGCGGCCACGGTGAAAGGATGGTGGTGGTGGGCCGTCCCGCCCATCGTGGTGCTCGTGCTCATCTTCGTGTCCCTATATCTGATCATCATGGGCTTCGATGAGGTATCCAATCCAAGGATGAGGAAGTCATGACCGCGCCCCTCCTGGAAGTGCGGGACCTGCAGGCCTACTACCGGAGCATGAGGGGCCCCGTGCGAGCGGTGGACGGGGTGAGCCTCGACGTGAAGCCAGGGGAGATCTTCGGCATCGCGGGAGAGTCGGGCTGCGGCAAGTCCACGCTGGCCAAGGCCATGCTGAGGCTCCACAAGCCTCCCGCCTACATCGCCGGAGGCAGCATCCGCCTGAACGGCACGGACATCACCGGGCTGGGCGAAGAGGAGATGCGCCGGCTGCGGGGGAGTGCGTTCGCCTACATCCCGCAGGCTTCCATGAATGCCCTCAACCCGGTGATGCGCATACGCGACCAGATCGTGGACGCCATCTCCGCCCACCAGCGGATGTCCACGGACGCCATGCGGGAGAAGGCTGCGGAGCTGTTGGCGACGGTCGGGCTGCCGCCCCGTGCCGGCCGCATGTTTCCGCACGAGCTAAGTGGAGGCATGAAACAGCGCTGCGTGATCGCCATCTCCATCGCCCTGGGGCCGCGCCTGCTTGTGGCTGATGAGCCAACGACGGCCCTGGACGTGGTGACGCAGCGGGGCATCATGCAGGCGCTGGCCGACATCCGCGATCAGCAGGGCACGTCGGTAGTGCTCATCTCGCACGACCTGGCCGTGCACGCGGAAGTGGTGGATCGGCTGCTGGTCATGTATGCCGGCAAGGTCGTCGAGATCGGCAGTGTCTTCGACCTGTTCGAGGATCCGTTGCATCCCTATAGCCAGGTGCTGGTAGCCGCCATACCCTCGGTCGAGGAGCGGCGAGAGATCAAGGGCCTGGCCGGTCAGCCACCCAACCTGCTCCAACCCCCTCCCGGGTGCCGCTTTGCTCCGCGCTGCCCCAAGGTCATGCCGGAGTGCACCCATACGGAGCCGGTGCTACGCGAGATAGCGGCCGGACGCTGGGTGGCATGCCTGCTGATGGACACCGCCGGCCCGGCCAGTACGAGTGGCCAGCTCGCCAGTTCCTTGGGGGAGTAGGATGAGTTCCACACCGTTGCTTGAGGTACGCAACCTCACCAAGGTCTTTCCCATGGGAGGCATCATCAAGAAGCGGTACCTGTACGCGGTTGATGATGTGTCGTTCACGATCCCCGGCGAGGAACCGACCATCCTGACCCTGGCCGGGGAAAGTGGAAGCGGCAAGACCACCATCTCCCGGCTCATTCTCGGGCTGATGGGCCCCACGTCGGGTGAGATCATGTTCGAGGGCCGGTCCCTGGCTGAGATCATGGCCGGCGACAAACGCGCCTACTTCCGCCGGGTGCAGGCCGTCTTTCAGGACCCTTACCAGGTCTACAACCCCTTCTACACCATAGACCGCTTCCTGGAGATGCCCATCCGCAAGTTCCGCCTGGCGGACTCGGAGGCAGGGGCCCGCCGGCTGATCAACGAGGCCCTGGAAGCGGTGGGGCTCTCATCGGAACGGGTCCGGGGTCGCTACCCCCACCAGTTGAGCGGCGGGGAGGCCCAACGCGTCGCCATAGCCCGGGCGTTGCTGCTCAAGCCGCGCCTGCTGATCGCCGACGAGCCGGTCTCCATGGTGGACATGTCGCTCCGGGCGGGCATCCTCAACGTGCTCCTCAGGCTCAAGGAAGACTTTGGCATGTCCATCGTCTTCGTCACCCACGACCTGTCGGTAGCCTACTACCTTAGCGACCGGATCATCCTGCTCAACCGGGGGCGCATCGTGGAGATGGGCGACGTGGGCAAGGTGATCCAGAATCCCGTACACCCCTATGCCCAGGAGCTCCTGCGCTCTATCCCGCTGCCCAATCCCCGCAATCGCTGGAAGCAGGAGACCAGGATGGGCGCGGCACCGGAGAGCTTCGGGCGCACCACCGGCTGTGTCTTCGCCGAACGGTGCCCCAACCCGCTTCCGGAGTGCCAGAGCCAGGCGCCCGAGATTGTAGAGGTCGAGCCGGACCATTTCGCTGCTTGCCAGAGGGTGCTCAACGGTGCGAACGTGGCGCGCTAGAGGGATCGCCGCCGCCATCGTGGGCATTGCCTTGCTGGCCGTGCTGGCCTCGCGATGGGGCCGGCCGACCGGGTATGAGCTGTGGGTCTACGGCTTCGCCGATGAGCCGGCAGTCCAGCAGGTGCTGGCCGATCTGGAGGAGGCGGGGCTAGGGGATCGAGTGGTCTTCGCCGACTTGGCCAAGGGGGACAACGGCGAGCGCTTCTCCAGCCTGATGACGGCCATCAACGCCAAAGCCGACATCCCCTTCCTGCCCGACAGCGTCGAACGCCGCCTCGCCCCGCCCTACGTCCACCTCCACAACCAGAACCGCTACTACGACGACTACCTGAGCTCCTTCACCGGGGTGTTCCGGGCGGGCAAGCTCGTGGCCGTCGTCGTCGGGGCAACCTGGCAGGGGGATGGATTCTGGCCGGGACTGCTGGATGGAGAGAGCCTCCCCGCGGGCACGCGTGTCTTCACGGCCTCCGGTACCTACGATGTAACTGACGAGGCGATTATCGCCGAGCTGACCGGGCTGCTGCGCAACCCACAGCGCTAGCGGCATGCACCAGGCCCTACGTCCTTCGGCTTCTCTGCGGGGCAGCCCAGCGTTGGGCACCAAGCGATCTCTGTTGCTATCCTATCGGCCCTAATGGCGCCGCATCCAGGCAGCACTCAGGAGCACACTCCATGACGATGACATCCCGCGAGCGGGTTGAGGCCGCCCTAACTCACCGCGAGCCCGACCGCACCCCGATCTTCGAGTACGTCTTGCTTTCCCCCTTGGCCGACCAGTTCCTGGGCAGAACCTACGGCGGTGATTCCGCCAACTGGACCAGCCTGCTGCGCGAGCTGGGCTGGGAAGGGGCGGTGCGCCGGGTCGCGACCGACCGGTTGGACCTGGCCCAGCTCCTGGGCCACGACATGCTCTACGTCTACTCCACCGGCTCCCGCAACGCCCTGGACCCGGCTCCGCAAGCCTCCCAGCCGGAGCCGCCGGAAGACCCGGTGGAGCGCGTCCGGCTGCGCAACGAGGCCGCCGAGCAGGCACCGCCACCCAGCGATGATCAGTTCCTCATCTACGTCTACATCAAGGAGGAGATGGATCGGCGGGGGCTGGACTTGCCCATCCTGGCCCCAGCCTACGCCCACGGGGTCTGGACGGACGTTGACCTCATGCAGACGATGCTCCTGGACCCGGAGGTGGCCCACAGGCACTTTGCCCTGGCCACTCGCCGGGCGCTGGCCCTGGTTGAGCGCTACGCCCAGTTGGGCATAGATCAGTTTGGGGTGGGGGGAGACATGGCCGGCACCCGACCCCTCATCTCTCCCCGGGCTTACCACGAGTTCATCATGCCCGAGGTGCGCACCGTCTCCCGCCGGGTCCACGAGCTGGGCGGTTGGGCCGTCAACGCCAGTGACGGCGACCTGTGGCCGGTGATCGAGGACTTCCTGGTGGGCTGCGAGGTGGACGGCTACCTGGAGATAGACCTACATGCGGGCATGGACCTGGGCCGGCTCAAGGAGGCCTACGGCGACCGGATCACCTTCTACGGCAACCTGGACCCGGGCAATACCCTGAGCTTCGCCACCCCCGACGAGGTGCGGCAGCACACCCGGGAATGCCTGGAGAAGGGGATGGGCAACGGCGGGCACATCCTCTGTGCCAGTAACGCCATCACCGCCAGTGTGCCCATGCGCAACTACCTGGCGGTGATCGAAGCTTACCGCGATTTCTTCGGGCTGCCACCCCTAGAGCTCTAGGGGGGCGCCCCTACGGAGTCGGCTAGCCGGCGGCCCGCAGGTCGGCTAGCCGCTCTTCCACTGCCTGGGCCTCAAGCCGCAGGTCCTTGAGGTATGCCTCCAGCCGCTCGATCCGCTCCTGGCGGGTCAGCATGCGGCGCCGGAAGCACTGCCCTCTGCCCCCGAACCCGGGGTGCATGTGCGGCCGGGGGCCGCACTCGCCTCTGTGGTGTCCTCGTGCGCGATTAGTCCAATGATGCATCTGCATCTCTCCTTTCTTCCTCTTCAAAGTGCGACGCATAGGCGTTCAGAAATGCGTCCAATCGGTCCCGGGTGGTGCGGATGCTCACCGCCCAGGCGTGCAGGTACTCCACCCCTTCTGGGGTGACCTCGTATAGGCGTCGGGCTGGTCCTTTGCTCTCCGTATCCCAAGCCGATCGAACCAGGCCCTCAGCTTCCATCCGGCGCAGCAACGGGTAGAGCACGCCCGGGTCTCCCTCGGGCGCGTTCGGGTCCTGCGCCAGGCGTTCCATCAGCTCGTAGCCGTGGCTGGGCTTCTCTACCAGGAGCAGCAGCAGCCAGGGCTGCAGAAAGCGGCGCACCCTCCCTTCGGGACGGAGCCGGCCGCGGCGACCGTGACCGTGTCTGTGTTCATGCATGCGCAATCTACTATATCACCTCCTCATCTATGTATGATCTCAATATAGCACGACTTCGCCTCGTTGCCAAATCTCGGCAACGGCCCGTATAGCCCATGTGGGCGGTAGGCAGCCGACCTGCCTGATGGTAACCTGGTGAACGGGGGGAACTCCCGTCGGGGGGATTGCGTCTATCAGCCAAAGAGCTGTCCGACATCGTGAGCTGGGTCCCCCGCAGCCGGCAGACAAGGAGAAGAGAAGCTATGTCCACATCCGCGCGCAGGACGGTCGCCTTACTGAGTCTGGTGCTGGCGTTGATACTCTTGGCCTGCGCCGGAGCACCCGGAGTCACCGGGCAACTTCGGGGGTCACTCAGTCAGCCGGCACCCGTCTCCCAAGAGGCAGGGGACTGGGGCCTGCAACCACCGAATGACAAGCCCTACGCGGACACGTTCTTCGAGAACTACGGCGTCAACCCCTCCATTGACACCGAGGATGACCACCTCTCCACCTTCGCGTTGGACGTGGACACCGGCTCCTACACCATAACCCGCTCCTACATCCACCAGGGCAACCTCCCGCCCAAGGACGCGGTCCGGGTGGAGGAGTTCGTCAACTACTTCCGGCAGGACTACGACTACCCGGCCGCCGGCGACGCCTTCGCCATCTACGTGGACGGCGCCCCCGTCCCCTTCTCCCAGACCGAGCGCTACCAGATGATTCGGATCGGGATCCAGGGCTATGCCGTTCCCGCGGACGAGCGTCAAGACGTCCACCTGACCTTCGTGATTGACGTCTCCGGCTCCATGGACATGGAAGACCGGCTGGGGCTGGTCAAGCGCTCCCTGCAGTTGCTGGTGGATCAGCTTCGGCCCACGGACTCGGTGAGCATCGTGGTGTACGGCGACGACGCCCGGGTCGTGCTGGAGCCAACTAGCGGCGAGGAGAAAGAGACCATCACGAGAGCCATCCAGCGCCTCCAGTCCGAAGGGGCCACCAATGCCGAGGCGGGGCTGCGGCTGGGCTACCAGATGGCCGCCGAGGCCATGCACAAGGAGGGCATACACCGGGTTATCCTCTGCTCCGATGGGGTGGCCAACGTGGGCCAGACTGGGGCTGATTCCATCCTGGCGGAGATCGAGGAGTATGCCGCCGAGGGCATCACCCTCACCACGGTGGGCTTCGGCATGGAGAACTACAACGACGTGCTCATGGAGCAACTGGCCGACAAGGGCGACGGCTTCTACGCCTACGTGGACACCTTCAACGAGGCCCGGCGCCTGTTCCTCGATAACCTCACCAGCACCCTGCAGATCATCGCCCAGGACGCCAAGGTGCAGGTGGACTTCAGCCCCGAGGTAGTCTCGCGCTACCGGCTGGTCGGGTTCGAGAACCGCGCCATCGAGGACGACAAGTTCCGAGACGACAGCGTGGACGCCGGAGAGATCGGCGCCGGCCACAACGTCACCGCCCTCTACGAGATCAAGCTACACCCCGACGCCGAAGGCAGGATCGCCACCGTCTACCTGCGCTGGGCCGATCCAGACACCCAGGAGGTCACCGAGATCAGCCGGGACTTCACCACCGAGGAGATGCAGGACGCCTTCGATGCTGCCTCGCCCCGGTTCCAGTGGGATGTAGTGGTGGCCGAGTGCGCCGAGGTCCTGCGCGAGAGCTACTGGGCCCAGGATAGCACCCTGTCCGGGGTCCTGGAGGAGGCCCGTCGGGTGGCTCCCCTCCTGCCCGATGACCCCGACGTGGTGGAGTTCGTGGAGCTGATGCGCTCGGCAGTCACCATGAAGCGGGTGGGCTAGCTATACCTTACCTCGCCCTGCACATGACCAGCCCGCACGGGGCTATCTAACCGCAGAGAGCGCAGAGGGCGCAGAGCAGACGCAGAAAAGAGAAGCAGGGCCTGGCTCAGCCGCCGGGCCCTGCTCATTGTTGATCCATTCTCCGCGATCTCAGCGGTCTCTTCGATTGATCCCCTACTGCGGCATCTGCCAGGTCAGCTCCCAGGGCCCGGGCACGGCCTCGTTAACCCCCGCCACCTGCACCCGGTAGGTGCCGGGGCGTATGAGCCCGCCGCCGGTCCCGGCACTGAAGCCCACCAACAGGAGCTTCCGGCCCTGGAAGGTGACCACCTGGCTGAACTGCTCCATTAGGAGAGCGCTGGTGGCCAGCGGACGCTCCACACCATCCGGCCCGATCACCGAGCTCAGGGAAAGGCCGGCCAGAAGCCGCCCCCCGTGGTCCGCCTGGTCCCTCGCGTCGGCGCTGAGTGTCACCAGTTGGTTCTGCAGCCGGGCCTCGGTGAAATGAACATCGTGGCCCCCCACAGACAGAGTCACGTCCACCGGCCAGGTCCCTCCCTCGCGCACCCCCTGCGGCACCGTCACCTCAAGCGTGGCGGGCGCCGGCCGCAGGACCACGATGGCCGGGGCGTGGAAGCTCACCTGCCCCGCCAGGGGTGGAAGCGGCGGGAAGAGCAGCCGGTGAGGGTTGAACTCCGGGCTCTCGGCCGGCTCCCATCCCAGCGTCAGCCCGGGATCGTAGCGGTTGCCGCGCTCGTCGGTGAGGTGGTAGAGGTCGGCCTGGTCACTACCCGGCAGCCGGGCCCCCACCCCCACCAGCGTCTCCCCGTCCGGCCCCGGCTCCATGCCCAGGGTAACGGCGCTCAGCCGGTCGGTCACCGTCATTTGCTCTATGCGCAGCGTCAGCCCATCACGCGTCTGCGAGGCCTCAGGGCGCAGCGACAGCGGCGGCACCGGCACCGGCGGCCCACCGGGCACTTCCCAAGTGATCACCCAGGGACCATGCAGGCTCACGTCCGCCCCGTACCCAGGCCCGCCCACCTGGATGGCGATCCTGCCCCGAGGCAGGGTCTCCAAGAGAAGAGCCGTCTCCAGGGCCCGGGTGCGCGGGTCGTAGCTGCCTCGGGATCCCCGGTGCCCCTCGACGAGGGCACTGAAGGACAGGCCGGAAAGGCTGCGTCCATCCTGGCTGGGCAGGGGATCGGTATTCAGCACCAGGGCGAAGGGGGGCTCATCTTCGCCCTCGGAATCGTTGGTCTGCAGGCGGGCCCCGGTGATGTGCAGGGGCAGCCCGGCCACCTCCAGCCACACATCCAGCGGCCACTCCTGGCCCAACTGCGGATCCTCTCCCAGGTCCAAGGTGAACTGGGCATCAACGGGGACGCTGAAGGTAAGGGCGTCCACGGTGAGGGTCAGACGGCTCGCCGAGGGTGAGACTGGACCAAAGGTGATGGTGCGCAGCTCGCGCGCCACGTCCGGGGCAGGAGTGGGGGCGGCGGTCGGGTCGGCAAAGTGGCTCTCAATGGCCACCGCCACCCGCCTGCTCGCCGTCAGGCTGGCGGCTGAAGGCAGCACCCCCTCGTAGTAGACGTGTCCCAGGTCATCCCGCAGGGCCACGCGCCCTTCGCGGTCCAGCCGGGGGAAGCGCCACGCGGCATCGGGCCAGGTGATCTCCAGGTTCAGAGCCGTGCTCTCCGCACCCTGCGCCACCTCCAGCAGCCGCAGGGTGTGGCTCTGGTGGCTATCACTCGCGTCCTCAGGGGTGTAGGGGGTGGTGTATCCGGCAACCATCATCTCTCCTGTGGTGGGATGCAGCCCTAGGGCGACCTCCCAGGTCTCTGGCGCCATGCCCGGCAGTCCCACAAGCAGGTCCACCCGGTAGACGTCCTCCGGCAGGGGTGGGAAGTCAACGGTGGCCTCGCCCTGGCGAGCGCTCCAGCCGGTGGGGTCGAGGGTGCGCCCATCGGGCAGGCGCAGTTGGAAGCCCAGCTCATGGGTCACCAAGGGCAGCCCCTCGGCCCGGATACGGGCGACCGTCCGGTCTGGCTGGGCCAGCAGCTGCTCCACGGTAAGGGTGACGCCCTCGCGGGTCACGGAGACGGGAGCCAGGAGAGCCCGGGTCCCCTCCAGGTCCACAAAGCCCACGCCGAAGAGGTAGCCCCGCAGCCGGCCCAGCTCTGCCAGCACCTGGGCCGGCCCCACCAGGGCCACTCCCAGGCCCAGGGCCAAGGCCAGGGCGAGCCCTGCCGCCGCCCAGGCGCGACGCCTAGTTGAGGTCCTGAGGATGGCGCCAAGTCGGCTCAGGCCCCTTCGCGGCGACGCGGCCCCGGCCTCAGGGCAGGCCAGGAGACGTTCCCTGAGATCGCGCACGAACCGCTCATCGGGCTGAGGGGCGGCAAACAACCTCGCCAGGGCCCCTTCGGTGGCCTGTATTTCGCCATCGGTTATCTCACTGGGGGCCATCGGTCAACTCCCAAGATCGCTGCAGGCGGCGCAGCAGCCGGTGCACGGCCATCTTGACGGCGTCCTCGCTCCGGCCCAGCATCCCGCCGATCTCGCCATAGGTGAGCCCGGCGGCAAAGCGCAGCCGCAGAAGCTCACGCGCCTCTTCGTCCAACGCTCCCACCAGCTCGGCCAGGCGCCGCAGCTCCTCCTCGCGCACCAGCTTGGCCAAGGGGTCTTGCTCGCCGGGCTGGGCCAGGGCCGCCTCCAGGGGGGCGTGGTCGCGGCGGCGGTGGTAGTCGGCGGCCCGGCGGCGGGCGATGCTAAAGAGCCAGGGGGCGAAGCGGCCCTGCTCCCGGTAGCCGCCCAGGCCGGCCAGGGCCTCGGTGAAGACCTGGGCGGTAGCATCCTCGGCCGCGTGGGCGTCCCCGATGCGGGAGTAGAGGTAGCGGTAGACCCGGGTCACGTAGCGGTCGTAGAGAGGGGCAAAGGCAGCCCGGTCGCGCTGGGCGGCCCGCACCAGCGAGGCGTCCTCCTGCTCGGAGGCTTCGGTCAGTTGATGGGCCAGTGACAGGCTCGGCATCGCTACCTCTCTCGGCGCCACGGCGGGTGCACCCTCTAATAACTATATCGCGGCAGATCCGAGAAGGTAACGCGTGATACGTGATGCGTGACTCGTGACCGGTTCACGCGTCACGTATCACGTATCACTCCCCACCCACTGCTTCTGAGCCAAGTCGCGGTACGTGGGGCTAATCTCCAGCAGTTGCTCATGGGTGCCCTGGGCGACTACTCGCCCCGCCTCCATGACGTAGATCCGATCCGCCCGTTTCAGGGTGCTGAAGCGGTGGGCGATGATGAGAGCCGTGCGCCCGCGCAGCAGCTCCTCCATGCCCGCCTGGATCAGACCCTCGGTGTGGGCGTCCACGTGAGAGGTAGCCTCGTCCAGGATGAGGATGGTGGGGTCGGCCAGCATGGCTCGGGCCAGGGCGACCAGTTGCTTCTGGCCTCCGGAGAGCCGCACCCCACCCTCACCGACCTGAGTCTCATATCCCTGGGGCAGCCGGGAGATGAACTCATGCGCCTGGGCCTGCCGGGCAGCCGCCTCGACCTCGGCGTCGGTGGCCTCGCGTCGGGCGTAGCGTATATTGTCACCAATGCTGCCGTCGAAGAGGAAGGTGTCCTGCGGCACCACGGCTATGAGCCGCCGCAAGTCAGCGAAGGCGATATCTCGGATATCCACACCGTCCAACGCCACCCGTCCCTCTTGCACGTCGTACAGGCGAGTGACAAGGTTCACGAGGGTGCTCTTCCCGGCACCCGTCGGCCCCACCAGCGCCGCCACCTCACCCGGCTCGATGGTCAGGGAAACGTCCTCTAGGACCTTCTCCCGGCCATAGCTGAAGCTGACGTGATCCACATCCACCCGGCCGACAAACCCGCCCGCCGGACGCTGGGGATGTTCCGGTTCTTCCACCTCCACTGGCCGATCGAGGTAGTCAGAGACCCGATCCAAAGAGGCGGCAGCTCCCTGCAAGGTGTTGTACACCAGACTGAGTTCCCGCAAGGGGCCGAAGAAACGACGCACGTAACCCAGGGCAGCCATGAGCACGCCGACGGTGATGGCTCCCGTCGCCACCTGCACCCCGCCGTAGCCCAGCACCAGGGCTGTGCCCAGGCTGCCGGTGATGCTCATGGTAGGGGACAGGGCAGCGGTGAGCAGGCTGGCCCGCAGGTTAGCGCGGAGGTTGCGCAGGCTGAGGTCCTCAAACTGCTCCACGCTGTAGGACTCCGCGGAGAGCGACTGGGTTACCCGCATGCCCGATACGCCCTGCTCCACCCCGGCGCTGACGGCAGCCAGTTCCTGCTGCACATCCCGGTAGGCGTGCCGCATCCGCCTGCCCATAAGGGCCATGGTCAGCACGACCACGGGCATGACCACGAACGTCACCAGGGCCAGGCGCCAGTTGAGCAGCAGCAAGACGACCACGACGCCACCTAGGCTCAGCACGTCGGTGATCAGGCCCAGAAACGTGCTGGTGGCCGCGTCGGCTAGGGTATTGACGTCGTTAGTCAGGCGGGACATCACCTGGCCGACCTGCTCCTCGCGGTGGAAGCGCACTGACTGGCGCAGCACTCGATCGAAGAGGTCAGATCGCAGATCGTGGATGATGCCCTGGCCCACCTGGCTGGAGAGGTAGCCTTGCCAGTAGCTGGCCCCCCACTGAAGGCCTCCGACCAGCAGGTAGAGCAAGGAAATGAGGCTCAGCCCGGCCAAGTCCCCCACGGCGATGTAGGAGTCTATGGCTACCTTGGTCAGATAGGGGCCCAGCAAGCCGGTACCGGTGAGAACGGCCAGGGCCACCAGGACCAGCAGCAGCTTCGCACGGTAGGGACGCAGGTACCCCCACAACAGCCCCAGGGCCCTCCGGTCCAGCTGAGAGAGACGGTAGCTCTCCTCCTGGCCCCGCATCCGGCCCATGAATCCCCCGCGCATGCTCATGGCCGCACCTCCTCGGAGCCACCTTCCGGCCCCGCTGTCTGCGGTTGCCCCTGCCCGGTGATGCTTCCGGTGGCTAGATCCCGAGTCTGTTGGCGAACTAGGTCGCTGTACAGCCCGCCGGCCGCCACGAGCATCTCGTGGGCAGAGCGGCCATCTCTGCTCTCGCCGCGCTCTACGATGCGCCCTCCCGCCAGCACCAGGATCTGGTCGGCCCGCTGGACCGTCCATAGCCGGTGAGCGATGACGAATGTGGTGCGGCCCTGGCGGACCCGGTCCAGTGCCTGCTGCATCTGCACCTCGGTAGCGGCGTCTACGCTCGAGGTGGGCTCGTCGAGGATCAGGATGGGTGCGTCCTTCAGCAGTACGCGAGCTAGGGCCAGGCGCTGACGCTGGCCACCGGATAGCTGCACGCCCCGCTCACCCACCGGGGTGTCGTAGCCCTCAGGCAGGGAGACGATGAAGTCATGGAGCTGCACTGCACGGGCGGCTGACTCTATCTCGTCCTGCGTGGCATGGGGATTGCCGTAGGCGATGTTCTCGCCCAAAGAGGCGTCGAACACGAAAGCGTCCTGCATGGCTATCCCGACCGCATCTCGCAGAGACCTGACGGTGACCGAGCGGACGTCGTGGCCATCGATGGTGACAGCGCCTTCCTGCACGTCGTAGAAGCGGGGGATCAGGTGCACCACCGTGGTCTTGCCGGCGCCAGATGGCCCCACGAGAGCGACCATCTGCCCGGGTTTGGCCTCGAAGCTGACCCCGTCCAGCACCCGCTGGTCCCCGGCGTAAGCGAAACTGACACCATCGAAGCGGACCCATCCCGTCGGGCGGGGCAGGTCGTAGGCGCCAGGTGCGTCCTGGATCTGGGGCTCGGTGTCCAGCACCTCAAACACCCGCTCCGCCGCGGCGACGGCCTGGAGAACGGACGACAGCATCATGCCCGTCTGGCGGATGGGCCGGATGAGCATGGCCAGGTAGCTGCTGAAACCGACCAGCATACCCAGGGAGATGGAGCCCCGAATCACCTGCCAGCCCCCGTACCAGAGGACGATTCCGGTGAAAGCGGCCACCAGAACCTGGGTATATGGCATCCAGAACGAGGAGGTCCGAGCGGCCTCCACGTTGGCCTGGCGGTAGGCGTGGCTCTCGGCCGCGGCCTTGGCCGCCTCGTACTGCTCGGCCCCAAAGAGCTTCACCACCTGTATGCCCACCAGGCTCTCACGCAACGTGGCACTGAGAGCGGCTAGGTGCTGACGGGCCTGGGTGAACGCGGGGCGTACCCGGCGAGCGTAGACCCACATGGCGTGCGCCATAAAGGGGATCATGAGCAGGTAGAGGAGTGCCAGCCGTGGATCCCAGGTGAGCACCACGACTAGGATGCCCAGGATGGTCAGAACGTTGGTGACTACCACGATGCTGGACCGGGTGAAGAACCGGCTGAGCGCATCCACGTCAGCGGTGACCCGTGACATCAGGTCGCCGGTGCGAGCCTGGTCGTAGAAGGAGAACGAGAGGCGGCTAAGGTGCTCGAAGAGGGCAGTGCGGATGCCAAAGATGATGCGCTGGCCGGTGTAGGCCGAAAGGTACAACCGTACGAAGTCCACCAGACCCTGGATCAGGGAGACCCCTACAATGGCCAAGGCGATCAGCCAGATATCCCGCGGCACACCGGCGGGGATGACCGTGTCAATGGCGTAGCGGGTGAGCCAGGGCGGGGCCAGCTCGATAGCACTAGAGGCCAGCAGGGCCACGAGCATCCCAGCGAAGCGCCAGGCCTCGGGTCGCATGTACCCCAGCAGTCGGCGCGCGGTGGGCCAGACTGGGCGCTGGGGCTGGCCTGTCCGCCCTGGGCCGCTTCCGCTACCGGGCGAGCGAATGGCCGGTGGTCCCTCGGCTCCTGCCGAGCCCGGTGATGGAGCTGGTGGACGGCTTCTCACTATGGCTCCTCCAACTGACGGACTAAGGTCCGCCCGGTGCCCAAGGCCAGCAGCACGGTGAAGCCTAACACCACCGCCCAGTCCAGCACCAGGGGCACGGCTGCCGGCAGTCGGAGGGCGTGGCGAAGGGCGTCTACCACGTAGGTCAGGGGCATGAGATACGCCAGCCACCGTAGCAGGTCGGGCGTGGCGGCCAGCGGCGCGAAGGTGCCGGAGAGGAAGAGCATGGGGAAGCGGAAGTAGTTGGCCAGGGTCATGGCGTCGAACACTTCCTTGACGGCCACCGACACGAAGGCCCCGAGGAGCGAGAAGACCACTGAGCCAAGGATCAGGGTCACTGACAGCGACAGCAGGAGCCCAGCCGAGAGGGCCGGAACCCCGGTGAAGGTCAGTGCTACCAGGGTCACCACCGCTCCCAGGACCAGGGCGAAGATGGCGCCGGTCGCCACCTTGCCCAGCAGTATGGTGGCCACGGACACCGGGGCCATGGCCAGCCGCTCCAGAGCGCCGATGCGCTTCTCGAAGGCGATGGCCACCACTTCCATGGAAGTGGCACCGAAGAGAAGGGTAATGCCGATAAGGCCAGGCACCATCTGGCCGATGTCGCCCGGATTGCGCAGGTAGAAAGCCAGCACCATGGCAGCGGGGAACATCAGGCCCCAGCTGATGAGGGGCGGCTTGCGGTAATAGGCCCGCAGGTCCTTGCGGCAGATGTACCAGGCGCGCAGCAGTTGAGCCTTCATGCGCCCTTACCACCCTTCTCCTGGAGCATTGCCGCCGCTTCCAGCCCGGTGATGTGCACGAAGGCGTCCTCCAACGAAGGCATCTCCAAGTGCACGTCCTGCACCTGCACCGCCTCGCCGGCCAGCGCCTCGCCCAGGGCGGCCAAGGCACGGGTGGGGTCCAGGCCCCGGATGCTCACCGTCCCGTTTCCGCCCTCGGACAGGACCAGCCCAGGATGGCGGCGCAGCTTATCCAGCACGCTGTTGGCTGGGCCGGAGAAGCACACTCGGAGCGAGGGCTCCGGCCCGGCGAGGCGACGCAGGGCCTCGGGGGTGTCCAGGGCTCGGATCTGCCCCCGCACCAGGATAGCGACCCGGTGGCAGAGGTCCTGGGCTTCCTGGATGAGGTGGGTAGTGAGGAAGATGGTGGTGCCGGCGTCGTTTAGCCGATGGATGGTTTGCCGGAGGCCCCGCGCCGACATCACATCCAGTCCGGTGGTGGGCTCATCCAAGAATAGCACCTGAGGCTCGTGCACCAGGGCGGCGGCGATGGTGAGCCGCCGCTTCATGCCCCGGGAGTAGGAGCCGAACCGGCGCCCGGCTGCCTCTTCCAGGCCGAACTCGTGTAGGAGCTCCTCCGCCCGGGGACGCCAACGCGAGGGGGGCAGGCCGTAAAGCTGGGCCATGAAGATGAGGTTGTCCCGTCCGGTAAGCTCGTCGTAGAGGTTGGAGCGCTCCGGCACCACCCCCACGGCGGACTTCAGGCGCACCCGGTCGCTCACCACATCGCACCCCGCCACCCGGGCAGACCCCGCTGTGGGCCGCAGCATGCCGGTGAGCATACGGATGGTGGTGGTCTTGCCGGCGCCGTTGGGCCCCAGGAAGCCAAAGACCTCCCCAGGCTGCACCGTGAAGGAGATGCCGTCTACGGCGGTGAAGCTGTCGTATCTGCGGGTGAGGCCGCTGACCTCGACGGCCGGCAGGGCTTTAGCACGGTCCATGCGGCTGCGCTTCCTTAGGTGAGGGTGATTGCGGGGCAGGCAGCCCAAGGCGAGGCAGCAGGTGGGCCGCTCCCAGGCCGACGGCGAACCCCACCGCCATGTTCGTGGCCACGGAGACGGCTGCCGTCAGCAGGCATAGGGCCAGCGGCACCCCTCGCAGCTTGAGCACCGGCCGAGCGAATTGGAAGCCCACCACCAGCATCATCCCGCCCACCAGGGGCATGGGGAAGGCGCTCAGCAGGTCCAGGAGGGACCGACCCAGGAGGACGCCCAGAGCAACCTCGATCAGCCCCTCCAGGATGTTGGTGCCGCCGGTGCGGGCCCCGAAGTAGTACTGCCCCGCCAGGCCACCGGAGCCGTGGCACATGGGCATCCCGCCGAAGAAGGAGGCGGCCACGTTCATGGCTCCCATGTTCACCATGAGCCGCTCCTCCGAGACCGGCTTCTCCGGGAATAGGTCCCGGATCATAGTGGCGGTGGCCAGGACGGCGTTGGTGAGGGTGAGGGGAATCTGGGCGAATCCGGCCCAGAGCAGCCCGTTCCAGACGTCTCTTAGGGTAGGGACCGAGAAGGCCGGCAGGGAGAGCGAGAACGCCACCCGCCCGGCCAGGTCGCCGCGTAGGGCCATGATGCCCACGCCCAGGGCCATGATCACCAGCGCCGAGGGGGCGTAAGGGCTGCGACGGAAGAGAAAGATGATGGCCAGGGCAACCAGCATGAGCCAGGGCTCGGGGACTGACATCTCTATCGCCCCCAGCGCCAGGCTCACGCCCAAGGCCAGCTGGATGCCGCGGATGATGTAGACGGGCGTCACCCGCACCAGCCGCCGCACGGCCCCGGTGGCGGTGATGGCGAACCAGATCAGGCCCAGCCCCAGCCCGGAGGCCACCACGGTCGAGGCGGGCCACCCTTGGGCGATGGCGGCGGCCGAGACCACCTTCTTGGGCTCCACCGGCATGGGCAGGCGGTAGATAAGCCCGGTGGCGATGTTGGTGAGCCCCAGCATGACGAAGAGGCCGGTGGGATCCATGCCGTTGACGGCGATGAGGCCGATGGCCAGGGGGAAGAGGGTGCCGAAGTCCCCCATGGAGCCGGCCAGCTCCCGCAGGTTGAACTCGAAGTCTGGGTAGCGCCGGGGATCGCGCTCCATCAGTCCCCTCCGGCGATGGATGCCAGCGGATCGGTTACATAAGCGACAGATATCAATGTAGGAGCTGGACCGCGGCTGGGCAAGCAGGGTGATCCCGGTGCGAAGCCTCAGCCGACCGCTGGCGCCCCCTCACTCCACCTCCGCGTCTCCCGGCGCAATCGGCAGGGTGAAGTGGAACAGGGATCCCTCGCCTTCGGTACTCTCGGCCCAGATGCGGCCGCCGTGCGCCTGTACCAGTTGCTGGGCAATGGCCAGGCCTAGCCCCGAGCCGCCGGTGGTTCGCGCCCGGGAGTCGTCGGCGCGGTAGAACCGGTCGAAGATGTGAGGCAGGTGTTTTTCCGGGATGCCCTCCCCGTCGTCCTGCACTGTCACCTGGACCTCGGCGCCGGACGGCCTCGCTCTCACCAGGACGTGACCACCCGTGGCGGTGTGAGCCACGGCGTTGCTAAGGAGGTTGCGCAGCACCTGGCCCACCCGATCCGGGTCGGCATCCACCAGGGGCAGGTCCGGCGGGAGGTCAGTTGCCAGGGAGATGCCCTTGGCGGCGGCGAGGGCCTTGGTGACCGTCTCCAGCAGGGCCAGAGGCCGACGATGCAGCTTCATAGCGCCTGCCTCCGCCAGGGAGAGCTCCTGCAGATCGTCCACCAGCTTGCTCAGGAGGAGGGCTTCCTCGTAGATGGAGGCGATGGCCTCTGGGGAGGGCTCGATGACGCCGTCGCACATGCCCTCCAGGTAGGCTCTCACGTTAGATAGGGGCGTGCGGAGTTCGTGGGCAACATCGGTGACCAGGTTGCGTCGGGGCTGTTCCAGGCGGGCCAGGCTCTCGGCCATGGAGTTGAAGGCTTGGGCCAGCTCGCCGATCTCGTCGTCGGTGGTCACCCCCACCCGTCGGCTCAAGTCCCCGGCGCCCACGGCCCGGGCGGCCTGCGTGAGCGCCTCTACCGGCCGGAGGATGCGACGAGAAAGCCCCAGGGCAAGCAGGACCGCCGCCGATCCAGTGACTGCCACCGAAACCAGCAGTGATCGGTTCACCGAGCTGAGAAAGGAGCTCTCGCGGTTGCCGTTCTCAGGGTTCTCCGGCGGCCGCAGGATAATGGCCCCCACCGGCCGGCCCCCCAGCACCTACCAGCGCAACGGCTGCTATGACGTATGTCCTTTTCATGAGTTCCCCGTCCCTCGTATGTGAAGTCGCCTGCCCGGATGCAGGGCCGCTTGAGGGTCTCCCCTTCTTCCCAGAAGGAGGAAGCGCACGGGACTGGCCTGATCACTCGTAGCGAAGCGCCTCGATCGGGTCCATGTTGGCGGCGCGGTTAGCCGGGTAGAACCCGAAGAAGATCCCCACCGCCGAGGCCGCCCCGAAGGCCAGGGCCACCGAGTCCGGCACGATCAGCACCCGCATGCCGCCCAGGGTGCCGGCGTAACTGGCAATGGCGTAGGCGGCCGCCAGTCCGATGAGCCCCCCGCCCAGGCTGAGGATGAGCGCCTCCAGCAGGAACTGCCGTCGGATGTCTCCGGGCCGGGCGCCGATGGCCTGGCGGATGCCGATCTCGCGGGTGCGCTCCGTCACCGAGACCAGCATGATGTTCATGATGCCGATCCCGCCCACCAGCAGGGACACGGCCCCCACCCAGGCCAGCAGGCTGCGAAAGGAGGAGCTGGTCGCCTGTCGCGTCTTGATGATGTCGTCCTGGGTTTGGACCTGGAAATCAGGCTCACCCACGATGTTGTGGCGCTTGTTCAGCAGTGAGGTTATCTGGGCGATGGCTGAACCCATGGTCTCCTGGCTCTCGGCCTTGACGTAGAGGGAGCTCAGGGGGTTGCCGATCATGACCGCCATGGGGGAGGGCATGAGCTTCTGGAACACCAGAGTGATGGGGACGTAGATGCGGTTGTCGTAGTCCGTTTCGGCCACGGTGCCCTTGCTGGCCATGACTCCCACCACTGTCAGCCTGACGTTATTCGGGCCCACGGTGATGCTCTGGCCAACGGCGTCGCCTTGAGGGAAGAGCTCTTCGGCCACGGCGTGTCCCAGCACGGCCACCTTGTTCGCGCGCTCCAAGTCCTGCTCGGTGAGGAAGCGGCCCTCGTCCGCCTCCACATCGCGCACGATGGGGTAGTCGGCGGTGGTGCCCACCAGGAGCGTGGTCAGGGTGGCTCTGTCATGGCGGACGGTCTGCCCGGGCATGATCTGTTCCGGGGCGACCCCTTCGATTCCTCTCACCTCCTGGGAGATGGCGACAGCGTCGTCGTAGGTGAGGCCAGCCCTGCTGCCACCGTACATCCCGCCTCGCGTGACCAACATGGGACCGAAGCGAGCGGAGCTGACGATGATCAGATCGGAGCCGAGGCTGTTGATGGTGTCCGCGATGGCAGCCTCGGTGGCCTTGCTGACCCCTACCATCAGGATCACGGCTGCCACCCCGATGACCACCCCCAGCACCGTGAGGAAGGAGCGCATCTTGTTGGCGGCCACTCCCTCCCAGGCTGTCTGTAAGGTCCGCCAGGTGTTCATCCTCTCACCTCGTCGGCGACGATCTCTCCATCGTGCAGGCGCACGACCCGCCGGGCGTAGGCCGCGATGTCGTCCTCGTGGGTGACGACGATGAGGGTCACCCCCTGCCGGTTCAGCCCTTCCAGAAGGGCCATTATCTCGTGGCCGGCGCGGCTATCCAGGTTGCCGGTGGGCTCGTCGGCCAGGATGATGGCCGGGTCATTGACCAGGGCTCTGGCTATGGCCACCCGCTGCTGCTGCCCGCCGGAAAGCTCGTTGGGCCGGTGATGGGCGCGGTCCCCCAGTCCCACCGCCTCCAGGGCTCGCTGGGCTCGTTCCTCGGGGCCTTCCTCGTCCTCTCCGTGGCCGTCAGGGGAGTAGAGCAGGGGCAGGGCCACGTTCTTGAGGGCGCTCAGGCGCGGCAGGAGGTTGTACCGCTGGAAGACGAAGCCGATCTTCTCGTTGCGGATCAGGGCCAGCTCGTCCCGGTCCAGCTCGCTCACATCCTGCCCCTCCAGGAGGTAGGTTCCCTCGGTGGGGCGGTCCAGACAGCCAAGGATGTTCATGAGAGTGGACTTGCCGGACCCGGAGGCGCCCATCACGGCCACGAAGTCGCCCCGGGCGATCCTGAGGTCAATGTTGTGCAGAGCCCTGACCTCCACCGGACCCATGCGGTACACCTTGCTCACGCCCCGGGTCTCGACGACCGGGGAGAGCCGGTCGTCGGAGACCACGCCCACGTCCAGGCTGCTGGTGGCTACTGCCTCGTTGTCGAGAGAACTGGGTTTCGGCTTCATCTTCGATCCATACCGGCGATTGGGGCGACGCCTGCCCTGCCACGGGGCTCAGTCACTGGGGACTGGCGGCGACCGTCACCGCGATCTGCTGCTCGGCCCCGTTGCGGATCACCGTCAGCTCCACGGTGTCGCCCACAACGGTCTTGGTCTCCAGGTAGACGGTGAGCTCTTCCTCGTTCTTGACCGGCACCCCGTTGACGGCGGTGATGATGTCCCCGTCCACCGGGACGCGGTACCGGCCAACCAGAACCTGCCTCTGCGCCCCCTGGATACCGGCCTGCCCTGCCGGGGAGCCCCGGTAGACGCCCAGCACCATGAGCCCAGCGTCCACCGGCACGTCCATGCCCGCCTCCCGCAGGATGCGAATGACAGACGGGGTCAGATCCACCGTCTCGATGCCCAGCCAGGGGTGATCGTAGTAGCCCTGCTCGATCAGGGCGGGCACGACCCGGGCTACGGTGTTGGCCGACACGGCGAAACCGATGCCGGCCGAGGCGCCGCTGGGGCTGATGATCTGGGAGTTGACCCCCACCACGCGCCCGCGCAGGTCCAGGAGGGGTCCGCCCGAGTTGCCCGGGTTGACGGCGGCATCGGTCTGGATGGCCTCACCGATGAAGCCAGACTCCTCCGGGCTCTCGATCACTCGCTCCAGGGCGCTGATGACGCCCACGGTGAGGGTGTGGTCGAGGCCATAGGGATTGCCGATGGCCAGGACGAACTGCCCCACCCGCAACTGGGAGGCGTCGGCTAGGGTCAGTGGCTGGGGAAGGTCGGCATCGGCCGCCACCCTGAGGACGGCCAGGTCATTGGTGGCATCCACCCCTACCACCTCGGCCTCGTAGGTGCGCCCGTCGGCGAAGGTCACCAGGATGTCCTGGGCATTCCCCACCACGTGGTAGTTGGTGACCACGTGTCCCTCATCGTCCCACAGAAAGCCGGACCCGCTGCCCTCCTGGGGGATGGCCCGCAGGAAAAAGTCGGTGACGATGCGCCGGCTGGTTATGTTGACTACAGCCGGGGCAGCCTGCTCGTAGACGGCGGTTATCTGGGCCTCCAGAGCGTTTGCTGCCTCGGACTCGGGCACAGGATCCGCGGTCTGCACTGGCGTGGCGGTAGCTACGGCACCTTGCGCCGACGACACCGAGGATCCACCTGACTCCGGGGCCAGCTCAAGCCGGAGTGCCAGTGCCACGATAAGCAATGCTATTGACGGCAACCATCGCCCGATGGCTTTCATGCGTTGTTCTCCTCACTCCAAGGTGTTGGCCTGTGCATCGGCAAGGGGATCAGAGGCCTGTCTCCACTGTGCCGGTGCTGACCACCTCGCCGGGCTCAAGACCACTGACAACCTCATAGTATAGGTTATCGCTCAGGCCCACCTGAACCGGGCGCAGCTCCAGCTCGCCGTCCGGCCTCACCACGAACACGGCGTACTGGCCGGCCCCCATCTCTCGCACTGCCTCCATGGGCACCAGCACGGCTCCCTGACGCTCGGCGGCGATGACCTCCACGGCGGCGTTCATGTCCCCCATGAACTTGACTTGGCTGTCCTCGGGAACCTCCAGGCTGGCCCAGGCGGTGACCACTGGCACCCCGGAGACGTTCTTCAGGCCTGGCTCTATGCGGGTCACCTGGCCGGTGAAGCGCTGGTCGGGAAGGGCATCGAAGGTGACCTGCACTTCCTGGCCCTGGGCCAGGAGGCTCATCTCGGTCTCGTCTATGTAGAAGCGCACCTGGACGTGGTCGAGGTCGGCCAGGCTGACGACGGTGCCCGTGCCCACCGTCTGCCCGACGGTCAGATCCAGCGCGGTGACGGTGCCGGAGATGGGCGCCTTGAGTTCGGTGGCCTCCAGCTGACGCTTGGCCTGCTCCAGGCTGAAGCGCGCCTTCTCCACCTCCAGGGCGGCGCTCTCCCTCTCCAGATCCGTCGGCCCGGCCAGGAGAGCGTCCAGTTTGGCCTGGGCGGACGCCACCTGGGCCTCGGCGGAGGCGATCTCGGCCGCTGTCGGGCCGGCGAGGAGCTTCTCCAGGTTGGTGCGCGCCTGAGTCACCTGGGCCAGAGCGCTTTGCAGCTCGGACTCGCTGGCACCCTCCATGGCAGCGTCGTAGCTGGCCTGGGCCACCTCGTACTCGCGCCGGGCTCTCTCATAGGCGGCGAGGGCAGCGGCGCTTCTCTCCGGGTCCTGGGCTGCGTCCGCGTAGTCTATCTGAGCTTGCTGCAGGGACAGGCGGGCGTTCTCCAGGCTGGCCTGGGCGGCGAGGACCTTCTCCTGCGACGGCCCGGCCTGCAACTCCCGGTACTTCTCCTCGGCGGCGGCCAGAGCGGCCCGGGCCGTGGCCAGCTCCTCCTCGGCGGGGCCCGCCTGCAGGGAGGCCAGGTTCTCCTGCGCTGTGGCCAGGTTAGCCCGAGCGGTGGCGACCTCGTCGGCATCCGGCCCCTCGTCCAGTTGGGCCAGTTTCAGCTCGGCCAGCCTGAGGGCCAGCTCAGCTTGCGTCACCTGCCCCTCGGCATCCGCCCGATCCAGCCGAGCCAGGACCTGGCCTGCCTCTACCCGATCGCCCAGCTGCACCAGGACCTCCGCCACTCGGCCGCTGGTCTCGAAGCCGATGTCCATCTCGGCCCCGGCGACCAACGAGCCGGCACCGGTGAGGGAGATGCGCATGTCGCCCAAACGGGCGCGGGCAGTGCGCATGGCGGGTGCGGTGGCGGCGGCACCGGGTGTCTTTCCGTCCCGGTAGTACCAGGCGCCGACAGCCAGGGCGGCCACCGCCACCAAGCCCAGGGCCACGATGTAGGTGCGGTTCTTCTTCCTGCGTCTCATTGCGCCCTCGGCAGAGAGGCTGACGTGAGTATGGTGGGGCGGCGTTGGGTTCTTATGAAAAACATATGAAGTTCCTATGAAGACCGATGGGCCTCGGTGAAACGCTGTCCACGCTGATCTTAGGGTTGGGACCACCCAAGGTTGGCCGGCCTCTGCGGCCAGTCGGCGGAGCCGGGCTCGACTGCCGGGGCGACACCGGCTATCCTCGACAGGCGGCGCCTGGCCGAGAGCAGGATCGGGCGCCCCAACGGGAGACGATGACAGCGCTCAAGCTGCACCTCGATACCGACCTTGGGGGCGACATAGACGACCTGTGCGCCCTGGCCATAGTGCTGGGCTGGCCGGGCGCCGAGCTGATCGCCGTCACCACCAACTCAGACGACGGCGGACGGAGGGCCGGCTATACCCGCTATGCCCTGGAGCTGGCCGGCCGGGGCGATATCCCCGTTGCCGCCGGCGCCGACGTCTCCCTGGGCTGCTACCGCCTCCACCCGGGCCTCCCCGATGAGGCTGCCTACTGGCCGGAACCCGTGCCCCCCGCCCCCGGCAGGCTGGACGATGCCCTGTCGCTGTTGGAGCGCAGCATCGAGCAGGGGGCGATCATCGCCGCCGTAGGTCCGTTCACGAACCTGGCCCTGCTGGAGAGACGCTCGCCCGGCATACTACGCCAGGCCCAGCTGTACCTGATGGGCGGATACGTCTACGCACCCCGGGCGGGGTTCCCTCAGTGGGGGAACGAGATGGACTGGAACGTGCAGGCAGATCCTGATTCGGCCCTCTTCGTCTTCCAGCGCTCGAACCCAACCCTCATCCCCCTGTCGGTCACGGTGGAGACGTGGCTCCGCCAGGCCGACCTGGATCGCCTCCGGGGATCAGGGCCGCTGGCCCGGCTGATCGCCAAGCAGGCAGAGGCGTTTGCCCAAGAGGAACAGATGGCAGAGAGGTTCGGGCGAACCTGCCCAGGCCTGCCGGATGACATCGTCAACTTCCTGCACGACCCTTTGGCCGTTGCCATCGCCCTGGGCTGGGAGGAGGGCGTCGAGGTTGCCGAGTTGCCGCTGAGGCTAACCCTCGAGGACGGGCTGCTCCACGAGCGCATCGAAGAGGGGGGACGGCCAACGCGGGTCGTGACCCGAGTGGATGGGGATAAGTTCAGCCGGTTCTGGCTCGATACCGTCACCAGGGCCTAGCCTGAGGGCGGGCCTGGTGTGTTGGAGGTAGAGGATGATCGTAGACGTACACACGCACCTGACCGCCGCTGCCATAGGCATGACCATGGAGCGGCTGGAGAAGCCACCCTTCCCCGCCTATGCCTTCGCGGACTCCTGCCGCGATGCGGTCAACAACATCGCCAATCTGGCCTATCTGGACGCGGCCGGGGTGGACATGGCCGTGCTCCTGCCCCTGCCGGTGCCGCCGGGCGCCGAGGTGCCCCCCTTCGTCACCACGGAGACCGTCCTGGAGCAGGCACGCCTGCACCCGGACCGGTTCATCCCCTTCGGCGTCTTCGATGTGCGCCAGCCCGGCATCTCCTACGCCGACGAGATAAGGCGTCTGGTGGAGGCCGGCTGCCGGGGGTTTGGGGAGTGGAAGCCCAACCCGCCGACCAACTCCGTGCGGGCAGACGACCCCCGCGTCCAGGAGGTCTACGGTCTGTGTGGCGAGGCCGGGCTGCCGGTGCTCTTGCACCTGGATGACAACATCAACCGGGACATAGACGCCTTCGAGGCTATGGTTCGGGCTTTCCCCGGGACCCGCTTCATCGCTCACGGGCCGGCCTGGTGGGCGCACATGGCGGCCAATCCGCCCGAGGGTCAGGCCTATCCGGCCGGGCCGGTGGAGGAGCCGGGCCGCGCTGACCAGATGCTGGCGGAGTGCCCCAACCTCTACGCCGACATCTCCGCCGGCTCGGGTCTGCGGGCCCTAAGCCGTGACCTGGAGTACACCCAGGTCTTCGCCCGCCGACACTGGCGCCAACTGCTCTTCGGCACCGATTTCCCCTGCACCAGCAGCCCCGCCGGTACCACCTTCGGTGTAGACCGCGCTCACCTGGATCTGATCCAGGGCCTGGACCTCACCCGCGAGGAGCGGGAGGCCATCCTTGGCGACAACCTGTTGAGGATCCTGCGCCCGGTCTAGCTACAGAGACACAGAGGCACGGAGGGGATGGGGAGTGATGGAGGCCCCATACGCACGTACCTCAAGCCACATCGCCACTCTGTTGCTTACCTATCCGTCTCCGTGTCTCTGTGCCTCTGTGGCCTTTACCCTGTAGTGCTGGCCACCGCGTTCGAGAAGCGGGGGAAGAGGTAGTCGTTCCTGCCCGGTTGGTTGGTGAGGAGGACGCAGGCCAGGTGCGTGGCCGGGTCGGCCCAGAAGACGGTGCCGGTAGCGCCGATGTGGCCGAAGGTGTCGGGTGAGGTCAGGTCGCCGAACTGATTGAGGCCCAGCGCCCAGCCCAGCCCCCAACGGTAGGTGAGCTTGTCTTCCGGCGAGATGCCCGGCATGGGGGAGGTCTGATCTCGCACCATCGCCTCCCGCGCCGCCGGGGTCAGCGGCCCGGGCAGGTCACCCAGCATGTGGGCCAGGAACCGGGCCAGGTCGGAGGCGGTGGAGTGCAGCCCGCCCCAGGGAGCGCCGAAATCACGCCAGTAGGGGGAGTTCCAGCCCCAGTCGGCCTCGGAGGTGCCGTACTGGGGCTCGTCGGGAGAGCCGACCAGGGCGGTGCGCTCCATGCCTGAGTCAGGCAGGCCCAGGGTGGTGCTGGTCATGCCCAGGGGGGCAAAGAGCCGCTCGCGCAGGAAGTCGCGCAGGCGCTGGCCGGTGAGGCGCTGGACGATCTCGGCCAGGATGAGGATGCCCATGCTCTGGTAGCTGATCTTGGTGCCGGCCGGGAACAGCGGCTCGACCTGGAAGACCTCCTGCACGAACTCCTCGATTGGGGCATGGCGCTGCCGCAGCTCGGCGTTGTTGGGCAGTTGGTCGGGCAGGCCGGAGGTGTGGGTGAAGAGGTGGCGCACGGTGATACGGTCCTTGCCCTTCTTGCCAAACCCCTTCACCAGGGCCGCCACCTGCTGGTCCAGCGCCAGGATCCCGTCCTGCACCAAAAGCATCGCCCCGGCACAGACCACGGGCTTGGTGAGGGAGGCCACGAGGAAGATGGTGTCCGCCTCCACCGGCGCGGCATCCTCCCCTGGCGACCGGCGACCGAATGCCCAGAGCCGCGCCAGTCGGCCGTTCCTGAGCACGGCCGCCGCTACGCCGGGCGCCGTGCCTTGCTCCACGGCCCGCTCCAGCACGCGTCCTGCCACCTCCAAGCGTTCCTCCGAAAGGTCCAGCTCCGCAGGAACGGCTGCCCTCATGGATGACATCGCCACTACCCCCTTGGTCAGATGCGCCGAAAGGCTAGCCCCAATGCGGTCCGCTCGCAAGGAGCGCTATCGAAAGGCGGGAGCGACGGCTGGCCCCCAGACCTCCTTGGCTTTTGGGGGCAGTGGCTAAGTGATAAGATAGGTAGTATAAACAGGAGCGAAGGCCCCCGTGGTGTGTCCAGTCGGTGTCGTGATGCCCGTCTGGACGTGCTTGCGGGGTCTATCGCTTTCTGCCGCTGTTGTCATTCGCGATCTGACCATCGGAGGGACTATGGGCGCCCCAGCTATCCTGGCGGAGGACCTCACCTACCGCTACGGTGACCTCACCGCCGTTGATCACATCAGCTTCAGCGTGGCCGAAGGGGAGATCTTCGGCTTCCTAGGCCCCAACGGCGCAGGCAAATCTACCACCGTCAAGATGCTCACCGGGCAGCTGCGCCCCAAAGAGGGCCGAGCGACCCTCCTGGGGGAAGACGTGGCGCGACACCCTAAGCGGGTGCAGGCTCAGATCGGAGTCTGCTTCGAGGTGACCAACCTTTACGAGCAGATGTCCGGCATTGCCAACCTCACCCTCTTTGCCAAGCTCTTCGGGGTCCAGGACTTCGATCCCGTCGCCCTGCTGCGCCGGGTGGGGTTGGAGAGTCGGGGCACCGATCGGGTAGAGACCTACTCCAAGGGGATGAAGCAGCGGCTGATGGTCGCGCGCGCCCTGGTCAACCGGCCGCGCATCCTATTCCTGGATGAGCCCACCGAGGGGCTGGATCCTGCTTCGGCCGCCTCCATCCGCAACATCATCCTGGAGGAACGGGAACGGGGAGCCACGGTGTTCCTGACCACCCACGACATGATGGAAGCCGACCGGCTCTCCGACCGGGTGGCCTTCATCAACCAGGGGAGAATAGTGGCCCTGGATACCCCCCACGCCCTGAAACAGAGCTACGGACAGCGGCGCCTGCGGGCGGAGGTGGCCCGGGATGATGGAGAATTGGCCGTGCGGGAGATCGTCCTGGATCGGCCCGACACGCCCGCCGAGGTAGAGGCGCTCTTTCGCCAGGAGCGCGTGGTGACCGTCCACACCGAAGAGGCCACCCTGGAAGACATCTTCATTGCCATCACCGGCCGGAGGCTCACATGAGCGACGGCCGCGTCGTCGCCATCGTCGTCGCCAAGGACCTGAACCTATACTTCCGCAACCGTTTCTTCGCCTTGATCACGGTGGTGGGGATGGTGTTCTACATCGCGGCCTACTTCCTCATGCCGCGTACCATCAACGAAGAGCTCACCATGGGCATCTACGCCCCGGTCATGCCCCCGGCGCTGGTGGAAGCCCTGGCTGAGGAAGGGGTAGTCCTGGAGAGCGAGCCCTCAGAGGAGGCTCTACGGACGGCGGTTGCAGGGGGCCAGTATCAGGTGGGCGTGGTGTTGCCTCCCGACATGACAGAGCAGATCTCGGCCGGCCAGAGGCCCACAGTGCAGCTCTACTTCACCGGCGACCTTCCCCCCGAGTTCCAGGACGTCTACGTCATGTTCGTGCGGGAACTGGCCTTCCTCATCGGTGGCGAACCACTCAACATCGAAACGCAGGAAGAAGTGCTCGGGCCGGACCTGGCGGGCCAGCAGATCCCACCGCGCGACCGGATGCTGCCTCTGCTGGCTGTGTTCGTGCTCATGATGGAGACCCTAGGGATGGCCAGCCTGATCAGCAGCGAAGTGGAGTCGGGCACCTTACGGGCCCTGCTGGTCACGCCGTTGACTGTGCCTGGCCTCTTCCTGGGCAAGCTGATCACCGGCACCGGCCTAGCCTTCGCCCAAGCGGCACTGCTGATGGCGATTACCGGTGGCCTCATGCGGCAACCGCTCCTGATTCTGCTCACCCTGCTCATCGGGTCGGTGATGGTGACCGGGCTGGCGTTCCTGATAGCATCGGTAGCCCGTGACTTCATGTCGGTGGTTGGGTGGGGCATACTGGCAATCGTGCTGCTGGCCATCCCGGGCCTGTCGGTGCTCCTGCCCGGATTGGTGTCCGGATGGATTCGCCTGCTGCCGTCGCACTACCTGGTGGACACGGTGCACCGGGTGGTGAACTTCGGTGCCGGCTGGGCGGAAGTGGGATCATCGCTGGCCCTGCTAGCGGCATCCGCCGCCGTCTTTGTCGGGCTGGGCATGGTGACGCTGCGAAGGAGGTTCGCATGAGCTTGCGGCGAATCGGCGTGCTCCTGGGCAAGGAGATCAGCCAGGGATGGCGCAACGTCATGTTCATCTTCGCAGTAGTAGTGCCGATCGTGCTCACCGTCGTGGTGTCGCTGCTCTTCGGCACGGTGTTCTCGGGCAGAGCCCGCCTGGGCCTGGCTGACGAGGGGGCTTCGGAGCTGGTGACCCGGGCTCGGGCCCTGGAGTCGCTGGACGTGAAGGTCTACGCTTCCGCCGCCGAGCTTCGGTCAGCCACCGCCGCTGGGGCGGTAGACATGGGCATCGTCCTCCCGGCCGACTTCGATGAGCAGATCAGGCGTGGTGACACCGCCACCCTTACCGCTTACCTGTGGGGCGAGAGCACGCTCCGTAACCGGGCCGTGACGGGCTCGACACTAGCGACGCTGATCCGAGAGCTGGCCGGTCAAGAGGCGCCGGTGGAGATCGTCTCCACCACGCTGGGCGAGGGGGCAACGGTACCCTGGGAGAGTCGGTTGCTGCCCTTCATCTTGATGATGGCAATGTTTCTGGGGGGAGGCGTGGTGCCGGCAGCCCTGTTGGTGGAAGAGAAGCAGAAGCGGACCCTTCGGGCGCTTACCACCACGCCGGCTTCGCTTGGTGAGGTGTTCCTGGCCAAGGGGCTGCTGGGGGTGATCCTCAGCATCGTCATGGTCTCCGTCACCCTCGTCCTGAATCGGGCGTGGGGCGGCGAGCCCTTGCTCCTATTTGTCACCCTGGTGCTGGGAGCGATCATGGCCGCCGCCGTCGGCATCCTGCTCGGCGCCTTCGTCAAAGACATCAACACCCTGTTCACCGTGATCAAGGGGACCGGCCTACTCCTGTATGCGCCGGTGATCGTATACCTGTTCCCGGAGATCCCCCAGTGGATCGGCCGTGTCTTCCCCACCTACTACATGATCGGGCCGCTGATCGAGATCACCCAGGAGGGCGGCACCTTCGCTACCGTCGCTCCGGAACTGGCGATCTTGGTGGTCCTGGACTTGCTGCTGATTGGGGTGATCGCCGCCGTCGTGGCGAGGGCGCCTCGATCGGAAGGGGTGCTCAACCCGGCGTAGAGAACGGAGAGCCTCACGCAGAGACGCAAAGGCGCTGAGTACAGGAAGGGAAGCGCCGCGTCCTCGTGGCGTGGCGTGAGGCAAAGGCGTCTTGACCCACCAGAGGAGGCGGATCGGTGACCAAGCGTCGCACCTACAAGTGGCACGAGATGCCCGGGCCAGAGGTGGCTGAGCTGGCCCAGGAGACGGATGTGGCCGTCCTGCCCATGGGCTGCGTGGAGATGCACGGGCCGCACCTGCCCACCGGCACCGATGCTATCCGGGCCGAGGGAGCAGCGGAGCTCATCGCCGAGCAGGAGCCGGTGATCATCCTGCCCACGCTGTACCTGAACATGAATGACCAGATGAAGGCCTATCCCGGCACCATCGCCATGTCACCGGCCCTGGTGGTGAACATCCTGCGCGAGCTGTGCTCGGAGGCGGCCCGCAACGGGTTCAGGAAGATCGTCCTGCTGGTCGCTCACGGGGGCGTGAACGCCGGCTTCGACTTCCTGCTGCACACCCTCAAGCACGAGCGGGTGGAGGACTACAGCGTCTTTGCCCTCAACATCGGCCAGTTCCGCCCCCTGGCGGCTGATGCCATGGAGTCACCGGTGCGGGAGGGGCACGGGGGCGAGGGCGAGACGTCTAATGTGGCCTACTTCCGGCCGGAGCTGGTGCACCTGGACCGGCTGGAGCCTCTGCCCGAGGGGGAGGGGCCCTACTTCGAGAAGTCCATCCCCGAGGTGCAGTACAAGGTGGACTGGATCCTCCAGGTGCCCAAGGGGTACGTGGGCAGGCCCCACCTGGCCACGCCGGAGAAGGGGGCCAGGATCGTGGAAGTGACGGTGCGCGAGTGCGTGCGGATCATCCGGCAGATCAAGGGGTTCGACCTGACGCGGGAGGCGTGAGGGGGGAGGAGGCTTGTAGTGCAGGTCATCTTGTCCTCACCGCACATTTGGCTACTGACGGCTATGACACGGCACACGCTCGTACAGGGGTTAGGCACCAGCGCTCTCTTGTGAGAAGGCGCCTGCATGAGCGCGTGCCGAGTCGCAACCGTCTGTCCCGCCGGCCCTCTAGCTTGTCCGCTCGACCTTCCTCTGTCGGGGCCGACTGTGCGCCTTCTTCCCTACGATTGCAGCCATAGGTAGGAGGCACCAAGGGCGGTGGTAACCACCACGAACGTGATCATCACCAATTCCTGGAGCATAGAACCAGGGAATCGAGGGTTAGGGGCCGCACCCCCCGTTAGGTTCGACTCGGCCTTTCTGTACCCGCACCAACTGCGAACATCGAAGACAACCAAGAGCACCGTGCTGGTCCCAATCAGCACCAGTAAGACAGGAGCCAGAACATGGATGACGCCGAGCAGTTGGGAGTCATGTAGTTGTGTTCTAGTCCAAACGTATCCTCCCACTACAGCTGAAGATAGCTGTATGTAGGAGTTGAAGCTCTCGCCCATTCTGTTCTCGAAGCTTGCGATACGAGAGGTGATGAACTTGTAGCCCTCCACCGGGTCGACCACACCGATCTCCTACCAGCTCCATATGAGCCAGCGATGGGCGATGCTGAGTAAATCCCTAGCCAGCCGAATGCTCTGGAGTGATTGGAATCACTGCCCTCAGTGGCTCTGGCACCTACGTTTCTGTGTGAGATCACGCAGGCGCCTCCTCGCATAGGCGCACTAGTGCCTAGACCTCTGTATGCGCGCATGAACCGTGCCCGGAGAGTGGACGCAGTTGCCCTCCTGGGCTAGGTTCGCATCCGGCTCCCATCCGACTCGGACTTCAGCCCCGTTCTGGCCTGCCTCCCGCAGAGCCCCGGTTGCTCAGCGCCTCGTTTGGTGCTAAAGCACTCGTGAGAACCTCTTGACAACCGCGTACCGATGATCTAAACTGTCTTCAGCAGTGGGGCGAAGGGCCACCGCGATGTCAGGTTGAGGAGGTGCCGAGTAATGCGGAAGCAGCAGCACGGGAGGTTACTTGTCGGATGCAGGAGGAACCTGCAATGGAGTCCAGGGAGGTTGCCATGAAGGTTGTTGAGTTCGAGGGCACGCCGGAGGAGTACGCTCAGTTTCTTGCGATTCGGGGGCAGCCCCGGAGTGGTGAGGCAGAGCAACACCCGGTTGATGAGGTCGCGGAGAAGGGTGCAGACAGGAGCACAGCTCTAGTGAGATTCCTTCAGGATGTGCTCAATAGACGAGAGCTGGGAGAGAACTACAAGCAGCTCCTCGCTTCACTGTACGAGGCCGGTGATGCCGGTCTCTTACGCCGTGACCTCGTCCAGAAGCTCGGCCTGAGCGACTCGCAGCTGTCGGGTATCCTCGGGGCACTCGGCAGGCGGATCGAGGCCACTCCCGGAGTCGACACCGCCGGCCGGCCGGGTAGGACAGGCACCGGTCACATGATGGAGTCTGACAAGGTAGGCGGCATCTGGCGCTATCGGTTGATACCAGAGGCACGTGAGGCTATCGAGAAAGAGGACAGCACACTCCACATTCTGAGTCGGCCCTAGGCCGGAGCCCGCTGAACCCAGAGCAGCCAAGGTAGGGGAACCGCCGGTGTCACGCCGGCGGTTCTCGCTTCCTAGCTACCTGTCTGTGGTCACACGCCACTCCGACCTGCTGGATCCAGGGTTCCCAGCCACCTGCAGCCATACCCTCTCCGGCAAGCAATACGCCGCTACCGGGCACTGCCCACGCGTCCCACACGGCCAGGTCTGCGTGGCTCTGCAACCCAGGCGACTGAGCGTCCACAGCGGCTCATCCAGCTTCAGGGGATAGACGCCCTCTGGGCTGTCCTTCAGCGCCTCGCGCCACACCCGCTGCACCGCCTCCGTGAGCGCCGACATCGGCCCTCTGTCCCGTAGCGGACGCACGCAGCCTAACTGCAGCGTGGCCTGAGCAGTGTGCACGTCCACCGGCAGAGCTATGTCGCCCAGGCGCTGGAGCGGGACCCCGCAGTTGTCGTGCAGCATCCTCACCCACAGGGGACCAATCTTGGCGCCCTTGAGGAAGGGGAATCCGCCCCCGTAGCGCTTGCGCACCAGCTCGAGAAGCTTGGGCGCGTCCGTCCCGGCAGTCTCCAGGAGCACGCCCACCCGGCCCCCAAAGCGTGTGGCCAGCGTAGTGCAGACGGTGGCCCAGGTGGTGGCATCCTGCTGGGGCTTTCTAGACAGCCCATAGCGCTGCATGTCGGCGATGACCTTCGCCAGGCCCGTGTCGGCCACCACGTGGGGGTCGTAGAGGCAGCGTGTCTGCGGATCCGCGTAGGTACGTCGGCCCGCCGTCCAAAGCTCGTCGGCGTTTCGCATGTAGTCTATGGCCACCGTGAGGGTGACGAAGCGGCGGTGCTCCTCCGAGCCCGGCCTCACCCCCTCCGGCAAGAGGTCCTCCGGCATATCCTTTCTGCCGAAGATCCCCTGCTCCCCATAGGCAGCCAGCAGATCGGCCGCTACCTGCCTTGCCCGGGGGACGTCGATCGTGAACACCCCCCTAGCCTCCTCGACGTCTTCCTGCGCTCGGACAGTGCTTGCCCAGGCGGCAGCGCCGGCAACCAGGCCCCACCTCGTGGCAAGTCTCGCGCCCGATCTCCCACAGCGGCAGGTCAAGCAGCCCTGGGTAGTCAGGGCCGATCAGGCGGGCAGCCTGGAGCATCTCGGAGTCCTCAGCTCCTGCAGGCACGAGGCCGGTTCGCTTGAGGACGCGGCGGGTGTGGACATCGAGGGCGACGTCGAGGGATCGCCGGTCAGTGAGGGGCACCTTCAGGTCGCGCACCAGGATGTTCACGGCCATTGATGCGATCTTCGGCCCGGCACCGTGAACGCTCAGAAACCTTCGCCGCACCGTATCGCAGCTGGGGCTTCCTGCCCATATGCGCGAGGCATCCCCAGCGTATTCGTCAGCGATCTGGTGCACACCCCGGTAGAAGACTTCGGCCATCGCTTCGTTGACCGGTGCAGTGCGGGAGGTCTACGGAACAGGTCCTGAACTGCTTGGGGCGTGAGTTCTAGTAGCCGCGGGAAGTCAAAGCTGCCTGGGCGGGCACGGATCTCATGTGGCACGCGCCAGGCCTTCTCGAAAGGGACCTGCCGCTGCATCAGGCAGCCCAGCACGAAGGCGTGAGGCTGGTTCTCGATGTCTGACACCAGCGCGTTGACCTGGGGGATGTCTGAGAGCGGCGACTCTGACCTGGGCTGGGCCAGAAGCTCCTCACCACGTCGGACGAGCAAGTCCACCACCGGCGATGCTACCATGTTGGCTCCTCCTCAGTATGGCTTACCCGCGACCACCCGTCCCCGGTCGGGAGCGTCGTCCCAGACCTTCCCTCGGCCTCAGGGCACGATGACGAGGGTCTTCTTCGCCGCCCCTTCCTTGGAAAGCCCCTCCCAGGTGGGGGTTCACAACGAACCACGGCGCCACCTCCAGCCCGGCGCTAGTATCCTCCCTATCCCAATACTGCTTGCGGAAACGGCGGCGGGATGATAGCACTTCGCAGTGCAAGTGAACAGCAGCTACAGACTTCCTAGGTCCACTACTTCCCGGCTGATGGAAAAGGCAAACAAGTCGCAGTAGGCCGCTGGCTGCCCGCCGAGAGGACCCACAGCATTCGATCACCCTGTAGAGTGATCGAACGCTGTCCACCCTCGGCTGTAGGCCCTCAGGGCTAGGCATGGCGGCAGCCACAGCTCCGCTGTGGCCCTAGCCGCGTCCGCCCTTCCCCCATGGCTCACGCATACCCCCGCTATGCACCGCCTCCACTCGCCCCTCCCTGAGCACGATCACCTCATCCGCCCGCCGCAGCACCTCCGGCCGGTGCGACACCGCCAGCACCGTCCTCCCTCTACCCAGAATCCTCTCCCACAGGAGCCGCTCCGTCTCCACATCCAGCGCACTCGACAAGTCATCCAGCACCAGCAACTCCGGCTCGCGCACCAAGGCCCGCGCCGCCGCCGCGCGCTGCTGCTGGCCTCCCGAGAGCTTCACCCCCCGGGGCCCGATCACCGTCTCCAGCCCCTCCGAAAGCACTTCCACGTCCGGCCCCAGCACCGCCACGTGCAACGCCTGCTCCAGCTCCTCGTCCGAGACCTCCAGCCCCAGCAGGACATTCTCCTTCAGGGTATCGCTGAACAGCACCGGCGTCTGGGGTACGTACGCCGCCCGAGGTGGCCGCAGAAACCCTCCCAGGTCCTCAACCACTTGCCCATTCCAGCGCGCCTCACCGCCGTCCAGGGGTAGCAGCCCCAGGAGGGCCCGCAGCAGTGTGCTCTTGCCCGAGCCCACCGGCCCGGTGATGACGGTGAGGGTGCCGGCCTCCAGGCTGAAGCTCACGTCCTCGATCCCGTGGCCATTTCCGGCATGGCGGCAGGTGAGCCCGCGCACCTCCAGCCGCTGCAGCCGGTCATCGGGCGTACGCTCGGGCCGGAGAATCTCGGGCAGGCGGCCATCCATGTAGATCGGGCCCCGCTCCACGATGGTGCCCGACTCCCCCTCCGGCACCAACGCGGCCAGCCGAGCAGCCGACACGTCCGCCTGCCGGTAGACCACCAGCATGTGGGTGAAGAAGCTAACCACGTCGGTCACCTGCCCAGCGCAGGAGATGAACAGCGCCAGGTCTCCCGCGCTGAAGGTCCCGGCCGTCAGGGCGGGCGCAGCCACGAGCAGCACCAACCCACCGGCAAGTTGGGTCAGCCCGTCCAGGCCCCGCTCCGCCGTTTCACTGGCCAGAGTATCGCGGAGGCCGGCACGCCGACGGGCCTCGCAGCGGACTTCGAACTGACCGGCAGCCGCGGCCTCGGCGCCGGCCAGCTTGAGCGCCTGCACGCCGCCCAGCATCTCATTGAGGTAGCTCGCCATCTCCCCCGTCGCCCGCCGACTGGCCTCGCGGTAGCGGACCAGCCGAGCCGAAAGCACCTGTGCCAGCAGGGCACAGCCCACCAGCGGCGGAACCACGGCCAAGGTGACGGTCGGGTTCACCGCCAGGAGGATGCCTAACATCACCACCAGCCGCACCGCCCGCCCCAACGCGTCCACCCCGTCGTCGGCGGCCAGGTGGGCCAGGGGCTCCACATCGTCGCGCAACCGGTTCAGGGCGTCGCCCACACCGTCCACCGCCACCTCCTGGGTCCCCAGCCGGCGCAGGTAGCCGCGAAGGAGGTTGGCGCGCAGGAGGGTGCGGACGCGCCCCAGGTGGTGGGCGAATACCCAGGCGGCCGGGAAGTCGAGCACCGAGCGGCCCAGCCGGATGGCCAGGATGAGCGCGATCCAGCTCCAGGCGTTGGCCAGGGTAGCCGGCCCGGCTGCCAACCGGTCGAGCAGCCCCCGCATGGCCAGCCCAGTGCCGATGGGAACGAAGAAGGCCAAAGCCCAAACGCCGGCCGAGGCGGCGTACCACCCCGGGTAATAGGCAATCAGCTTGAGTGACGCTTTCCAGGACTTCACGATCTACTCCTCAGAACCCGACGCGCCGTCCGAGCCGTCCAGCCCAACCTGCAGCAGACGGTGGAAGCGCGAGCCTGGGTCAGCGGCGAGAGCCTCTCGCGGCCCGTGCTCCCGCGCCTGCCCAGCCTCGATCACCAGCACCTCGTCGGTGCGGTCCAGTGTGCTCAGGCGGTGGGCGATGACGATGGCAGTGCGGCCCGCAAGCAGCCGGTCCACTGCCCGCTGAAGCAGAGCCTCGCTGGAGGGGTCCAGCCGGGAGGAGGCCTCGTCCAGAAGCACCAGCCCGGGGTCGCGTAGGAAGACCCGCGCCAGGGCCAGCAACTGGGCCTCGCCGGCAGAGAGGCCGCCCTCTCCGGAGAGGACGAGGGTATCTAGCCCACGAGGAAGCCGCCGCAGCCAGGCTCCCAGCCCCACCTCCTCCAGGGCCCAGGTCAACCGGTCGTCGTCGGCCGCCAGGGCACCAAAGAGGGTGAGGTTGTCGCGCACGCTGGCCGGGAATAGCTGCACCTCCTGAGTCACCAGCCCCACCCGGCGGCGTAGCTCCGCCAGCGGCACCTGGCGGATGTCGTGCCACTCGTCGCCAGCGCCGATCAGGGTGGAGCCTCCCGTGGGCTCATACAGCCGCAGGAGCAACCGAGCCAGGCTGGACTTGCCGCCCCCCGTCCGGCCCACCACGCCCAGGCAGCGCCCGGGGGCGAGGGCGAAGCTCAAGCCCCGCAGCACCGGCGGACCACCCGGGTAGGCGAGGTCCACGTCCCGGAAGCGGACACCTAGCGGGCCGGGAGGAAGCACGGGCCCGCCCTCTTCCTCGGCATCGCGTTCGGGCGGGTGGGCTAAGAGGGCTTCGACCCGCTGGACGCTGGCACCCGCGGCCTGGAGCTGGCCCAGCTGACGGGACAGCTCGCGTAGCGGCTGGCCAACGAGCTCGTTGTACTGGGCAATGAGGTAAACGGTGCCCAGCGTAAGGACGCCGGTCTCCACCAGCCGCACCCCCACAGCCAATCCCAGGGCCTCGTTCAGCCCCATGATCAGCAGGGTGGCGGCGAAGGGCACGGCGCCCAAGGGCCAGGCCAGCCGAGAAGCGAGGACGTGCTCGCGGGCGGCCCGGTAGAGGCGCCGGAGCAGGTAGGGCTCCGCGCCCAGGGGCCGGGCATCTGCCGCCCCGGCCAGGTCCTCCTCCAGCACCCCCATCAGTTCGGACTGGGCCTGGCGCTCGGCGCGAGACGCGGGCACGGCCACGCTCCCCAGCCGGCGGTACACGAGCACCGTCACCGCCAGCGAGGCCAGGAAGATCAGTCCCACCCGCCAGTCCTTGGCGAAGAGGACGACGATGGCCCCAATGAGGAGCACCCCATTGGCCAAGAGCCGGAGGACGAAGCTCGAGAGCAGCCCACCCAGGGCGCCCACGTCCCCGTCAATGCGCTCGGCCAGTCGGCCCGGCGTCAGCTCGGCATGGAAGTGCAGGGGCAGGGCTAGGACGTGTCGGGCGAGGTCTCCCCGCAGACGGTTAGTGGCCCGCCAGCCCAGGTCGGCGGCCAAGTAGGCCGTGCCCGCCTGAACAGCTCGGACCATGAGGATGGTGGCCATGTAGAGCAAGCCGAGGCGCCCAAGATAGGAGGAGGTAGTGCCAGAGAGGGCAGCGTCAATAGCCCACTGAAGCACCTGGGGCCCAAGCAGCTCCAAGCCTGTGCCGGCCAGGATGAGCAGGCCCAGAAGGGCCATAGCAGAACGATGGGGAAAGAGGTAATGCTGCAGCAGGCGCCTGGCCTGGCGCTGCCACGAGTCGGCAGGGAATGGTTTCGTAGGGTACATAGCTTCCTCGAGTCCGCTGAGTGAAAACCGGCAAGACGCGGACGATCACGGCAGCGACACGAGGAGCGCGCGCCGAACAGACGCCTCTACGGCGCCTCAGATGGCGGGATCTCGGTCACTGCGCTGAGGAAGCTCTGACCATTCGTGCACCTTCATTGCCCAGGGGTCGGGCGAAGTAGGGGAAGTGTACCACGGGGCTATGGGCGCGCAAGCTAGGGGGCGATGGCTGAGGGGAGCTCCCGCCCCCCTCTCCCATGGCGTGGGAGAGGGGGCTGGGGGGTGAGGGCTCCACCTCACTTCTGGCCGGGCCATCCGGCCCCGGCTATACTCGCAGCCTCAGTGAGCACAGGACCTTGACCTCGCGCGCCAGCCGGTCCATCCAACCAGGGAGAACCCGATGCAACCACTCAAGAGCAACCACGATCTGAACCTGCCCCAGTGGGGCCCCTACACCAAAGCTTACGTGGGCATTTCCCACGTGCCTGATGTTCCCTCCGGCATCCGCTTCGACCTGAGCGTATTCCCCGGGTTCTACCGGGGCCGGGTGGCCGTCCCCAACGTGAAGTGGGAATCCATGCACTACCCCTGGGAGGCGGCGCCGGATCTGTCCTACTACACCTACCGCCACGAACTGGAGTGGAAGGACCAGGTCTACGCCGACATCTCCTACGTGCGGCTAGACGATGACACCCGCCTCATCCGCTGCCACCTGGTCAACAACACCGACCTGCCCCAAGCCCTGGCCCTCCATTTCGTGGCCGCCGTCTACTTCCCTCAGCTCCGCCCCAACTGCGACGAGGTCGTCCGTCCGGGTCAGGTCCACCTGCCGGAGGGAGCCACTTGGATAGATGCCCTGTCCTACGACGATCTCACCTGGGCCCACCCTCGCCCCACCGATAACCTCGTGCCCGACGGCATGTATCGAGGCGAGATCCGTGACCACGGCTTCGTGGGGGGAAGCGGCGTGGGTCAACGCTTCGGGGCCGACGCTGGCGACCGGCTGACCTACACCGTGAACGTGCCCGAGGGGCTCTCCGACGCGGCATTGCTCATCCGCTACCGGCTTCCCGGTTCTGCTCCCTGTCGCCTGCAGCTGACGGGGCTGGCTGAGACCACCGTGAACCTGATGCCCACCGAGGGCCTGTGGGTGACCGAGGTCCCCTTGCCCAACCTGCCCACCGGAGCCCAGTCGCTGGTGCTCACCGCCGAGGGCGGCAGCCCGGTGGAGCTGGATGGGTTCGTCCTCTGCCCGGCCGGCCGGACCGCCGAAGTGCGCTTCAGCGAGGTCGCCTGGGAGTACCGGCCTGAGATCCTCCCCGGCCCCACCCCCAGCAGCGTGCGCCTGCAGTACCGTGACATCCCCGGGGTGGAATACGGCCTGGGCTGGGACTGGGATCACTTCCAGATCCGGGAGTTCCTCACCGACGAGCTAGACCACTTCCTGCCGCGGTTGGTTCACGAGCACGTCTCCAACGTCCTGCGCCACTGGTGGGACCCCCGAAAGACCGACGGCCACTTCACCAATGCCTTCCTGCGCCCCATCCCCTTGGGGCCGGGTGAGAGCCGGGTGCTCTACGGGCTCGTCTGCTGCGGGGATAGCGCCTCCGTCCAGGCGCGGCTGGCCAGCTTCGGCGGCGACCACGAGGCCCACGAGGCCGCCTATAACGCTGCCCGTGCCCGCCGCTTCATCTCGGCCGGCAACCCGGACGGCAAGCCCTACGAGTTCAGCCAGGACCGTATGGCCGCCACCACCCTCACCAACCTGGTCTACCCCCTCTACGTGCGCGGCACCCACGTGCGCCACTACACCTACGGGCGCTGGTGGAACTGCCTCTACACCTGGGACGCCGGCTTCGTGGGGCTGGGCCTGTTGGAGACCAACCCGGAAGGGGCGATTGACTACCTCAATGCCTACCTCACCGAGCCCGGTGACCCGCACGCCGCCTTCATCCACCACGGCAGCCCGGTGCCGGTCCAGCACTACCTGTTCTTGGACATCTGGAACCGCACCCAGGACCGGGAGCTCCTAGCGCACTTCTACCCTCGGCTCAAACAGTACCACGAGTTCATGGCCGGGCGGCTGGGCAGCTCCACCACCCGCTCCCTGCCTTCCAACCTGCTCAAGACCTGGGACTACTTCTACAACTCCGGCGGCTGGGACGACTACGCCGCTCAGGTCTACGTGCACAAGCACAAGCTCACGGACCGGGTCGCGCCGGCCTCGAACACCTGCCATGCCATCCGCACCGCCAAGATCCTGCGCATGGCCGCCCAGGCCCTGGGTCGCGAAGAGGACCTGCCCGCGTACGACGAGGACATCCGGCTGTTCACCGAGGCCCTTCAGACGCACGCCTGGGATGAAGAAGCCGGCTACTTCTCCTACGTCGTCCACGACGACCAAGGTCGCCCGCAAGGCTTCCTGCGGGATGAGAACGGGGTCAACCTCAACAAGGGGCTGGACGGCGTCTACCCCCTAGAAGCCGGCATCTGCACTCCGGAACAGAGAGAAAGGCTCCTGGGCCACCTGGCCAACCCCAATGAGCTCTGGACGCCCATCGGCATCACCGCCGTGGACCGCAGCGCCCCCTACTACCTGATTGATGGTTACTGGAACGGGGCCGTGTGGATGCCGCACCAGTGGTTCTTCTGGAAGACCTGCCTGGACCTGGGCGAGGATGACCTGGGCTGGCAGATCGCCCGCACCGGCCTGAACGTGTGGAAGCGAGAGGTGGACGCCTCCTACAACTGCTACGAGCACTTCATCGTGGCCACCGGCCGCGGAGCCGGCTGGCACCAGTTCACCTCCCTGTCCGCTCCTGTCCTGTCGTGGTACGGGGCCTACTTCCGCCCCGGCCGGCTGACCACGGGATTCGATGTCTGGATGGAAGAGCTCGAGGTGGCGCCAGGAAACACGGGGCTGGCGGCCGAGCTGCGCACCTTTGGGCAGTCCGGCTCCAAGCTGAGCGTCCTGGCCTGCCTGCAGCCTGGGAGCTACCGGGCGACGTGGAACGGCCAGCCCTGCCCGGTGAAGCAGATCACCGACGGGGCCTTCACCGTGAGCCTGCCCTGCGGGGAGCGGGGCCGGCTGGAAGTGAGCCCGGCGTAGCGGGGGCAGGCACCACCTGCGCGGATTCCTGTAGGGGCAGGCCACCGCGCCTGCCCCAAAGGGTCGGTCAGGGTCGTCCGCCCCTACACCTACCTGTGCCTCCTGTGCCTGCGGCGGGCTCATACCCAGCCGGCCGAAGGGCCGGCTTCGCATAGGTAGCCGGGGGGTTCAGCCCGCGGCCCTAGGGAGAACCCTTCCCCCGTCCCCTCCCCTGAGAGGGGAGGGGTGTCCCGCCCCTACGCCTCCGCCGCCACTTCCTCCACACGCCGGCCACTCAGGACCGACTCCGGCCGGTCCCGAACCAGGTTGACCCCCGGGTCTGCCTCATCGTCGTCCATCTTGATCAGCAGCCACCGGTCATCGTCACCCTTACCGGTCCGGATGAGGGCGTAGCCGCCCCGCAGCTTCCGTCCCTCCAGCCAGACCGTCACCCGCCCCCGATCGAGCGACTCCTCCATGCTGAGGGGCTGGCCATCGTCATCCCTGGCCAGGCTTCGGTAGGTGCCCGTATCCCACACGATGACAGCGCCGCCCCCATACTCGCCCTTGGGGATGTTGCCCTCGAAGTCCGCATACTCCATGGGGTGATCTTCGGTGGGCACGGCCAACCGCCTGTCCTTGGGGTTGGCCGAGGGCCCCTTGGGCACGGCCCAGGACTTGAGCACACCGCCCACCTCGAGCCGGAAGTCATAGTGAAGGGTGGAGGCGGCGTGCTTCTGGACAACGAAGATGGGCGCGCCCTCAGTGGGGCGTGGCGCGCCCGCCGGCTCCGGGGTGCGGGCGAAATCGCGCTTCTCTCGATAAGTCTTGAGCGGATCGGTCTCGCTCACTGTGTGGTCCTCCGCAAGTGATGGAACGCAGATGGATAGCTAATAGCCGGCGATCGGCGGGCTAGACGCCACATCAGCCGGGTTGTCTGTGCTCTCGGGAGGCTGCACTCCCTCGGGCAACTCATCGCGCACTACCGCCGACAGAAGCTGATCCACCGGCGCGTAGCGGTCGGTTAGGGTAACGGTTCGGCCACCGGAAAGGACCTCTTCCACCTCCTCGGGGCTAAGGACACGGTGAGCCAGGAGCGTGTCGTCCGCCCGCAGGGCCTCCAGGTCCAGGGGCCGGCGGCCCGCCACCAGCACAAAGGTACTGCGGACCGACCAGCGCCAGCCCTCGGTGGTAGGCACCACGTACACGTGCTCGAAGGTCTGGCGAAGGGTATGCAGGTAGGAGCGAAGGAATCCCCCGCCCGCCCCATCAATGACGTTGACCAGGTAGTACCCGTCGTCATCCAGCCAGGCCCGCACCCGCTGGTTGAACTCGTGTGTGGTCAGATGATAGGGCACCGAGTAGTCGTTGAAGGCATCGCCCATGATCAGGTGATAGCGGTGGTCGGGCTCCCGTTCCAGGAACATGCGAGCATCCTCGTTGAAGCTCCGGATGGTGGAGTCCTCGGGCAGGCCCATGTAGGTGTAGGCCACTCGGGTGACAGCCGGATCTATCTCGATCACGTCCAGGCGGCTGCCAGGGTAGAGGTGCTCCATGTAGCGGGGGAAGGTATAGCCACCGCCCCCGATGAACAGGGCGCTAAGGTCAGGGTGGCGCTGAGCCTGATATTGGGTGGCGTCGGCGTAGACCCGCTCGTACCCGTAGACCAGCCGGGTGGGATTGGAGAGCGAAGAGTAGCTGTGCACCAGCCGGTCCAGGACGAGCACCCGCACGATGTCCCCGTGGCGGTTCTCCTCTCGGACCTTGATGCAGTAGTAGTCGCTCTCCAGGGTGCAGGGAGACAGGGCATGCGTGGGCCACCACACTACCCCCGCCAGGGCTACTGGGCCCACGAAAGCCGCCGCCAGGACCCGGGGCCGGCCGGCGAGCAACAGGGCAAGGCCCAGGCTCATGAGCACTACCGCCACCCCCAGTACGATGGCGTAGGTGCCAAACCAGGAGATGAGGACGAAGCCGGTAGCGAAGGTGCCCACGATGCTGCCAGCAGCGCCGGAGGCATAGATCATGCCCACCGTGCGCCCCGTCCTGGCCAGATCCCGTACCGCAAGCTTGGCCACGATGGGCGAGATGCACCCTAGGACGGCACTGGGCAAGAAGAAGAGGGCGGCAGTGAGGACCAGGATCCGCAGGATGATGGACCACTGGTAGGGCAACCGATCAGCCATCAGGTCCACGGTGAGGATGATGAACGAGGACAGGCCGCCCAGGAGGTACACCCCGCCCAGAAGCCGCCGGGAGGCCCAGCGATCGGCCAGCCAGCCGCCCAGGTAGTTGCCCAAGCTGATGCCGGCCAGGATGACCCCGATGACACTCGTCCAGGTGTAGAGGGAGACGCCTACATACGGGGCGATGATGCGACCGGCCACCAGCTCGAGGATCATCACGCAGGCATTGGAGAGGAAGACCAACAGGTTAGGACGCCAGATCCAGGGCCTGACCTCGGCGGGAAGACTCTCGGCACTCATGGCGCTCACCAGATGCAAAGACGGACGGGTGTCCGCCCTGGACACATCCGCTCCAGTGTTGACATTCTACAGGTCGGTCTCGCTTGGGGCTAGGGGGATCGGGGGATTCGGGTGGCCCATTGGGGAGTCCGCGCGCAGAGGTGACGCGTGAAGCGTGAAACGTGACCCACGGCCATGCACCATTGAGGAGTGCGTGCTACTAGGTGCACACTGGTGCGCCTAGTAGCGCGCACTCCTCATCTGCTTGGGACCGCCAAGGCAGCAGGGGCCTCGGCCCCGGCGAAGTCACCACAGCAACCCCCAATCCGCCGCCCATTGACGCTGATCGAGGGCAAGAGTATTAAGAGCACGACAGTACAACTCTGCGAGCCATAGGCGCCGCCAGGGAGGATGAGCGTGGCACCGGAGGAACATCAGCCTCGCGCCTGGACCATGAACGAGTGGTACGTGCAGAACAGCCTCTGGCGCACCTCGCCAGCGGCGCCAGGTTCGGCCTCCATCGAGCCGTCGGAGGCCGAGGCGTATAGCGGCCATCACTGGGTGGTCACGTACGTGGTCGGCGAGGAGCCCTTGCGCCCCGGCAGTCACCTCGCCATCGAGGTACCGTCCGGCTGGACCCCCCACTTGGGCCGGCCCCTACACAGCGGGCGCCAGGTCCTGGTGCCGGCGGGGGACGTCAACCCCGGCTACGCCGCCTGGACCCGGGTCGAAGCCGGCCCGGGAACCCGGTTCGAGCTCAGGGTGTCCGACTGTACGCGCTTCCAGGTGATAGACGCGGTGCTTACCGAAGGCGAGGTCCCTCCCGGCCACCAAGTGCGCATCTACATCGGGACGGAGGACGGTTCCCGGCTGCGCAGCCCTTGGTTTGCCCAGGAGTCGCCCCTGGCCATGGGGGTGGACCTGGGCGGAGACGGCATCTACCTGCCCGTCGTCCCCCCTCCTTCGGTGACCGTCACCGGGGCCCAGGCGGACCGTCTTCGAGTCTTCGCCCCGGCCACGGCTCAGCCGGGCGAGGAAGTGGCGGTGAGGCTGCAGGCAGTAGACCAGTACAACGCCAACCTGGCCCGAGGATATCAGGGACGGGTGGAGCTGGAGGCGTCGGGGCCACTGGCGGGCTTGCCGAAGGCCGTCAACTTGACCCGGGAGGATGGCTCCCAGGCCCTGATCAGCGCCAAGGCGAGCGGGGCGGGTGTGGCCCTCATCCGCGCCTTCGATCGGACGTGGCCCCTGGCGGGGATCAGCAGTCCGGTCGGGGTGGGCTTCTGTGATCCCGACGAGCGCATCGTGTTTGGCGACCTTCACGGCCAGATGTACGTGAGCATCGGCACCGGCACCCTCGATGAGTACTACATCTGGGCCAGGGAAGTGCAGGGGCTGGACTTCTGCGCTCCCGCTAATCATTACGGTGGCCGGATGGACTTCGACAACGTGCCGGACTGGGACACGGAGCGCCACGAGGCCCACGATGCCCTTTGGCCCGAGGACGTGGCCAAGAGCAATCGCTACTACTCCCCAGGCGAGTTCATCACCCTGGTGTCGTTTGAGTGCGCACTTGGGCGCTACGGGCACAAGAACGTCTACTACCGGGGAGATAGCGGCATCTACATCTACGGTCAGGCTGGGCTCACCCCGGATGAGGTGTGGCGACAGCTGGAGGAAGAAGGGTATCGGGCTATCACCATCCCTCACCACCCCAAGTTCTGTGGAGTCACGGACTGGAGTTACCGCAACGACAAGTTCCAGCGCCTGGTGGAGATATGCTCAGCCTGGGGCATCTCTGAGGCTTCAGGTCCCCACAGCGTGCGAGCGGCGCTGGCGATGGGTCATCGGCTGGGGTTCGTGGGCGGTACCGACACCCACTTCGGCCAGCCTGGTCGTCCCCCGCACTTCTTCGGCGAGGGGGGCGGGCTGGCGGGGGTATACGTGACCGCACTCACCCGAGAGGCACTGTGGGATGCCCTCTACGAGCGGCGCTGCTATGCCACCACCGGGGCCCGCATCCTTCTGCGGGTGGATGTCAACGGGGCACCGATGGGCAGCGAGATTGAGGCCGATGAGGTGCGGGTGGCGGCTCACGTCGTGGGGACGGTGCCCGACTACGAGGTGGACATCATCCGCAACGGCTCCGTCGTCCACTCGGAGAGTGCCCGGGGGTATGAGCACCGACTGGAGTGGGACGACCGCGACCCGACCGGCGGGCGAGAGGGAAACGCCGAGCCGGTGAGCTACTACTACGTGCGGGTGCGCCAGCCCGACCGGCAGATGGCATGGTCCAGCCCGGTGTGGGTGAGGTGAGAGGGGAGCGCTCACCGGATACGGCAGAGACGCCACGTCTGCTTCGGTGATGCCTGAAGCTGAATGCCGCGCGCATCCTCGGGTTGGACGCGTCCCGGCCCTGAGCCGCCCTACCCGGCCGCGCCGATAGCGGCGTAGGTGAGCCCCTGGCGGATGTGGGTCACCGGGATGCCCGGCAGCTTCTCGCTCAGGAAGCGGGCCAGCGAGGCCATCCCTGGCTCCTCGGACACACAGTGGTTGACCACCACCAGGGGCTTGCCCGTGTCCTGGCACCACTCTCCTGCAATCCAGGATCGCACCACGTCATCAACCGAGATGGCCAGGTCAGCCCCCAGCCCATAGATGGTGAAGGGATCGCTGATACAGCCGGTGCCCAGGCCAACAGTGCCAACCGGGCGCTCGGGGTCCCCGTAGAACCCTACCGTGCTCTGGCCCAGTGAGGACGTGCGGGCGGCGATCATCTCGGCCACTTCCCCGGCCGGGCGGGGGGCGATCCGGTAGATGTTGTAGTGGCGAACGGCGGTCTCCGGCGCTCCCAGCCCCAGGAACTCCCCCCAGGCGAACGGGATGCCGATGTCGGGCATGGCGTCCCACACGTCGTGACAGCGGATCACGGTGATGCCGTGCTCCTCCAGCAGGCGCTTCTTGGCTTCCACCTGAGCCTGATCCGCCGGCTCGCCGTCCAGGTCCCAGTGCTGGTAGAAGGTAGGCTCGTGTACCACCATGACGTTGGCCCCGGCCTGGGCAGCGGCGACCACCGTCTGCCTGTAGGGCATCCAGGCCACCGCTATGCCCTTCACGGCCGCGCCAGGATCGCCATAGATGACCCGGTCAACCGACTTCTCGGGTAGCTCACTGACGAGCGAGTTGAGGTAAGCGTTCAGTTCCTGCGCGGTCATGATGCGTCCTCCCCGGTTGCGGGCCTGGCGGGCACCCATCTCCCCACTAGCGAAGTCAGTCCACTATATCCGTCAGCGCTGACGGCCACAATGGCGCCCCCGCACTGGAACGGGCATTGATGAGCCGTACGGCTACAGCTATGCTGGCCGTATGCGTGACCCGTGATGCGTGATGCGTGACCGGTGCATCCAACGCACCTCGTGTCACGGGTCACTCGTCACGCATCACGTCTCAGGGGGTGGCCATGCGCGTCTACATGATGACCGATCAGGAAGGGGCGGCGGGTGTAATCAGCCACGCCGACTACGGCGGCCCCGACAGCCGCTACTACCAGGTGGCCCGAGAACTCGTCACCGCCGAGGTCAATGCCGCTATCGAGGGCTGCCTGGAGGCGGGGGCCACCGACATCCTGGTCGTGGACGGCCACGGATCGGGCACCATTGACATCCGCCTACTCCACCCGGCGGCACGGCTGCTTGCCGGCCGTCCCCTGGGCTACCCCTTCGGCTGCTCAGGCGAGTTCGACGTGGCCATGAACATCAGCCAGCACGCTAAGGCCAACACCGACGGCGGCCACCTCAGCCACACCGGCTCCTCCATCGTCGAGAACCTTACCATCAACGGGGTCAGCGTGGGCGAGCTGGGCAAGAACATGCTCTTTGCCGCCTACTTCGGCGTGCCCACGGTCACCGTCACCGGAGATGCAGCAGTCTGCGAAGAGGCCAAGGCCCTGGTGCCCGGCATCGAGACGGCGGCGGTGAAAGAGGGGCTCAAGCGAGGCTCCGCCAGCGGCCTCACCCTGGAGGAGGCCCGAGTCTTCAATGGCGCTGCCGTTCACCTTAGCCCCGAAGTGGCCCGGGCCCGGATCAAGGAGGCGGCCCGGCGGGGCATCGAGCGCCGGCACGAGATCGGCCCCTTCTGGCTGGAGCCGCCCTATGAGATGGTCACCGTCTACCGGCCCGGGAACGGTCAATCCGGCCGCACGGTAGTGGTGACCTCCGACGACCTGCTCGACCTGCTCACCAAGCGGGCGTCCTAGACGACCGATCGCCAGGAGATGACCCATCCTATGACTACCACAAGGCCCAACATCATTCTGTTCACCACCGATCAGCAGCGAGGCGACTTCCTCGGCCTGGCCGGGCACCCGCTCGTGGAGACCCCGAACCTCGATAGCCTGATCCAGAACGGGCTCTACTTCCCCAACGCCTACACCGAGATCCCATCCACGACGGGAGCCCGGCGGGTCATGCTCTCCGGCAAGGGCAGCTACCACTGCGGCCTGGTCGGCTACTCTGCCACCGAATGGCAAGAGCCCAACACCCTGGCCCAGGTGCTGGCCCAGAACGGCTACCACTGCTTCAACGTGGGCTTTCGGAACCTGCACCCGGCGCGCAAGCTCTACGGCTTCCACGAAGTGTCCCCGGGCGAACTGGACCATCGCGAGTGGCTCAAGGCCCGCCTCGGCCCCTGGGCCCACGAGCGCTCCCACGGGGTGGACGCCAACGGGTGGACGGCCCGCCCCTGGCACCTGGACGAGCTCTACCACCGCACCAGCTGGATTTCTGATGTGGCCATGGACATGATCCGGCGCCGCGACCCCACCCGGCCCTTCTTCCTGTGGATCTCTCACCACGCCCCCCACTCGCCCTACGACCCGCCCCAGGCCCTCTGGGACATGTACGCCGACCGAGAGCAGCCCCCGGTGCCGGTGGGAGACTGGGCCAAGCGGTACGACGTGGCCGGGCCCGGGCTGCCAGTGACGGCTTGGTACGGCCGGCTCACCCCAGAGCAGACCCGAAGGGCACGCATCGGCTACATGGGCCTGATCACCCACGTGGACTTCCAGTTCGGCTACATGCTGGAGGAACTGCGTCGAAACCGCCTCGCCCAGGATACGCTCTTCGTCTATACATCCGACCACGGCGACATGCTGGGCGACCATCACCTTCACCGCAAGACCTACGCCTATGAGGGCTCGGCGCGGGTGCCCTTCGTCATCGGCTATCCCCAGGGCTACGAGGGGCCCAAGGGCATCTGCGACCGTGTGGTGGGCCTGCAGGATGTCATGCCCACCATCCTGGAGGTGGCCGGAGTGGAGCCGCCATCCGGAATGACGGGCCGAAGCGTCCTGGCAGCCGCGCGCGGGGAGCCCTGGCGGGAGTTCCTACACGGTGAACACTCTCCCTGCTACGCCCTGGAGCCGGGGATGCACTACCTGACCGACGGCAGGCGCAAGTACATCTGGTTCCCGGCCACGAACGAGGAGCAGTTCTTCGACCTAGAGGCCGACCGGCAGGAGCTCCGTAACCTGGCGGCGGAGCGGCCCGATGAAGTGGCTCAGTGGCGCCAGCGGCTGGTACAGGTCCTGGCGGAACGCGGGGACGGCTTCAGTGACGGCCAGCGGCTCCTGCCCCGCACGGAGTGGTGGGGACCGGAGAGCTGACCCGGACACCCCGGGGAGGGCCCTGGCTCCTCAGGCCGGCTCTGAGGCCAGGGCCTTGCCCTTCCGGGGGGCCCTCGCCCGGGCCCACAGGATGAGCGGGACCGTCAGGGCCAGGAAGGCCGCGCTCAGCCCGTACACCCACTGAATGCCCATCATTGGAAGCAGGGCATAGGCCACCAGCGGCCCCAGGCCCGACCCCAGGTCGCCCGCGGTCTGGTAACCGCCCACGTGTCGTCCCCGCGACCCAGCGCTCGTGAGGTCTCCCAGCCAGGCCACGAGCATTGGGGGTACCACCCCATAGGCCACAGCCGCCAGCAACACGCCGGCGCCGATCAACGCGGGCGAGGTGCTGCCCGCGAAGGCGGCCAGGCCGGCCACCCCCAGCACCTCACCCAGGATCAGCACGTGACCACGGTCGCCCAGACGGTCGCTCAAGTGCCCCAGGGCCGGAGAGGTGATGATAGTGGTGACGTTGCGGGCAAACAGCAGCAGGCTGGTAAGCGAGGCAACCCCGATGACCCATGCCCCCAGGTGAGCCTCGTCGCCTGTCACCTGACGCAGGTAGAACCCGAAGGTGGAGTAGAACACGCCGGCAAAGAAAAAGCGATGGGCGAAGTTGAGGGCGGCGATGACCCAGAAGCGCAGGTCGGCCCCGACCATCCCCTGCCATGTCGCTCTCAGGGCCGTGCGGAGGGAGAGACGCTCCCGGGGCGCCCTGTCCGGCCGTCCCGAAGGTGATGGAACGCGGGGCAGGGTGAGCGCCATCACGACACCGGTGGCGCTGAAGAGGCTCAGCACCAGCATCGCCCGGGGCAGCTTCAGCCAATCCACCAAAAAGCCGCCCAGGAGCATGCCCACGGATCCCCCGAAGTAGGAGTAGGAGTCATAGATGCTGGTGTTTCGGCCCCGGTTGTCTGAGGGGCTGGTGTCCAGGATCAGCCCATAGGCGGCCACCGTCAGCAGGGACCAAGCCAGTCCCCACAGCGCCCGGGAGATCAGCAGGGGCCAGAAGCCCCTCAGAAGGCCGTAGGCAGCGGTGGACAGGGCACCCACAGCGATGCCGATGATATACGGGGCCCGGCACCCCAGCCGATCGGCCAGCCAGCCGCTCATCAAGTTCAGCGGGATGCGGACCAAGCGGTTGACGCTCAGTAGCCAGCCCACCTGCGCGGCGCTGATGGCCAGGAGGCCGTACTCCGCCGGCAGCACCGCATACAGGGTGGTATCCCCGAAGAGCGCCAGCGCAGTGCAGGCCGCCAGTGTCCACACGATCCGCTTCTGGGTACCCGTGTCCGCCATAGAGCATCCTGGAATGGGTTGTCCCTGAGAGTACAGCACAGGGGGCGCCATTGGCGAACCGATCAGGCCGGGTTGGACAGGCCCGGCAGTGCCGGCGACAATCGGTCCCAACCCCCGCAAGCACATAAGGAGAGTGACGTGGCACTCACCGAACGCGAAAACTACCTGCGCAATGCTCGCTTCCAAGGGCCAGATTGGATCCCGGCAGTGGTGTCCATCTCCGGTGCTTCCCGGGCCCAGCTGGGCCGTGAGCTGGAAGAAGTGCTGGTCCGCCACCCCACCCTCTTCCCCAACTTCGTGCCCGGACAGATTGACTACTCGACCTACGACTTTGGCCCTGCTCACCGAGCAAGTGAGTACTTCACCGACGCCTGGGGCTGCATCTGGCATTCCGAGGTAGACGGCCTGGAGGGCGTGGTCGTCAACGCGCCCCTAGCCGACTGGGAGGCACTGGAGACGTTCGTGCCCCCCGATCCTCTGGTTCAGTGGGACCGGGGCCCGGCAGACTGGGAAGGCGCCCGGCGGCAGCTCGAGGAGGCTCGAGCAGCAGGAAGGGTGGCCGCCGGCAGCTTGCCCCACGGCTTCCTCTTCATGCGGCTCTACTACCTGCGCGGCTTCGAGAACTTCATGATGGACGTGGCCACCGACGACCCCAGGCTGCAGCGGCTGATCGACATCCTCCTGGAGCAGAACATGCGCTACCTGCGCCAGTGGCTGGAGCTGGGCGTGGATGTGATGCACTTCGGCGACGACCTGGGCACCCAGAAAGCCACCCTCATCAGCCCGGCCAAGTTCGGCCGCTACGTCACCCCGGCCTACAAGACCCTCATTGACGCCATCCATGAGGCAGGAGCGCTGGTCGCTCTCCACAGCGATGGGCACATCATGGAGTTCATGGACGAGTTCGCCAAGGCAGGGGTGGACATCATCAACCCCCAGGACCTGCTCAACGGGATAGACAACCTGGCCCGTGAGGTCAAGGGACGCATGTGCATCCGGCTGGACATAGACCGCCAGACGGTGGTGCCCTGGGGCACCCGGCAGGAGATCTACGAGCTGATCGAGGAAGAGGTGCGCAAGCTGGGCTCACCTGCGGGCGGGCTGGAGTTCATCTGCGGGATCTACCCGCCCACGCCGCCCGAGAACGTGGATGCCGTCTGCAGCGCCCTGGAGGACTTCCGCACTTACTGGTGGGACGGGCGAGCTGATCGCGCCTAAAGGGGGAAGCGGGACTGTTCCCTCCCATTGATGCCGGCGGCCGGCCCGCTATACTGAATGCGTCGGGCGATGCCCGAGTCGGTCAGGAGGCATCGGCATGAAGAGCAACTTGAGTAAGACTGATCGTTACGTTCGCATGGCTGTCGGCGCGGCTATGCTCGTGCTAGGACTGATAGCTCAGACCTGGTGGGGGCTGATCGGCCTGGTACCAATCATCACCTGTGCCATAGGGTACTGCCCGCTGTACCGGGTCCTGGGGTGGAGCACGGCAGAGACCCCGAAGAAGGCCTCCTGGAGCAAGCGCCGCAGTTGAGATAGGTCATCTCCGTCCCACGCCATCCGGTTCTACCCGATGGCGTGGGACCGCCCCTCGGCCGGCGGGGAACCAGTCACTCCCAACCCAGCGACCGCCGCTTGGCCTCCGCCAGGGCCACGCTGCGGAGGAGCCAGTCGGAAACGCCGGGCCGCTGGGCTAGCTCCTCCGGGGACAGCCACGCTACCTCCACCGTCTCCTGGTTGTCGGGCCGGGCCTCGCCGGCCCGGTAGCGGCAGAGGAAGACGGCATCCAGTATCAGCCGCCCATCCTCTAGGGTGAAGGTCTTGCTCTGGACGTAATGAACCTGGTCTTCAATCTCCACCCCGGTCTCCTCGCGCACTTCCCGGTGGACGCTGCGCTCCAGGATGGACTCACTCTCCGGCTCGATCTCCACCGTGCCCCCAGGCAGGGTCAGGATGCCAGGGCGATGGGGGTCACTCGGGGAGCGCACGATGAACAGGTAGCGGCCCCGGTGGGAGACAGCCCCCTCTACGGCAACGGTGTAGTGACAACAGCTCATATCAGGTAGCACCTGTGGCAGCGGTCAGGATGATCAGACCTTGATGGTGCGCCAGCGGCCGGTGCGATACCGGAGGTAATTCACGGTGGCCCGGCCGGCAGCGTCCAGCACGTTGGAGATGTAGATGCCGGGCAGGCCCCAGCCCAGTACCACCCCGAAGAGATAGCCCAGTGGCAGGCGGATGAGCCAAATGCCGGTGAAGGTGGCGAGCATGGGAAACCGGGTGTCACCGGCGCCCCGCAGGCTGCCCGCCAGCACCTGCCCCACCCCCTGGAAGGGCTCCGATAGGGCGATAACCATGAGCGCCTGAGCGCCGAGCCGGATCATGTCAGGGTCGTCGGTGAACAGGGTCATGATCTGGCGGCCCATCACTGCCTCCGTGATCCCAGCGATCACCATGATGGTCACGGCCAGACGCACGGCATACCACGAGGAGCGCTCCGCCATATCGGCCCGGCCCGCGCCCAGGCACTGGCCCACCATGGTGGTGGCGGCCTGGGCAAACCCCATGCCGGGCATGAAGGAGAACGAGATCACCTGGAAGGTGATGCGCTGGGTAGCATAGACCACTGTGCCCAGGCTGATGGCGATGGTGGCATAGGCCAGGGCACCACCGCGCAGCAGGAACTGCTCAACCATGGTGGGGAACCCCAGACGCCACAGCCGAGTGGCAAGCTGGAGGTCCGGCCGCCAATCTTCCCGGCCCCGGATGCTCACCGGGCCTCGGCCACGGATGAGCACGGCCAGCAGGATGATGGACCCCACCGTACGGGCTACCGTCGCCCCCCAAGCGGAGCCCACCACGCCCAGGGCGGGGAAGCCAAAGTGGCCGAAGATGAGGACATAGGATACGGCCACGTTGATCAGGTTGATGAGGCCGGTCACCTTCATCGGGGTGCGCGTGTCCCCCGCGCCCCGCAGGGCAGCCCCGGCGACGAACATGGTCACCATCACCAGCGCCGCGGCCGTGACCACCCGCAAGTAGGCACCGCCCAGCACTGCTACCTCGGGTTCAGTACCCAGGGCCAATATAGCCCAATGGGAACCCCAGTTGCCGGCTACGGCGATGAAGACCGAGACCAGAGCCCCCAGGCAGACCGACTGCTTGGCCACCCGGCTGGCCATGCGCGAGTCCCCAGCACCCACAGCGCGGGCCACGAGGACAGTGGTACCGGTAGTGATCGCCCCAAAGCCCGCTTGCAGGATCATGAGCAGCTGGGTGGCGGTGCCGATGCCAGCCACCGAGGCCGCTCCCAGCTGGGCCACCATCACCATGTTAGTGGTGCCCAGCGCGGTCTGGAAGAGGTTCTCCAGGATGATCGGCCAGGCCAGCTTCCTGACCGCCGAGGCAACGGACTTATCGTCCTGTGGAATGGTAATGGACCGGCCAGAGCGTGCCGGCCGGGCTGGGGCGATTGCGTCTGCTTCGGACGTCACACTATTCCCTCGGGATGGAGCTCTGTGCGCGAGGCTGGCTGACGGAGTCGACCGTACTGGTAGGGCGACCAGGCACGCCTGGAAGTCAGCAACGAGGCACCAGTAGACGTTATTGTACCGTGAATACTTAGAGGCGCCAAGTCGTCCCAGAAGGGAGGGTTCACGCGAAGACGCTAAGGCGCAGAGGGCAGAAGGACAAGCGGCTTGGCGTCTTCGCGTCTTTGCGTGAGGCTCCGGCCGAGGAGGGCACACCCGGAGGGCGGACAGGGTCGTCCGCCCCTACCGGCGCGCGTGGACGCGGGTTTGCTCACGCGAAGACGCCAAGGGCGGGAGGACAAGCGGCTTGGCGTCTTCGCGTGAAGCCTCCCCTCCGGCGGTGACCCCTCTGTATAATGCCCACACACCATTCACGGGGGAGGCTCCCATGCGCTTGACCGATCGGGTATACCTGGTGGGCAGTGGCGCCAACGGCTTCTTTCTATCCCACCCACGTGACTGCACCGTCTACGCGGTGGACTGCAACGGCCCCATCGTCCTGGTGGACGCCGGAGTGGGCGAGGAAGGCACCGACCTCATCCTGGACAACCTACGGGCTGACGGGCTAGATCCCAAGCGACTGACCCATCTGCTGATTACCCACAAACACGCTGACCACAGCGGCGGGGCCGCTTACCTCCGGGACCGCCATGACGTCGCCGTTGTCACCACGGCCCACACAGCTCAGGCCCTGCGCAATGGGGACGAGGACATGATCAGCCTGGGTGCCGCCAAGCAGGCCGGCCTGTATGAGCCGGACTACGTGTTCCGTGCTTGCCCGGTGGAGCACGTCCTCAGCGACGGTGAGGCACTGACCGTAGGAGACATCACCTTCCACATGCTGGAGACGCCTGGTCACTGCGCCGGCCACTGCGCTTTCACCTTCCGGCACGAGGGCAAGCTACACCTCTTTGGCGGTGATAACGTCTTCGCCGGGGGGCGCATCCTGCTGCAGAACATTCCCGACTGCGACCTCCAGGCGCACCTGGACACGGTCCGGCGCCTGGCCGCTTTGGACGTGGAGGTGTTCCTGCCTGGCCACACCATGCCCGCCCTGCGGGAGGGCCGCCGGCACCTGGAAGCGGCCATGGCACGGCTGGACCAGCTGCTGGTGCCTGAGAGCTACGTCTAGAACGCTCCGGGTGCTAGCTCACCCGCGATCAGCGTTCCCTACCCGCGTTGTCTGACCGGACGGGGGATGTTAGCATAGGGATCACATTTGCCTTGGGAGGTGCGATGCCACGGTACATATACCGGCTGCAGCCGGCCCTGGCTGTGGCATTCGGCATTACCTACCACCCAGGCGAGTGGCTCTTCTCCCTGCGGGCGCGCAGCGAAGCCGCCTCGGTCGAGCTGCGGCTGCAAGACGCCCAGGCCGAGCAGCTCCGGCGGGACCTGTTGGCCGTGGCCGAATCGTTCTCCGGCAGCCGCTTCGCCTTGGGCCGTGCCAAGCCCCTGGCGCCCGACGACCCCATTCTGCGCCTCCCCACTGACCTCGAAGCTACCGTGGTCCATCTGGAGGCCGGTCGCGACCCCTGCCGACGGCTCATGTACATCCGGGCTGAGGGCGAGACAGAGGGCATGCCCTACGAGGTACAGGTCTGGGCCACACCCGAGCAGATGCTGGCCCTGGCCGAGCAGGTAGAAGCCGCCCGGTCGCAAGCGCGGTCCCGGTGCCCCGTTTGTGGGTTCCCTCTGAGCGAGGCGCCCCACGTCTGCCCGCCAGGCATCGTGGTGGAGGCCGGCTGATGGCCTTGGCTTCTCACGACGTCGGCTTGGGCTCCGAGTACGACGAGTCCTATTACCGCGCCAATAACAACAACTACCGTGAGCGCCTGGAGTTCCACCTGGCCGCGCTCTGGCGGGCCGCCTACATCCTGTGGCAGATCCGACCCGCCTCCGTGCTGGACGTGGGTGGGGGAATGGGGCTGCTGGTGGAGCGCCTGCAGTCCTGGGGAAAAGCGGCTCGAGGCCTAGAGATCAGCCGCTACGCCATCACCCAGGCACCTGACCCGGTGCGACGCAGCTTCGTGCAGGGTAGCCTGGTGGACCTGCCCTTCCCCGACGGTGCCTTCGACGCGGTGGTGAGCGTGAACGTCATGGAGCACCTGGAGCCCAAGGACGTAGGGCAGGCCCTGCGTGAGTGCGCCCGCGTGGCCCGGCGGGGGCTCTATCACGAGATCACCGTGCTTGAGGACTGCACCGTCATTCACCGGGACCCCACGCACCGGACCAAACTCTGCGCTCAGGCCTGGCTCGAACTGATGGCCCAGGAGCTGCCGGGCTGGGACCCGCGGCGCGGCTTCCACGTCCCCCGGTACAAGAATGGCATATTCCTGCTCACCCGCAGAGGCTAGAACGGGGACACAGCTACGTGGACACTGCCCGGACGGACGTCGGGTCAGCATTCCATCTCCATGGAGGTGTTGACGTGAAGATAGTCGTGGACGAAAATGAGCTCACCTGGCAGCAGCATCCCGACCGCCGCTCAACCGACCTGATTCGCCCGGGTGACACGCCGGCGCATGCCGGTCTGTCGCTGGGCGTGGCGGAATACACCTCCACCGAGTACGGCGAGTTGCAGAGACACGGCGACCAGGAAGCGGTCTACTGCGTATCGGGGCGGGGCATCATCCGCGTCGGTGACGAGGAATACGAGATCTTCCCTGGGCGGGCGGTCTACGTGGGAAAGGGCGTTCCCCATGCCACCCGGCGCACAGGGCCCGAACCGGTGAAAGTGGTCTACGTTCACGCCCCTGACTAGGGCGGGCGAGTATGCCACTCCCGCCATGAACTGAGGCAGCAAGCCTTGATCGGCTACGTCAGTGCGGTGGAAACCAAGGAGCCAGGGGACACCTACCTGCCCAACTCCGTAATGAGGGACATGCTCCAGTTCCTGGAGCGTCAACTCGGCAGGGAGGCGTTGCGTGGCATCCTGAATCTGGCGGGAGTGGAGCACTACTTCCGGGGTCTGCCCCCCAACAACATGCAGCCTGAGATCAAGAGTTCCGATTACCTGGCTCTCATCCAGGGCCTTCGGGACTACTATGACGAGCGGGGTGCAGTGGCCGTCCTGCGGGAGCTGGGCAAGGCCAACGTGCGCCGAGGGGTGGTGCACGCCGTAGGCCTGGCCGAGCAGGGCGGTCGCATCACCGGCAAGCAGCTCCTAGGTATCGCCCTCGATGCCTTCGCCAAGAGCACCGCGGTCCGAGATCGCCGTCTGGTATTGCTCCAGGACAGCGGAGATATGCTCCTCGTCAGCGTGCGCCAGCCTGCCTGTTGGGCGGCCGATGGCTCCCGCCATGCCTGCGAGGTGGCAGTGGGAGCTTTGCGAGGCGCCCTAGAGATGGTCTCAGGCCGGAGCCTGCGGGTGCGACCCATCGCCTGCTGCCACAGCGGTGCCCACCACTGCGTGTTCGAAGTCTCCCGAGCTGGCAGGATCTCTCCTTAGGCTGTAGGTTAGTAGGCAGGGATGAAGGAGCGAGGGCGATCTCCCGTCCCCTGCTTATGCGTTTTGTGCCCTCCCCCTCAGCCCCCAGTTTGTAAGCGGAGAAGCATCCCATGCCTGATGAGCTGAAGGCTGCCCCGGATGGTGAGACCCGGCGGGAGGACGCGGCACGAGAGGTCCCTGAGCAGCATCAGAAGCTCGATCAGACGAAACGCAGGCCCACTCGCTCATCCTTCGCCGTGGTAGGCATTGGGGCATCGGCAGGCGGACTGGAGCCCCTAGAGGAGTTCTTCAGTCACGTCCCTCCCAACTCCGGCATCGCCTATGTCGTGGTTCAGCACATGTCTCCGCCCCACCGTAGCGCCCTGGCCGAGCTTCTCGGCCGCAACACCAGTATGCCCGTGGTCGAGGCAACGCAGGGCCAGCAGGTGGAGCCCGACCACGTCTACGTTATCCCGCCCGGCTGCTACCTGAGCATCAGCGACAGCGTCCTCACCCTGACTGCACCTGAGGGCGAACGGGCACCCCGCAACACCTTTGACCTGTTCTTCCGATCGCTGGCCGCCGCCCGCCGCGAGGAGGCCATCGGCGTCATACTCTCAGGGTCGGGCACAGACGGAACCTTAGGCATCCGGGCCATCAAGGGTGAGGGTGGGCTGGTGGTGGTTCAGGACCCGTCCACCGCCGAGCACGATGGCATGCCCACGAGCGCTATCGTGACCGGCCTGGTGGACCTGGTTCTCCCGGTCGCCCAGATGCCGGACCACATCATAGATTATGTCCACAACGAGCGCCGCGCCCATAGGCTCAAATCGGTCACGGCCATGGTGGACCCACTGCGCCGGCTCTTGGCTCTAGTGCACGCGCAGACTGGGGTGGACTTCTCTCACTATAAGCAGACCACGGTCGTCCGGCGTGTGCAGCGTCGAATGGCCATACGGAACATCGCCAACCTCCTGCAGTACGTGCAGGTGGCTCAAGAAGAGCCCCGCGAACTACAGGCACTGTTCCGAGAACTGCTCATCAACGTCACCAGCTTCTTCCGGGATCCGGAGGCCTTCCAGGCACTGGCCACACACGCCCTGCCCCGGCTGTTTAGCCGGCGCCAGCCCGATGAGACCCTACGGGTATGGGTGCCCGCTTGCTCCACCGGCGAAGAGGCCTACTCCATCGCCATCATCATCCAGGAGTATCTCGACAGGGTGAGGCGCCCTGTGCTCTACCAGATCTTCGCCACCGACTTGGACGCGCAAGCCATCGAGACTGCCCGCGCCGGGATCTATCCACAGAACATCGCGGTAGATGTGTCGCAGGAGCGCCTGGCACGCTTCTTCCTCCGCGAGAGCCACGCCTTCCGGATCCGCCAGTCCATCCGAGACCAGATCGTCTTTGCCGTCCACAACGCGCTGCAGGACCCGCCCTTCTCCCGAGTGGACCTGATAAGCTGTCGGAACCTGCTCATCTACCTGGATACTGAGGCCCAGTACCGACTCCTGCACCTGTTCCACTACAGCCTGACCGACGACGGGGTGCTCTTCCTGGGGCCCTCCGAGACGGTAGGAGATAGCACCTACCTCTTTACCCCGCTGGATAAGAAGTGGCGCATCTTCCTCCGGAGTGGGTCGGTGCCCAGGCCGGCCAGCCTGCGGACCGTCGGCATCGCCAAGATCACCTCCGCTCCCGCTGTGGGGGCCAGCGACCCGAAGACTCCCACCCCATTCTCGACCAAGCGCCCGGAGGCGCAGCGCGACCCGGGCCTGCGCTCAGCGGCGGAGAGAGCCCTGCTGGACACCTTCGCCCCCCCGGCCGTCATCACCGATGAATCCGGAAGGATCGTCTATTTCCACGGTCGGACGGGCAAGTACCTCGAGCCGACTCCCGGCGAGCCTAGGCTCAACGTGCTCAGCATGGCTCGGGAAGGGTTGGCGGGCAAGCTGTCGGCGGCGTTTCAGGAGGCCGTCCGAGAGCGGCGGGAGGTGACGGTAAGCGGGGTCCGGTTGCTGCAGGAGACCGGGACCCAGGAGCTGGTGCTGACAGTGAAGCCTTTCCGTGCTTCCGGGGAGGGAAGGGATCTGTTCATGGTCGTCTTCCAAGATGTGCCCTCCCCTCGCCAAGAGCCAGCAAGCAGCGAGGCGGCAGCCAGCCCAGAGCCACGCATCGCCAGGCTGGAGGAGGAACTCCGTGCCGCTCGGGATGAGGTTCGCAACGTAACCGAGCAGCTGGGGACCGCCAACGAGGAGCTCCAATCGGCGAATGAGGAGCTGCTCTCTGCCAATGAAGAGCTCCAGAGTTCCAGTGAGGAACTGGTGAGCTCGCACGAGGAGCTGCAGTCGCTCAATGAGGAGCTTCAGACGGTCAACGCCGAGCTGCGAGTCAAGGTAGAGGACCTGAGCCAAGCCAACGACGACATGACCAACCTTCTCACCAGCACTGGGATCGGCTCTCTGGTGTTGGATGAGGCCCTGCGGGTGAAACGCTACACCCCAGCCGTATCGGAGATCATCAAGCTCATTCCCTCTGACATAGGCCGGCCGATCACCGATATCACCAGCAATCTCCACTACGACCGGCTGGCCGAAGCTGTGGCCACTACGCTCAGGACGCTGGCTGCCTATGAGACCCAGGTGCAGACTACCGATGGCCGATGGTTCACCATGCGAGTTCTGCCCTACCGCACCGTGGACAACGTCATAGACGGAGTCCTGATCACCTTCTCCGATGCTACCGCTACCGTCGAAGCCCGCCGCATGGCCAGGGCTATGCGGGAGGCGGTCCAACACAGCGCCGATGCCAGCCTGATCACCGACTCCGAGGGGCGGATCGAGTACGCCAACCCCCGGGCGTCAGAGGTGCTGGGCCGCGCCCACGACGAGATCGTAGGTAGCCGCCTGAAAGACCTCGGCTGGGCCGATCGTGACCCGGAGTCCTATCAGCGGCTGTGGAACGCGGTCGCAGCTGGCAAGCCCTGGCAGGGCATCATACGGGCACCAGGGGCAGCCGGCACGACACGGATCCTCGAGGTCTCCGCCACGCCTGTCCTCGAGCCCGATGGGGCTAATGTGGCAGCAGTCACGCTCGTGGTGCATCCTGCGGGCGAGCAGTAGCGGAAGGCCCAGCCCGTCCGGGCCTTCCCGCCGACGCCCTCACCCCCCGCCATTTGGCTTCGCCAAATGGCGGTCCCCTCTCCCACGCGTGGGAGAGGGGAGCCAGCCCCCAGATCGAGTTCGCGCCCCCAGGCCAGGACACTGGCGTGGGAACTCCTCAGGGTGGTTGTCATTCGGAGCGCCTCCCCATGTCATTCCGAGCGAAGCGAGGAATCTCTGGCTGTCGGGAGGGGTAGATCCCTCGCTGCGCTCGGGATGACATGGGTGGGGGGCAGCGTCCGCGCTGGACGGTCACGGCTCCGCCGTGACCACGTTCACAGCTCTGCTGTGAAACCT
>JBMNTK010000001.1:0-77768 GCA_050945695.1 Anaerolineae bacterium | reverse complement strand
CGCTCGCGATGACACGGGAAGGCCTCACCGGCGCGCCTGGGGGCGCGCACTCCTCTATGGGGTCTGGCGGTGCGTCACGTGTCACCCATGGGCGCGCGCACCCCTCAATGGGGGTACGCCTTGGGTCACGGGTCACGTGTCACGCGTCACTCTTGGGCGCGCGCACTCCTCAAGGAGCCCACCCCTACTCACCCCGGTAGAGGCGTTTTCATCCGTCGCCGTCTGTAGTAAACTTGCTGCTAGAATAGCAGTTGTCCTATGCTTGGACGCTTTTTCGTTGGAGGCATACGGCCGGCGGCGAGTAAGAGCCGCCCTGGCGAGCCTAATCAATGTTAGTTGGCCATCGTAGGAGGCTTAGTGGTAGCTGAACGGTATTTCGACGGGGGGCCTCTCCCCGAGGCCACTGATGGGTCTTCCTCGCAACCCATCCCGAAGCTTGACCTTGATCATTGCAGATGTTCCCCAGATACACCGGGCCGGTGGAGAGCCAACGAGCCGCGGCGACTTGCGCCAGAGCCGTTGCACTGCCCTGAAGAGCAAGAGGTAGACCTGAGCCAGCTCGAGCTGGCTGAGCTGGTGCAGGAGCTGCGCCGAGCTCAGGAGCAACTGAACGAGTCCCACCGGAGGTATCGGGACCTCTACGATGGCGCTCCCGTCGGTTACCTCACCCTGGATCGCGATGGCATGATCCGAGATGCCAACCTCAATGCCAGCCGGCTATTGGGCGTTGATCGTGATGAGCTGCTGGACCAGCCGTTCTCTCGCTTTCTGACCCCAGGCAGCATCAGGCTGTTCCTCGAGCACGTGCGCACCGTCATCGAGGGGCGAGTGCCTGCAATGGCTGAGCTGCGGCTGCAAGTGGAAGGGAGGGAGTTCTGGAGCCGCCTCCAGAGCACCCCAGTGCCCCCTTCTCCAGTTACGGGAGGGCACTGGCAGTGCCGAGCCTCCCTGTCCGATATCAGCGATCTCAGGCGGGCACGGGAAAGGCTGGAGCTGGCCAACGACGAGCTGCGCGCGTCGCGCGACCTCATGGGGCAGGCCCTAGCCAGCCTGCCGGAGCCGATCTTCATCATGGACCATGACATGAAGATCATTCAGTGCAGCGCGGCCGCTCACCGCGTCTTCGGGTACCGGCCAGAGGAGATGCTCGACCGCCCTTTTCGAGATCTCTTCCCCGGTGAGAGGACCTGGCAGGAGTACCAGCGCCGGGTCCGGGCAGCAGCTGGGTCGCAGCGGCCCGTATATCTGACCGATTTCCTCATGATCCGCAAGGATGGCTCCCTGTTCGCTACCGACAGCACCTCTATCGCCCTTCGCGAAAGCGGCGGCGACCGGCCGTCCTACCTGGCCGTGGTACGCGACATCACCGAGCGCAACCGACTGGAGAAGCTCAAGGCGGAGTTCCTCGCCGGCGTCTCACACGAGCTGCGTACTCCCCTCGCGGCCATGTTGGGGTACCTCGAGGCAGTCTTGGTAGCTCAGGACGGGCTGGCCCCGCAGCAGCGCGAGTTCCTGGAGACGGCCTACGAGAGTGGGCTGCAGCTGTCGGGGCTGGTAGACAACCTGCTGGACGCAAGCCGTATGGAGCACGGAAGGGTGGGGCTGGACCTTAGGCCCATTCACCTGGGAGCATTGGCCGAACCTGTCCTCCTGGATGCACAGCGCATGGCGGCGGCGAAGGGTGTGACCCTGCAGGCGCACATACCGCCCCACTTGCCTACAGTTGAGGCCGACCCGCGCCGCATGGGGCAGGTCCTTCGGCACCTTCTGCATAACGCGGTGAAGTTCACCCCGGTCGGCGGCCAGGTCACCCTCGAGATGCGAGCTGAAGCGGGACGGGTACAGGTGACGGTGAGCGACACCGGGATAGGTATCCCCGAGGAGGATATCCCCTTCGTGTTCGACAAGTTTCGCCGGGGGAGCAACTCCGTCAACATGGTGCTGGCCGGCACCGGCCTGGGGCTCTGTGTCGTGCGCAGCATTGTGGAGCAGCACGGCGGCGTCCTGACGGTGCAGAGCCAGCGAGGACAGGGGACACGTTTCGCCCTCTGGCTGCCACAGGCAGTAGATCAGCGGGCACGGCCCTGAGTAAGCAGGACCAACTGTGCATGGGGCTTTACTGTAGGTTGCCCTCTGTGGCATAAACGTGCTTGCCAAGTGACCTCCATCCACCGACAGCTGGGGCGGTGTCCCCTCAGGCAACCGCCCAGACGGAGAGAGTCACGCACCGGGCGGGAGGCAACGATGCCGAGCAGAATCGACCGGGAGAGCTTGCAGGGCCCTTTCGGCTCTGGCCCAAACGGCGAGTCGTTACCACAGGAGGGTCACCGCAGCCCCTCTGGCTCGGCCCATCGTTCACCACCGGTGCCCCCCACGCCGGTTGAGGCTCAGCTCAGGGCCTTTATCGGCGATCTGCTCGATGGCTGTGCTGTAGGCGTCATCATCCTTGACCCCCACCTTCGCGTGCTCTGGGTAAACCAGGCCCTGGAGCAAATGCTCTCCCTTCGCCGGGAGGAGGTCCTTGGGCAGGACTACCGGCGCCTGGTCCATGAGCGGATCAAGTACGCTTTCGCTGACCCCGAAGGCTTTGCCAGCCAAGCGTTAGGCCCCGCCAGAGGCGGAGAGCTGGCGTCCCTGGAGTGCCACGTCCCCTCTGCCACGGGCCGGCAGGAGTGCTGGCTGGAATACAGCAGCCGCCAGATCCAGGGTGGGTTCTTTGCCGGGGGGCGAATCGAGCACTTCTACGACGTCACTCGGCGCCAAGCCGCCTTGGACTCGCTGCGGAGATCCCAGCGGCTGCTTGAGCGCATGTTCGCAAGCATGCCCGACCCGGTGTTCGTGGTAGACGCCGCCATGGTCGTGGTGGAGTGCAATCCGGCTGCTTCTCACGTCTTCGGCTATCCCCCGGAGGAGTTGGTCGGCCATGATACCACCATCCTCTATGCCGACCCCGAGGGCCGACAGCAGTTCCTGGCTTCGCTCGAGACTAGCCTCAGGGAGAAGGGCTACCTGTTCATGAGCCAGCTCCCGATGAGGCGAAAGAACGGTGAGGTGTTCCCCGTCGATCTGACCGTGGTCCCCTTGGAACAGGAGGCGGGAGAGCGCTCTGGGTACGTGGCCGTAGTGCGAGACGTGTCCGAGCGCGTCGCTCTGGACGAGATGAAGACCGCTTTCGTTGCCAGCGTCTCTCACGAACTGCGCTCTCCTCTCTCGTCCATCTTGGGGTACGTCGAGATACTGCTGGATTCGGATCCGGGCGAACTGACCCCCTCTCAGCGGGAGTTCCTGGAGATCATTCGCCAGAGCGGGGAACGGCTCAGGTGGCTGGTGGACGACATTCTGGACGTCTCTCGGATCGAGGCCGGGGAGTTCACCCTAGAGATCAGCGAGGTTGAGCCGGCGGCGCTGGTAGAACGCACGCTGGAGACCCTCCTGCCTCGGGCCCAGGAGGCGGGGCTGCAGCTGAGCGCGAGCCTCGGGGAAGGGCTACCTCGCATCAAAGCCGACCCTCGCCGGCTCCAGCAGGTGCTCGAGAACCTCATCAATAACGCCATCAACTTCACCCCCGCCGGAGGACAGATCCGGGTCTCCATCGCGACCAAGAGCCCCAACTGCCTGGTGCTGGAGGTTGCCGATACGGGTGTGGGGATCGCGCCGGAGGACATCCCGGAGATCTTCGAGCGCTTTCGTCGGGGCCGTAACCTGGGCGAAACCGGGCCGAGCGGTACGGGGCTGGGTCTCTACATCGTCCGTGCCATCGTGGAGGCTCATGGTGGCTGGGTGGAGGTAGAGAGCGAGGTGGGCAAAGGCAGCGCCTTCCGGGTGTATCTCCCCCGAGAAGGCCCCGGCGACGTCAAGTGATGGAGTTCCTCTCAGCGCACGAGGCCACCTGTGCCGAGAGGTGCAGGGGCGGACAACCCGTCCGCTCCCTGGGGCAGGCGCAGTGGCCTGCCCCTACCCGGACGTGACCGGCGGCCGAAGGGCCGGCTTCGCCTAGGTAGCCGGGGGGTTCAGCCCCCGGCGACAACGTGCCCCTGGACAGGCCCCCCGTAGGGGCGGACGACCCCGTCCGCCCTTTGGGGCAGGCGCAGCGGCCCGCCCCTACCCGGATATCCCGGGGGTTAGGTTATCGAGCCGGTTGCCATATCCTAGCGCTGCGGTACAATTCGCGGCGCCGGTTTTGGCAATAGTTGCTGACAGGAGAACAAGGATGTCACACAGTGGTCAAGAGGAGTTGCGTGGGGCGGTTAGCGAGCTGGCGGGGCTGGTGGCCTATCAGGAGGGCTCGATCGTGAGCCGGATCGTGATGCGCGCCCCCGCCGGGTCGGTCACCCTGTTTGCTTTCGATGCCGGGCAGGAGCTGAGTGAGCACACCACCCCCTTCGATGCCCTGGTGCACGTGATAGAGGGTGAGGCGGAGATCATCATCTCCGGCCAATCGCACCGGGTCCGGGAAGGCCAGATCATCATCATGCCGGCCGACGAGCCCCATGCCGTAAAGGCCCCTACCCGCTTCAAGATGATGTTGACCATGATCCGGGCCTAAGGCCGGACCTCCCCCATAGCGTAAGGATGGTACAGTATGCAGCAACCGGTGAGTGACAAAGAGAGCCGTAAGCAGGTCATCAAGGAGGTGATCCGGCGCCTACACGCCGGGGCCACGCCGGAGGAGATGACCAGCCGCTTCGGTCAGGTTCTCCATGGCGTGTCTGCCACTGAGATCGCCCAGATCGAGCAGGAGCTCATCGAGGAGGGCTTGCCCCGAGAGGAAGTCCATCGCCTGTGCGATGTGCACCTGGCAGTGTTTCGGGAGTCGCTGGCGGCGGGTGATACCCTGGCCCCTGCCGGCCACCCCATAAACACCTTCATGGAAGAGCACCGCATCATGCTGGCCCAGGCTCAGGGCCTGGCCACGCTGGCGCAGGAGATCCAGAACGCGGGGCAGGTGAGCCGAGAGGACCGCAAGCGCCTGGAGGATGCGGCTCAGCAGATACGTGACGCCGAGAGCCACTACGTCCGCGAGGAGAACGTGCTCTTCCCCTACCTGGAAAAGCACGGCATCACCCAGCCGCCCGCCATCATGTGGATGGAGCACGACCAGATCCGCGAGGTCAAGAAGGGCGTGCTGGGCGTCATCGGGCGCCACGACGAGATGCCGGCCTCGGAGTTCGCCGAGGGGCTAGCGGCGGCCGCCGTGACCCTGGCAGAGACTCTGGCCGGTCACTTCTTCAAAGAGAACAACATCCTCTACCCGACCTCGCTCCGGGTCATCACCGAGGAGGAATGGCCCGAGATCCGGGCCGAGTGTGACGAGCTGGGCTATGCTCCCTTCACCCCGGAGATGCCCCCGGCGCAGCTCCGCCACGAGGTGATAGAGACCGCCACCGCCACCGAGGCCACCGTCCACTTCGGCACCGGCACTCTACCGGTGGAGGTGTTGGAGGGGCTCCTCAATGCCCTGCCCGTGGACATCACCTTCGTGGACCGGGACGATCGGGTGCGTTACTTCAACGACATCAGCGATCGGATCTTCCCCCGGGCTAAGGCAGTGCTGGGCCGCACCGTTCAGCGGTGCCACCCCCAGAAGAGCCTGCACGTGGTCAATCAGATCCTGAGCGACTTCCGAGAGGGCAAGCGCGACTCAGCGGAGTTCTGGATCGAGCTGGAGGGCAAGTTCGTCTACATCCGCTACTTCGCCGTACGCAACCGGGACGGTGAGTACCTGGGGTGCCTGGAGGTGATGCAGGACGTCACCCGCATTCGGGCCCTGGAAGGCGAGAAGCGCTTGCTCTAGTGGGGATCAGGGGTCGGTGGCCGGTGGTGCCGGCCTGGGGCCCAATCGCATGGTTCATCCAGAGGGGCGGCCGACGTGCCGCCCCTTTCGGTGCCAGGCTAGAGCCGTACCGACTGCCGGTTCCCGTCCTGCTCGAGCAGCCCTTCGCGCGCGTCCAGGTCCAGCACCACGTAGAAGCCACCGGGAAGGGCCGCGCGAAGCAGGTTCAGCCCCTTGTCGGCGGTGATCCAACCCACGTTGGCGGCCAGGCCGGCGCGCAGGCGTTCGGCATTGGGCTCTGCGGAGGGCCCGGCCGAGCTCACCACCATGAAAGGCTCTTCCACCGGCGCAACCTTGGGTCTCAGGCCCACTTCCACTAGCATGGCGCCGCCCGCCACCGGATCACAGAGGAGGTAGCGGGAAGAGCGCGCCGGTCGGAGCTCGGCCAACACCTTCAGGGCCGCCTCGGGCGAACGAGCGGTCTCCAAGCAGTACTCGCCGGCGGCCGCGGGGGGAATGCCGGGGCCCAACCACTCGGCCCCCGGGTCCAGGAGAGTGGCGACGGCCAGCCCGGGGTTAGCTCCCAGGTAGAGCCCCGGACGCAGCCCAAACCCCAGCCCCTTGTGGCCGGAGGAGGGACGCCAGGACGGGGGTAGCAGGGCAGGCAACATGCCCGCTCCGAGGAGCCCGTTCTGCCCCGGGCCTCCGGGTACGCAAAAGGCCAGACAACGGGGTACATAGTGAGACAGGAGCCGAGCCGAGAAGGGCAAGCCCTCCAGCAATGAGTAGCTGAGGAAATCCCCCTCCGAGATGCACACCTGCCCGGCTGCCACGGCCAGCCGCTGCCGGACCTGCTCCGGCAAGGCCGAGGTCACCGAGTCCAGAGCCGGGCGCAGCAGGTGAGGGGCCGCGTCTTCCTCTGCCAGCAGATGCAGGAACTGCTCCACCTCATCCCTGGCTTGGGTCGAGCCCCTGGGGCAGGCCGGCCCGCCGGCGGCAGTGGCCGCCAGGGTCAGGGCCGCCCCAGCCAGGAGGGCACGACGCCCATAGAGCCTCACGCCGGCCCCAGCCAGCAGCTTAGCCCGAGGGAGCAGCGGTCGCCTCCGGTTCGGGAGTGGCCTCGGTCGCGATGAGCTGCACCTCCACGGCCTCCGGCAGGATGCCCCTCAGCTCGATGCCGGCAGGCACGATCACGGTGGGGGTGAGGCGGTGCGTGCCGGGCGCCAGGTCTACCAGGTTCACCGTGGCCTCTACGCTCTCGGGAGCGAGGTTCTGGAGCTGGGCCAGAGGACCGTTGAGGATCACATCCACGGTCTCGGGAGAGAAGTGAGCTTCGAGCCCGGGGGCGATACCCTGGGCACGAACCGGCACCTGCATGGTACGGCTGGCCGTAATCGGAACGATCTCGACACTGACCAGGACTGTCTGCGAAGCCTCGGGGCTGTCGGGGACCACCGTCACCCCTGGGGGCAACTCCAGAGCCACCCGCATGGAGATGGAGTCGGTCGCCCCGGTGATGTCTATGGGCTCGGTGTTGATGTAGCCCTCGATCTCGTCCAGGGCCGCAGGCAAGCCTAGAAGCGTAACTCGCGATGGCGTCACGGTGATGTTGCTGACCGAGTAGAGGGCCGCCGGCTCGCCCACCAGGTTGACCCGCACGGGGACGGAAGGCTCCCAGTTTGCCCTCTGGGCCAGCTCCACCCGCACGTTTACCACCGAGGGCTGCATGGTCACCCCTGTCACCGGGAGCCCGTCCTCATCCAGAGGAGTGGGCGCCAGGGAACGGTCTACCGTCTCAGTGGTACCGCGCAGCCAGACATCCACCCCCGCCGAGACAATGCTCTGGACGGCGGGCTCGGGCCCGCTCACCGTGACCTGCGCCGGGTCTACAACCGGTTCCCGCGTGACGTATCCCAGGGGCGGCGAGTCGATGATGTTGACTCGCACCGGCACCTGCTTGCTGGACAGTCGCTCAAGGCGGATCCTCGTCAGGACGGGAGACTGCTCGACCACTCGAATGCCGGGCCGCTTGATCTGCACCGTGACCGGCAGCTCTACTTCGGAGCCGACCGGTGCCTGGGATAGATCCACGTAGGCATCAATGTCGTTGGTCCCGAGGACCGTCCAGGTGTTCTGGGGGGCAGTCAGGCGCAGCTGCACCGATGACTCCGTCCGGGTTACCACGACGGTGCCCTCGGGCTGGTTGCGTAGCTGGATAGGGATGGGCTGGCGGAAGGCCTGGGTGACCGGAGGGTTCTCGGCGCTGGTGGCGCCGGCCCAAATGATGAAAGCCAACACTAAAGACAACAGGATGGAACCGAGCGTATTGATGATTCTTCTCAACCTAGGCTCCATTCTAGGCTCACGCTATTCGGGAGCGACTGGCGTTGCCAGGAAAGACACCGCGGAGCCGGCTGGCCAGGGTCAGGTCGCTGGAGCGAGTGAAGAACGCCCGCAGGATGTTGCGCAGCCGCTCCCCGTCCAGACGGCGGATCATACGCCCGTTGTGGGCAATACTGATGATGCCGGTCTCTTCGGACACGATCACCGCCACGGCATCGCTGCGCTCTGTCACGCCGATACCGGCCTTGTGGCGGGTACCAAGAACGTGGCTGGTGGCCAGGCGCTCCGACAGGGGCAGCACGGCGGAGGCAGCGGCGATGCGGCCGTTCCGGATGATGACGGCCTGGTCGTGCAGAGCGGTGTTGGGGTAGAAGATGGTCAGGAGCAGCTCGCTGCTGACCTCGGCGTCTAGCGAGACCCCGGTGTCAATGATGTCCTGTAGGCCGGTTTCCCGTTCGAACACGATGAGGGCGCCATGCCGCCTCTCTCCCAGGCGCACGCAGGCATCGGCCACCTCTTCGATGGCCAGGTCCATGGACACTTCGCGACCAAACCAGCTGGCCATCGGGCCGGCGCGCCCCAGGCGCTCCAGGGCCCGGCGCAGCTCTGGCTGGAAGATGACGGGGATGGCCACGAGAAGGGCAGGTAGGGAATTGCTGACAAGCCAGGTAAAGGCGGGAAGGGGCAGCAGGGTGGTCATGAGAACGGCGAGGATGGCAACGATAATGAGCCCGCGCAGCACCAGCACCGCCTGGGTGCGTCGCAAGAGGGTGAGCAGGCCATAGATGATGGCTGCCACCAGCAGTATGTCCAGCAGGCTGAGCCAGGTGAGCCGCTGCACCAACCATGTGAGCTGGGACACTAAGGCATTCCTTCAGTTGGTAACCGTCGGTGGGGCGGGGCCACAAGGCGTTCCGCTCCTCTCGATAAGGGCATCAGAAACCGGCAAGCCAGCCGTGGGCTAGAATCCTCCATGGCCAAAGAGCGCGGCCAACACGGCTTTCTGGGCGTGCAGACGGTTCTCAGCCTGGTCAAAGACGGCTGATTGGGGCCCGTCAATGACCTCGTCCGTGATCTCCTCTCCTCGGTGAGCGGGCAGGCAGTGCAGGACGATGGCGTCTGGGCTAGCCTCGGCCATCAGCGCCCTGTCCACCCGATAGGCCACAAACCGGGCTCGGCGTTCGTCGGCCTCAGCCTCCTGGCCCATGCTGGTCCAAACGTCGGTGTAGACGACATCGGCGGCCCGTACGGCCTCGACCGGGTCCTCGAGCAGAGTCACCTCCGCTCCTGTCTCGGCCGCCGCGGCCCGGGCCATCGCCACCACGTCCGCATCGGGGGCATAGCCCGACGGGGTGGCCACAGTGACGCTGACCCCGAGCTTGGCGCCCCCCAGCAGCAGCGAGTGGGCCACGTTGTTGCCGTCCCCGACGTAGGCCAGGCGAATCCCCTCCAGGCGGCCGAACCGGTCCCAGATGGTCAGGTAGTCGGCCAAGGCCTGACAAGGGTGATACTTGTCTGAGAGCCCGTTGATCATCGGCACGCGCGAGTAGGCGGCCAGCTGTTCGATATCAGAGTGGGCAAAGACCCGGGCCATGATGACTTCGACGTACCGGCTCAGGACGCGGGCCACGTCAGGGACGCTCTCGCGCTCTCCGAGCCGGATCTCCTGGGGAGATAGGTACATGGCCGAGCCCCCCAGGTGCTGCATAGCCCGCTCGAAGGACACCCGCGTGCGCAGGGAGGGCTTCTGGAAGATCATCCCCAGGCACCGACCCGCCAGCAGCGGTCGGTTGCCACCGCTCTGCCATTCCTGGCGCAGTTCCCGCGCCAGCTCCAACAGGCGCCGGATCTCAGCCGTTGACAGGTCCGCCAGCGTGAGCAGGTGATCCACGGGGAAAGCCTCCATGTTTGGGGTGCCTATTATCAGAGTATAACACAGGGAAGGGCTGGTGCCACCACCCGCAACTCGCTCCGGTTGAGGCGAGATGCGTGACCCGTGACTTGGCGCTACACGCCCAATTGAGGGGTGCGCGCCCCGAGGCGCGCAATGGTTTCGGCATGACCGGCGCAACCTCCTTGTCATCCCGAGCGAAGCGAGGGATCTACCCCTTCCGGCAGGCAGAGATTCCTCGCTTCGCTCGGAATGACAGTTCCCCCGAGGCATGCGCGCCGGTAGGGGCGGGCGGGGCCGCCCGCCCTTTGGGGGCAGGCGCGGTGGCCTGCCCCTACCCGGACCTCGTGGGTGGCTTAATGCGCCCGCTGCCACACGCCCCCACCAGTGCGACAGCAGAGCCCTCGACTCAAGTCGGGGCTGCTGGGCCTTCGGCCGGGCGTCCAGGTTTCACAGCAGAGCTGTGAACGTGGTCACTGCTTTGCCGTGACCCACCTTCGCCGACGCCGGATGGGCCAAGCGCGCCTGGGGCCTGGGCGCACCAGTGTGCGCCTAGTTGCGCACTCCTCAATGGGGTTGTGGCGGTGGTCACGTGCCACGCTTCACGGGTCACGTGCCACTCGTCACCGTGTCTCTGTGGCTACTTCCCAAGCCCTCAGTAGGCGTTAGGGTCGCGGAGGACGCGGAAGAGGGTACGTATGAGGATCTTGATATCGAGGAGGAGAGACCAGTTCTCCACGTACCAGAGGTCGTACTTGGTGCGCTCCTCGATGGAGGTGTCGCCTCGCAGCCCGTTGACCTGGGCCCAGCCCGTCAGCCCCGCCTTCTCTCGGTGTCGGTCCATGTACCGAGGGATACGCTGACGGAACTGCTCCACGAACACGGGCCGCTCGGGCCGCGGGCCCACCAAGCTCATCTCACCGAGAACCACATTGATGAGCTGGGGCAACTCGTCCAGAGAGTAGTGCCGCAGGAAGGCACCCAGGCGGGTGCACCGGGGATCGCCCGCCTTGGCCCAGACCGGTCCGGTCTCGGCTTCGGCGTCGGTCCTCATGGTGCGGAACTTGATCACCGGGAAGGGGCGGGCGTCCAGCCCCATGCGTTCCTGGACGAATAGCGCCGGCCCGGGCGAGTCCAGCTTCACGGCCAGGGCGATGAGGAGCATCCAGGGAGAGGCGATGATCAGGCAGATGCTGCCCACCACCAGGTCGAACGCACGCTTCAGGGTGAGCTTCCACCCGCGCAGGGCCACGTCACGGACGGTGAGCATGGGCAGGCCATCGAGGTCGCCGATGCTCAGCTCTGAGGCGATGATCTGGAAGACGTCCGGGAAGACCTTGATGCCGATGCGGCTGCGGTCGCAGCGGGAGATGATCTCTAGCAGCTTCTCCCGGGGAGCCTCCGGCAGGGCGATCATCACCTCGTCCACCTCATAGCGATCTATGATGGCAGACAGCTCCGAGACGGTGCCCAGGATGGGCAGGCCCATGACCTCACCCTGATGCAGGCCATTTCCGTCCACAAACCCGACCGGTTCGTACCCCAGGTGGGGGGCGTGACGCACCTTCTGGAGAAGAAGCTGCCCCACGTCACCGGTGCCCACGATGAGGACGCGATCACAGCCGACCCCAGAGCGGCGCAGGAACCGGCGGGCGGTGCTGTGAAGGACCCGGCCCACCATCACCAGGACGATGGTGAGGATCCAGGCGTAGACGAGCATGAGGCGGGGGAAGTCCAGTGCCCCCTTGTAGATGAAGGAAGTAACGGCGATGGAGAAGAGGCTGCCCACCGAGACGGCGCCAAACACCGAGTAGAACTCATCCACCCGGGAGGACACCCGCTTGACGTGGTAGAGCTTGGTGAAGAAGAAGACGGTGAGCATGGCCGCGATCTGGATCAGCATCATCCCCGTGTAGACCGAGAAGTCGGGGATGTTCGAGTCGGGCTGAGTCTCAGTCGCCAACCGGATACGATAGCCCAGGTAGAACGCCAGTGCCGTCATGCCGGCGTCTGTCAGGACCAGCAGGAACGTGGATATGGTGCGTAGACGTCGTTTGCTCATTTGGTAGCCCCTGGCCCGTAGCCCACAAAGCGCTCTATTAGGCCAATGCCAGCGGAGACGGCCGTCCGCCGCAGCGGGAGGACGCCGTCGGAGTAGTGCTTATCGTAGAAGATGCGCATGGCGCGGAAGAACTCGCGACTTGCGCGGGTAGACTGAGAGCTAGAGGCGCGCTTGTAATGCAAGACGGTGACCCCCGGCCAGTAGACGACGCGCCAGCCAAGCGAGGCCAAACGGAAGCACAGGTCCAGGTCCTCGCCATACATGAAGAAGGTCTGGTCGAGCCCGCCGATCTGCTCCAGGGCCTCCCCCCGCAACAGCATGAACGCCCCCACCAGAGAACCCACGTCGGCCGTCTCGTCGGGGTTCAGGTAAGTGAGGTTGTAGGAGCCCAGCCGCCGGCTGCGAGGGAATAAGCGGGAAAGCCCGCTGTACTTGGCAAAGGCATTGAGGGGGGTGGGGAACCCGCGGCGGCAGGCCAGATCCAGGCTGCCATCAGCCAGCACCAGACGAGGTCCCAGGGCGCCCACATCGGGGTGCTCGTCCATGTACCGAACAGTCTCCGCCAGGGCAGAAGGGGGCAGGAGCGTGTCCGGGTTGAGCATGAGCTGGTAGCGAGCGTTCCGCCGAGCAAACCCGAGGTTATTGGCGTAGGGGTAACCGAGGTTCTCGCTGCGGATGAGGGAGAACTCGGGGAAGCATTCCTCCACCATCTCGGCACTGCCGTCGCCGGAGTCGTTGTCTACCACGGTCACGACCACATCGAGCCCGGGCAGCCGGCTCTCCCGCAACGAGGCCAGGCAGTCCTGAAGGAGCTCGCGCACCTTATAAGTGACTACGATGATGTGAAGGTCAGCACTAGACATACAGATTCTACTTTCCCGGCGAGCCGCTATTCTACCCCCGCCTCAGCCCGAGGGTCAACAGCCGGCTGTCGTAAGGTCATCCCCCTGCAAGAGCCGCTCCAACACCGCCCGCATGGCCTGGGCTGCCTGGGCACGGTGGCTGAGGGCGTTCTTTTCCTCGGGCGGTAGCTCGGCCATGGTCTGGCCCCGGTCGGGAAGCAGGAAGATGCTGTCGTAACCAAACCCGCCTGTGCCCCGTTCCTCCCGGGTGATCACGCCCTCCACGGTGCCTTCGGTGAGGTAGACCTCTCCGTCCCAGCACAGGGCCACCACGCAGCGAAAGCGGGCGGAGCGCCGGCCCTCTTCCACGCCCTCCATCTCGGCCAGGAGCTTACGGCGCCGGTCGGCGTCGGTCGCTCCTTCCCCGCCATAGCGGGCCGACAGGACCCCCGGGCGCCCCCCGAGGGCATCCACCTCCAGCCCCGAGTCATCGGCCAGGGCGGGCACACCAGCGGCCGCGGCGTAGGCACAGGCCTTGGCGCGGGCATTCTCGGCGAAGGTGTCCCCCTCCTCCGGCACGTCCAGCTCCAGCCCCAGGTCGGCCGGGCTGACGAGGCGCACCGGCAGGCCAGATAGGATCTGGCTGAACTCGCGCAGCTTACCGGGGTTGCCGGTGGCCAGAAGCAGTGATGGGCGCAACGTCACTCTACCCGGTGATGGATCGCAGAGCCAGGATCAGTATGACCTGCACCACTCCTGCCCCCGCCCAGAGGACGTACGAGAGGAACTTCTCGTAGCGGTAGAGAGGAATGGCCAGGGCGTAGTTGAAGATGAGGACGGTGGCGCCGGCCAGAGGCAGATAGAAGATGCTGCGCGGCGCTGCCATCCGGTCCGGCCGGCCCAGGGCATCGAAGTGCATGGGTATCTCGGGGGGCAGGTGAGGGTAGCGCCAGAAACACAGTCCCACCAGAGCCAGAGCGGCAAGCAGGGTCGTGGCCGTCAGGGCCATGCCCAGCCGATCTCGCCAGGCCAGGCTCTGGAGCCACCGAGGCAGCTGCAGGCCTTCGGGAAGAGGATGCAACGGGCTGAGCTGGCGCTCGGCCTGGAAGGCGCGCAGGAAGCCTTCCAGGTCATCCGGCGAGATGGCATAGGCGCGGGTGCCCACTTTGACGTAGAGGCACTCCTCGGGTGGGGCGCTGGCCGCGAAGACCACCTCTACGCCTTCCCCCGATCGAGCAACGCCCACGTTATGCCCCGACAGGCGCAGGCCCCGGAAGGGCCGCTCCCGTATGCCTTCCGGGGGAGAGTAGACTCCCTCGATGGCGTCCATGGGCATGGTCAGCTGCCAGAGGCCGGCGTGGATGACCAGGCCGTTGCGGTCCAGGTGGTAGGTGAGGGCGCGGAAGCTGAGGGTGTAGGCCAGTCCCAGGCCTGTCAGAACCAAAGCCACCAGGGCCAAGAGGAACAGGAGGAAGGCGACCGGGCCGGGCGAGACTTGCAGGCCACCCCATATGGCGGCGGCCGCGGCAAGGCCGGCCAGTGCAGTCGCCCCGGAGAGCACCCAGATAGCGGACCCGGGGCGAGGGCTAAACCTCATCGTTCACCTCCCGGCTCCCGAGATAGCTCCTTGAGCAGGCGGCACCGCCATTCGTCCTTCTCCTCAAGCAGGGAGTAGGCGGTCATGTCCATGTGGACGGGGGTGATGGAGACCAGTTCGTGCTCCAAGGCCCAGATATCGGTATCGGGATCGGGCTCACCGGTCGGGGGGTCGCCCCCAATCCAGTAGTAGGGCCGGCCGCGAGGGTCCTCGCGGCGCAGTAGGACGTCCCGGTACACCCGGCGGCCCAGGCGAGTCAACCTCACTTCTCGGCGGGCGGCGTCTGGCCTGGGCGGGACATTCACGTTCAGGAACACTCCCGCTGGGAGCCCGCAGACCCGTACTGTGCGCGCCACGGCGGCGGCCACCTCGGCCGCCGGGCCAAAGTCCGAGTTGGGGTCATAGGATGCCAGGGACACGGCCAAGGCGGGCAGCCCGTTGATGGCGGCCTCCATGGCCCCAGCCACCGTGCCCGAATAGGTGATGTCCTGGCCGAGGTTGGCGCCGACGTTGATGCCGGATACCACTATGTCAATGGGGGACTCCACCACCCCCAGCACCGCCATAGCCACACAGTCCGAGGGTGTGCCGTTGGTAGCCAGGGCTGTCTGGCCATCGGGCAGCTGCACGGGCTCCACCCGTAGTGGCTTGTGCATGGTCTTGTTGTGTCCGGCGGCGCTCCAGTTGTGATCGGGGGCTAGAATGATGACCGTTCCCAGCTGCCGCAGGGCGGCGGCCAGGGCGGCCAGGCCAGGTGAGCGCACACCGTCGTCATTGGTGACTAGGATCCGCATGATCTAGTTCCCCCTTGCCGCTCCGATTCTAGCACAGGTGGGCTGCCTGCCTGAATAAGAAGAGAGCCCTGCCACCACGGGGGTCCCAGGGGTAGCAGACCCTGCTCGTTGCCTATCGGCTCTCCGCGTTTTCCCCCGTCATCGCGGTCTGCCCGGGCAGATTCCGCGGGAGCTGGCCGGGATCTTGCATTTACTGTGAAATTCCCCTCTAAAAATCGTAAAAAACGGCTGGACGCACCCCTGGAATCTGCTATACTTGGGCCGGCGCTGTTACCTGACGCCGCCTGGGGCCGTCACGAGACTACTAAGAGACTGCTGGGGGCTACTGTCTTCGGAGTGATGCCGGCCGTAGTCACTTCGAAGCTCGTGGCGGAAGATGGCTTGCACATCTCCGAAGTGTGAGGAGTACGGCGATGAGCAGACCGAGGTTCGGGAGTCTGGGTGTAGTTCTCGCGCTGCTTCTGGTGCTCGCCGGGGCGTTGCCCGCCGGCGCTGCCGGCCCCGAGGAGGCAGGAGTGACTCCTCCGGTGGTGGAGGTCCAGCTCGAGGACACGGGCGACTGGGCTGTGGCCCTACCGGGAGCACCGACCGAAGTACGGTCTGGTGACCTGAGCTCGCTCGGGGAGCGGATGGGCCTGGGCCTGCCACCGCTGTCGCTAGAGCCGGTATACATCCAGCTAGCCAGCGACACCGGCGTGAGCAACCTCGCCCTGGTCAAGCGCGGAGAGGAGATCACCATCTTCCTCAACGGCGCACCGCTGACCAGCGTGTCGGTCACCGAGTCTGCCCTGGGCACTCTGGCTGAGGAGTGGGTGCCGGAGCTGGAAGCGGTCGCCCGCTGGATCAGCCAGGCTAACGTGGCCACTGTGGTACGGTTGCCCGAAGGGCGCGAGCAGTCGCTTGACCTATCGCAGCGGCTGGACCCCCTCGACCCATCCGGTGAGCGCCTCAACGTCATCGAACTGGGCGCTACCATTTCCCCAGACGGGCGCCTGGTCTCCATTGGTGGTATTGATGCCGCCTCTCTCGGGCTCGACATGGTGTTGTTCGACCCCGCCGTGCTCCGGGGGCTGCCCATCGCCGACTTGGGGCTGAACGAGCTGGAACTGGTGCTCCTCGATAATGGCACCGGGCTCTCGGTCAGCGGCGAAGAGTGGCTGCTGCTGGGCTGGGACCCGGACTCGCTCCTGGCCAATGCCGAGGACCTGGCGGGTATGGCAGGGGTGGCCCTGCGGCCGGAAGACCGCCAGATGGCCGAGCTCGGAATCGGCTGGCTGAAGGATAGCCGGCTGGAGGCCGACGTCTACCTGGCCGAGGAGCCCCAGGAAGAGGGGCTACAGGTCCGGGTCGGCCGGCCGGTGCAGGTAGCAGTGCGCGGCGGCAGCCTCTACGTGGAGAACATCGGCACCGGTTTTGCCCTGGACCCGATGAGCCTGCAGTACCTCGAGCGGTTTGGCTCGGTAGGCTTGGCCTGGGACGGCCAGGACATGCGGATGCGAACCGCTCTGGGCGACCAGCCGATGCCCACCCTCCGGTTTGACCCCGCTTTCGTCCCGACGGCGGCGGAAGCGTTCGCCGGTGATTTCCTGCCCTGGGACGCACTGGAGACTGTCCTGCAGCAGACCAGCCTCACCGCCCACGTGGTCTACGAGGAGTCGCCTGCCCCCAGCCAAGAGGCGCTCGCTCGTGTGCCTCAGCCCAGTGGCTCTCTGGGTGACCTGATCGTGCCCATCACCGTCTCCCGCAGCGATGGCCGGGTGGCAGTGTACGGCGAGCCCCTGCCTCTAGGCATGCTGGGGATGGGCATCCCGGAGATGGTGCAGTCCTACGTTGGAATGCTGGGTGATGGTGTGCAAGCCCTCAGCTTGGGTGTCGGCGCCCCTGGTGTGGACGTGGGCGTCAATGGGGCTAAGGCCCACCTAGAGTGGGACGCTGTGACCCGCGATAACGTGGTGGATCTCCTGCTCGATATCGGCGTACGTGACTTCGGCCTGCCCCCCATGCTGGCCTCAGGCATCGGTCGGACCGGTGTGGACCTGCTGGTGGGCCTGCTGAGCCGGTTCGGTATCACGCTCGACGTCATCCTGACCGATGAGCCGCTCCCGCTGGGAACGCTGGAGGGCCTGATGGGGCTCAAGGTGGCGGCGCCGGTCGCCCCGGCTGCTTCCGAATCCGCTCCCGCGGCTGAGCCCACCGCTGCCGACCAGCCGGCCAGCACGCCAGAACCTGCCGCGGCCGCTCCCACCGAAACCCCGGCTCCTACGGCCACCGCGGCCCCTACGCCGACGCCGGAACCCACGGCTACGCCCGAACCGACCGCTACGCCTACCGCCACTCCGGAACCCACGGACACTCCGGAGCCGACGCCGACTCCCGTGCCTACGGAGACTCCCACTCCCGAACCGGTGACCTACACCGTCCAGCCGGGGGATAACCTCACTCGGATCGCCCGGGACCACGGGGTCACTCTGGAAGCGCTCATCGAGGCCAACGACATCGAGAACCCGAACGTGATCAGCGTCGGGCAGGTCCTGATCATCCCGCCGGTCGAGGAGCCGACGGCAGAGCCGGCCGAAGCGGAAACGGAAGCGGAAGCGCCGGCAGAGGAAGCAACCGAAGAGGCATCGGAGTAGGCTTCATCTAGGCCTCACTTACGGCCGGGTGGCAAGACATGCCACCCGGCCTTCGTGTTTCTTACGCCCCCTGTCGCCCCCCAGCGCAAATGGCTATACTGAGCCTGGCCCCACGGGCAATCACGCCACAGGGAGGAAGAGGGATGGATCGGACCGAGGAACTGCTCAAAGAACTCAGTGAAGCCCACGGCGTACCCGGCTATGAGGACGAGGTGCGGGCGGTGCTGCGCCGCCTGGCCGAGCCGGTGGCGGAGATCGAACAGGACCGCATCGGCTCTCTCATCTGCCGGATCGGGGACTCCGGGCCCCGGGTGATGCTGGCCGCGCACATAGACGAGATCGGCTTCATGGTGCACCACGTGGGCGACGATGGCATGCTCCGCTTCCTGCCCCTGGGCGGCTGGTGGGATCAGGTCCTCTTGGGCCAGCGGGTGACGGTGAAGACCCATCAAGGCGATCTGCGCGGGGTTATCGGAGCTAAGCCACCCCACCTCCTGCCGGTCGAGGACCGCAAGAAGGTGGTAGAGCGCAAGGACATGTACATTGACATTGGCGTCGGTTCGAAGGAAGCGGCCGTCCAAGCCGGGGTCCGCCCAGGCGACCCGGTGGTGCCGGTGGGACCCTTCGAGATCCTGTCCGGTGGCAAGACCTACATGGGCAAGGCCTTCGACGACCGGGCCGGCGTGGCCCTCATGGTGGAGCTGCTTTACCACTTCGCCAAGAACCCGCACCCCAACACCATCTATGGTGTGGGCACGGTGATGGAGGAGGTGGGCACCCGCGGGGCCAAGACCAGCGCCGAGGTGGTCAACCCGGACGTGGCCCTCATCCTGGAGGTGGACCTGTGCGGCGACCTGCCCGGGATCCAGCCTCAGGAGGCAGCCACCAAGCTTGGGGGCGGCCCTTCCATGTGGCTGCTGGATGCCCGCATGATCCCCAACCTGAAGCTCAGGGACCTCGTGATCGAGACGGCGGAGGAGCTGGGTATCGCTCTGCAGTACTCAGCCTACACCGGCGCCGCCGCTGACGGAGCCCTGATCCACATGCATCACGCCGGGGTGCCCACGCTGGTGCTGGGGGTTCCCGTGCGCCACGTCCACAGCCAGGCGGGGATCATGCACCGCGACGACTACGATGCTATGCTCAAGCTCCTCGTCGCGGTCATAGGCAAGCTGGACGCCGAGACGGTGGCGGCGCTCTAGCAGAGGAGGCAATCGCTGAAGCTCTTCCGGATAGCCCTAACCGCGCTAGCGCTCGGGGTGGCGGCCCTGTGGCTCATAGGAGAGCGGGGCCGCCTCCTGCTGCCCTCTAGCCGCCGAAGCGTACGCCTCATGGGCTGGTCTCAGATTCTGCGGCCGGTGACGCTGCATAGCTACGTCTATGGCCGTTGGACCAGCCAGTACATGGCCGTGCTGCGGCGCCTGATCCCCCGAATGCGCCCGGACCAGAGGCTCCACCTGGCCCAGCGCTATCACGCCAAGGTGCTCACGCCCGAGTTGGCTGGGGCGGTGATCACGCTGGACCGGGACATCGCCCTGCGCGACCTGGAGCAGGTGATCCCCTACCCCCATGCCCGCGACCTGATCCTCTCTGGGCCGCCCGATATCGCCGTGTACGAGTGCGCCTGCCGCCTGTCGCGCCCCGGTCACTGCGAGCCCACCCAGGTGTGCCTCATCGTCGGTCAGCCCTTCGTGGACTTCACCGTGGATCACCATCCTAGAGGGGCTCGCCGGCTGGACCGAGCCGAGGCGCTGGAACTGCTTCGCCAGGAGCACGAGCGGGGGCACATCCACACGGCTTGGTTCAGAGACACCGCCCTCAACCGGTTCTACGCCATCTGCAACTGCTGCCGGTGTTGCTGTGTGGGGCTGGAAGCCATGGTCCGCCACGGTGTGGGGGTGATGGCATCGTCCGGTTACGTCGCCCGGGTGGACGCGGAGCGGTGCGTCGGCTGTGGCGCCTGCTGGGAGGCCTGCCCCTTCGGGGCCCTGCACGAGCGGGAGGGCATGGCGGAAGTGGACTGGGACCGGTGCATGGGGTGCTCAGTCTGCGTTGGTCGCTGTCCGGCGGGGGCGCTGACGCTGGAGCGTGACGAGGATAAGGGAATCCCTCTGGATGTGAGGGCGCTGGCGGAGTCTATGTAGGGGCAAGGACATCGCCGGGGGCTGAACCCCCCGGCGACGCCCCACCCCGCAGGTACCTTTACGAAAGGCAGAGGGCGGGGCTCCGGGCTGAAGCCCGTCGCACCGCCCCACACCGATTGCCTCATTCGGTGCCTGCTCAGGTCACCTCCCGGCGGCGATCCTGTCCTTGGTATGCTCTACGATGCCCTCCGCGAAGGGAGTGGAGGGCACGGCCAGGCCGTGGGCGCGCATCTTGTCCAGGGTGGCAACCCGGTGACACAGGAAGGAAACGTGCTCCGGGTGCTCCTCGCGGTAGCGGTCCACCGGCAACTCGGCGATCTTGGCTCGGGTGCCCAGCACCTCGGCGACCATCTCGTAGTAGTCCCGGGACTGAATGATATCGGGCCCGTACATGTTGTAGATCTGGCCGTAGGAATTGGCGTTCCCCATGATGCTGAGGAAGAACGCCGCCAGGTCGCGGACGAATATGGGCTGCTGCAGGAAATAGCCCGCTCCCACCAGCTCCAGGGGCTCGCCCTCACGGATGCGCCGCAGCAGCTGCGGGTCGCGGCCGTGCTTGGGGAGGCACCCTAGCTCCGACCCCGGGCCGTAGATGTGGCAGGGACGGATGATGGTCCACTTCATGTCACCGGTGTCGCCGTTGATCAGCTCCAGCTCACAGCGCCGCTTGTTGGCCCCGTAACTGTCGTCGGTGAGGTAGTACTCAGTATCCTCGGGCTGCGGCACCTTGCGGTGGGGCGGGTCGTAGACGAAGTCGGTGGAGATGAACCCGAGGTGGGGCGTACGGTCGCGGAAGAGCTCGACGTCCTGGCGGGCATCGTCGGCGAAATAGCCGATGCAGTCGTACACCACGTCCCAGTCCGTGCCGGCCGACGCGATCGTCTCCGCAAAGGCGGGCCTGTCCTTGCGGTCGGCCACAAGCGCCGTCACCCCAGCCGGGACTTCCCTTTGACCCCGGGTGACCACCCAGGTCTGGTGGCCCGCCGCCACCGCTGCCCGGGCCACCGTGCCGCTGACGAACCCGCTGCCCCCGATCACCAGTACCTTAGCCATGTGCGAACCTCGCTTGTTGTGTCGCCCAGCCTGACGACGAATGTGTCGGACTATGCGCGTCCGGCGGCGGCCTGTCAACCGTAACCGCTCCGGGTCGGTGCTCGAGCGGCCGCCCTGGAAGGCGCCCGCCGCGAGCCAGAAGAGCTCCTCATTGACGGCAGTCGTAGTGACGGCCGCGCCCAGGGTGACACCCAGGTTCCCGTCCACCTGTACCAGACGTAAGCACCCGACGCGCCCGCTGCCGTTAGGATCGGCGTAGGCGGCCGCGATCTGGCGGTGGCTCATGCTCTGCGGATCGGTGACGAACAGGCCAGCCACGATCTGCACCCTGCGAGCAATGCCGGCCCCGTTGTCCTCGAGAGCAACGCCGATATCAGTGACAGCTGGCGCTTGCTGGATGGTTATGGCGGGAGAGGATTCGCAGTCGGCGCCATCCGAGCAGATGGTTCTGAAGAGGCGGAGGCGCAGGTTCTGGCAGTGCGTGCTCCCTGAGATAGAGCGCTCGGAGGTAGCCAGGGCAAGTTCGTCTCGGCCGGTGGGAATGTCCCCGTCGAAGTCGCCTGCCGCCAAGGAGAGGCTCTCGTTCCAGCTTTGCCCGCTGCCGAAGGGTGACAGTGGTGCTGCCCACCCGGGTCAGAGAGCGCTGGACGGTGTGATTCACCTCCGTGGCGCTGTACTTGAAGATGTCCACGGCCAGCGCCGTGGGGCTGGTAAGGTAGGCGAGGGCGATCTCCTTCGCGCCGTCGCCGTTGAAGTCTCCCAGGGCGAGGGATAGGGCGTTGGCGATGGGTCTGATGGTGCCGGCCGCGATGCTGGCGGCGTCGAGCCTCCCGGAAGCGAGTGCGGTCGTCGTCACTGTGGGGGCTGGCGACGTCTCGGTCGCTGCGTCGAAGGCGAGCACGGCCACGGAGATGGGCAGCTTCCCGGACGGGTCGGTCTCGGCCCAGGCGACCACCGCTTCGTCGCGGTACTCACCGTCCAGCACGGGCTGACCGTCCACGTCGCCGGCGGCGAGGTCGAAGAAGTCGGTGCCACCGGTGACACGGGCGGACAGGTTGGGCAGTTTGGCGATGGGACTAGCGGTCTGGGGGCGGAAGAATGATAGTCCCACGTAGGTGGAGAGATACCGATAGGCGAGGAGCACCGAGTCGCGGCCAGGCGTCAGGAAGCGACCGGCGGCGGCTGCGATGGCGTCATGGGCGTTGGCGCCCGCCTGCTCGATGTAGTCGAGCTCGGTCTGCTGTCTCAAGTCGCTGCTGGGAGCGAAGGTGCTCAGGCGCTGCGTGGTGGTGACCTGAGGCGGTGGCGCCACGAACAACTCGTCGTCGGGCCACTCGCTGAAGCGGGCCGCCGGATTGGTCGTGCCCGGTTCCTGGGCGGCGGCTGTCGCAGGGGCTGCTAGAACCGGACACGCCAGTGCCAGAGCCACGGCTAGGTGTAGAGGCGGAAAACGAGACTCCGTTGTCTGGAGTACGCGGATGGCTTCATGACCCGCCTCATTAGCTGCCGTGCAGCTTGTGAATGGGCGTATGCCGTCTCGTGGTGCACCCGGCTCATGCGCCCCCGTCTGCTAACTTGACTGACCGTGAACGGATTATCATGGCTGCTGACTGACCTGTTCAGCCGAAGTCTGTGGTCAGGCCTTTCTCAAGCCTCTTCTTATTGGATCAGGCACGGTCGCCCCCGAGTCTGGCTCAAGAAAAGCGCGCCCGATCCGGGCGCGGGCGCGAACGACTGGTGGGGAGGGACAGACGAGAGGGGCTAGCGCGGCACTAGCGTGCGCAGGTAGGCCAAGCTATCTTCCGCCCACCGCTCCTGCTTGGCGATGGTGTCGGTCAGGCTGGGTTCGGGCGGGGTCCACAGCTCGATGATGACGTTGACGTCCTTGCCGGCCTCGCGGACCCGGCGCAGGACACCCGGGATGTCGAGCATCCCCGTTCCCGCGGGGCAGCCGGTGATGACATAGCCGAACTGGTGGTCCAGACGGCGGATGGTGTAGTCCTTGACGTGGAGGTTCACCGTCCAGGGTGCCAGGACCTCCACCGTCTCCTCCGGGCGCTCCGGTACCCCCAAGGAGTTGGTGGTGTCCAGGCAAATCCCGACCCAAGGGCTACCTACCTGCTCCAGCAGGCCCACCAGGCGGGCCGACGGGTGGCGGCCATGGTTCTCCACGGCCAGCGATATCCGGGCGGTCTCGAACTCCGGTGCCACCTCCCGCAGGGCGTCGACCAACTCCTCATCCGTCGGCTGCCAGTCGGCCGTGTCGGTGACGGTGCGGAGGATGGGCGAGCCCAACTGGCGGGCCAGGTCGAGGTAGCGGAGCAGGTGCTGGGGCCGGACGCCCCGCGTGCCCACCTCCAGGCTGATGCCCAGCTCACGGGCGCGCTCGGCCAGCGCCTCCAGCTCTGCCGGCGCCAGACGGTCCAGCGGCAGGTTCTCGCAAATCTGGACCACTTCCACGCCCACATCGCGGGCACGGTCCAGGAGGCCCAGTGCCGACATGGGGCGCTCCGGCGGGTAGCCGGGCACGCCGATGGCCCAGGGGTAGGTGTACGAGCTGATGCCCAGCTTCATCCCTGGCCTGTCCTGCCGGCGGACTCGGCCTGGGTGATGGCCCGGATGCTCTCCTCTACCGCCTCGGGAGCGAAGACGCGCTCCTTCCAGTCGGGCTGGAACAGCAGCTTCTTGGCCCGGGCCACGGCCAGCTTGGCCCCATCGGAGAGGGGCGTGTCTATGACGCCGAAGAACATGGCCAGGTTGATGCGGATGTGGCCGAGGAGGAACTCGCGGGCGGCTTCCGGGGGCACCCCCCTTCGCACGACCTCGTCCAGGGCCTCGCGCACCACGGTCAGGCAGGTAGCGGCCACCGTCTCCGACATGGCCGGCTCCAGCAGCGCCATCTGCTCCACCGTCACCCGGTAGGCGTTGAGCACCGGTGCGAACATGTCGCGGGCCAGGGCCTCGCCTCGGGCGTAGTCGGCCTCGGCCCCCTGCATGAGGGCGCAGACGATGTGCTGAGGGGCACTCACCCCGCCGAAGTAATCGTCGAGCGCCTTAGGGTCATCGGAGCGCACGAATACCGAAGGGTGACAGGGGTGAGTGACGAAGTAGGCGATGTCGGGGCGATCGGGCAGCACCCCTGCCTGAGGCGCCGCCGGATCCAGGCACACCACCAGCGTGCCCGGCCGGGCCAAGGGCACAGCCTGCTCGGAGGCCACGTATCCCACTAGATTGTCGGGCACCGCCAACACGATGACTTCGGCCGTGGGGACCGCCTCAGCATAGGGGGTGACGGTGAGCCCCCGCTGCCGGAGGCGCTCCTGGCCGCCTCCCCCGGGCTCGATGTAGAGCATGTGGTAGTCCGGGTGGTGCATGAGGTTGTCGGTGATGCGGCATCCCATCTTGCCGCCAGCACCGAATAGGGCCACGGTTGTCATATGTCCTCCTTGGAACCTCTCCCTCCAGCCACTCCCCGGCCAAGGTAGGGGAGCAGAGAGCCCTCTCCCCCCACTCCTCCCCTGAGGGGGCCGATAGTCGGGGAGGGCGTTACAGGTCCACAGCGCGTCCGGTCTCGGCAGACTCATAGGCGGCGAAGACCAGCCGCACCGTCCGCAGGTTGTCCTCACCGGTGGTCTCAGCCTGGCCTTCCCCGCGTAGGGCTCTGAGGATGTCGGCGTTGCAGGCCACGATGCTAGAGTGGACCAGGGCATAGGCGGGGTCTGCCCACTCGTAGACCGGTGGCGGCCAGCGGCGGGCAGTCACGCCTTGGGCGGTGGTGAGGCGGATCCAGTAGTCGGGGGCCAGCTCGAGGGAGCCATGCTCGCCCTCGATGAGCACGAACGTCTCGGGAAAGCGCTCCTTCTCCGTACGGCTGGCGTAGCTGAGCTCGCAGGTGAGGGTGGCTCCGGCGCGGGTGTGCATCATGACCGTGGCCACGTCTTCCCCGGCAATGTCGGGGCGCACCCGGTGTACCTGACAGTAGAGCCGGTCCACCTCCCCCATAAGGAAGCGTCCCACGTCCAGGATATGGCTGCCCATGTCGGTCAGGATGAACTGCCTGAGCTCCTTGAGGGCGGGCTGATTGTCGAAGACGGGGAAGCTGGAGTTGAACTCGATCCGAGCGCGGAAGGGCCGGCCGATGTCGCCCTTAGCCAGCTCGCGCCGAAGCTGCCGCAGCGGGGTCTGCCAGCGCCAGTTCTCGTGCACGAACAGGGGGACACCTGCCTGCCGGCACACCTCCACCATCTCCTCCGCCTCGGCCAGGCTCGTGGCCAGGGGCTTCTGGCATATGACCGGGATTCCGTACTGGGCGGCCAGGCGGACGAGGGGTGCATGGGACTCGACACTGGTGATGATGTCCACGAAGTCGGGCTGCTCGTTGCGCAGGAGCGCCTCGGGGTCGTCGTAGACGGCGGGGATGCCGGCCCGGCGCGCCAGCACATCGGCCCGCTCCCAGGTCCGGTTGTAGATGGCGACACAGCGGACGCCCTTCAGCTCCCTCCAGGCGGCCAGCTGGTATGGGGCCCAGAACCCGGCTCCAAAGACGGCAAAGCGCAACTCCTTCATCCGAGGTCTTCTCCTCTGGCGCGGCTACCAGGTATCAATGGTCACTACCCCACAGGCAGGCAGCGCCACTACCAGGGTCCGCTCATGGGTGGACTGCTCGGTCCAGGGGGCCGCCCGGAACTCATCGGGGGCGCCCAGGGCCTGCTCAGCGGTAGTCTCATCTAGGTGCCGCACCCAGGCCACCTGACCAAGCCCGCTCACCTCCACCTCCAGCGGCTCGAGGCTCAGGTTGGCCACCAACACCCGTGTGCGGTCGCTCCAGCGCAGGGCCAGGGACTCGACCCGCAGCGGATCCGCCGACAGCGTGGGCAGGACGAGGGCCCCAGGGTGCTCTAGGACATCGGCCAGGACGTGGTAGACGGGATAGACCCGGCCCGGTTCGGCGCTGTCCATTATCCCGGCCGGGCCAGCCGTCTCGAAGTAGGTAACGCTGCGGGCACCAGCCTGGGCCAGGTACTTGAGGCTGCCCACAACCCAGGCAGCGGTGAAGAGCGAAGGCTGACGGGGGTCAGCGGCTGGGCGAGCCCTGCCCGTGGCACCGGGTTCGCGCTTCGGGCGCGGGGTCAGGGTGACGGGGGAGACGGCCACGGGAAAGGTGGTGTAGAGCCGCCGGGTACAGGCCACCGTCCAGGCATGCATGGGCAGCGTCTCCACCAGGGAGACATGGTCGAAGGCGTGGACCTGGGGGCTGAGCGAGTAGCACACGAAGTCCGCCCAGCGCAGGTCCGGCCGGGTACGGTTGAGCTCGGTGAAGTAGCGGTAGGTACCTCCACCCAGCCGGGTCTCCGGCCGAGCTTGGGCCAACTGAGCCAGCAGCAGCTCATGCTCAGCGGACTCGGTGCCCTCGTCGTAGTAGACCAGCACCCGCTTCACCGGCACGTCCAGCTCCGGCAGCAAGTGGGCCACGGCCTCCAGCTGCTCCTGGGGCTGCGCTCCCAGGTAGAGCGCCAGCTCCAAGGGTGCTCCCGTGTCGTGGGCCAGCCCGGCCGCATCCCAGAGGGCTTCCTCCCACTCACCGTCCAGCTCCAAGTCCTGACGCAGATGGGACGGTTGCAGGGCCTCCAGGTGGGTGATCTGAGCCTCCCCGTGCGTCTCCGGTCCCGGGGCCACACCCAGGCCGATCTCAGGCAGGATCCCGAGGGGATCATCACCCACGAGGCAGCGCGGACGGGAAGGAGCCGGCCGGGCCGGTGGACGGGCAGGCTGACCCTCCAAGGTGATGGTCACCGTCTGGGCCACCTGCACCCCGGCCCGGAGGAGCTTGGGGAAGGGCAGTTCCAGGGGGGTGCAGTAGGTCTTGAAGGAGGCGTCAGTCCAGTTGCGCTGATCCTCCATCTCGAACACGTCACCCTCGAAGGTGATGGTGGCGTTCACGCCCGGGGCCACGGGGTAGGTCAGCCGACGGATGTCCTTGAAGGGCTGATGAGGGGCGATGTAGAGGGGGAAGCGCCCCTCTTCGGTGGAGCCGTCGGTATGCTCCACAGTGCAGGGCAGGCCGGCGCACTCCTGGGCCGGGTGGAGCACGCAGATGCCGGTGCGGTTGGTCAGGAAGGAGGCCAGCGGTTGACCCACCATGCTATAGACTATGCGGCCGGTCGCATCGCCGGAGACCTCGCCTGCCCAGCCGAAGCGGATCTCGTCGCGGTGGTGCACCACCAGGAAGCGCAGAGAGAAGGAGTCTTCCTGCTCCTCCACGTGCATGCCGGTGACGGTGGGCGGCACGGTGCCCCATTCGCGGTCGCGCACGGCCACGTAGACCCGCCGGAGCACCTCCCGGTCTCCCAGCCGCAAGTAGCGGAGGTCTCCGGAAGCGGGGTCGAAGTAGAGGGACAAGGGGCCCGCTCGAAGTGGCCGCCAGGCGGCCGGGGCCTGAGATTGACCGAAGCGGAGTTGATTGAGCTCGCTCACTCACACCCCCGGGGGACAACGGCCGCCGCTAGACGGCCGCGGAGTCACTCGATGCTAACACCGGCGTCCCTTGGCTTCAACTAGGGGGATTTCACCGCAGAGCCCGCAGAGGAAAGGAAGGAAATGGCAGGCCCTCACCCCCGACCCCTCTCCCACGTGTGGGAGAGGGGAGTTCGGCTCCCCCTTCCCTGGCAGGGAAGTCCGCCATTTGGCCGTGGCCAAATGGCGCGGGCACGGGGGGTTAAGTTGGTTCTCTCTGCGGTCTCCGCGATCTCTGCGGTGAGATCCCCGTACTGTCCGGAGCCCCGACTCAGTGGCATAATAGGCTCGGCACTCACCATGGTGCCGGCAGAGGTCAAGATAGGAGGTATACGGTGCAACCGGAGATCGTCGCAGACACCCGCTGCGTGTGTGGTGAGAACCCACTGTGGCACCCTCGGGAAAAGCGTCTCTATTGGACCGACATACCCGAGGGGAAGCTCTACCGATACGACCCCGCCTCCGGCCAGCACGAGTGCGTCTACCAGGGTGACGTGGTAGGGGGGTTCACCATCCAAGAAGACGGGAACCTGGTGCTCTTCATGGAGCGGGGAGCCATAAAGATAATGCGGCCCGGTGGGTTGAGGGCAGTGGTGGATGAGATTCCCGCCGAGCGCGAGAGCCGCTTCAACGACGTCATCGCCGACCCGGTGGGCCGGATCTTCTGTGGTACTATGTCGAGCCCGGCCGGGCCCGGCCGCCTCTACCTGCTCGACGTGGACGAAATGCTGCGGCTCGTCCTCAAGGGCGTGGAGACGGCAAACGGGATGGGCTTCTCCCCGGATCAGAAGTACTTCTACTTCACCGACTCCGGCAAACGGGAGATCTACCGCTTCAAATATCACGTAGGGAGCGGCGCCATCAGCCACCGAGAGCTCTTCGTGCGCGTGCCCGAGGGCGAAGGGGCGCCCGATGGTATGACGGTGGACTCCAAAGGCTACGTCTGGTCAGCTCGGTGGGATGGCGGCTGCGTGGTACGGTACACGCCTGATGGGCAAGAGGATCTGCGCATCCAGCTGCCGGCCAAGAAGGTTTCCAGCCTCACCTTCGGGGGCAACGACCTGAAGGACATCTACATCACCACCGCCGGCGGTCAGGACCGGGAGAACGAAGGCGAGGGCGCCGGTGCGCTGTTCCGGGTGCGCGCCGAGGTAAAGGGAATGCCCGAGTACCCCTCCCGGATCGGTATCTTCATGTAGGGTGAGGGGATAGAAGGCAGATGACGCTGATCCTCTGATCAGCGTCATCTGTGCTTAACGTCCTAGCTCACAGCTCCTGCCGTTCGAGGCTGAGCCAGCTTAGCCCGAGCGAGACCACGATGAGGGCCAGGCTCACGGCCACTGCCGCCCAGGCGGCTCTCCCCCCTCCCAGCGCCAGCCGGGAGCCCCAGTTGACCAACTCGTTAGGCATGTATGCCCCCACCCCCGGCAGGGCCCCCAGGATGAGCAGGACCACGAGGGCCCCAAACCCACCCACGGCCGCGGCGGTCTGAGAGCGGGCCAGGGTGCTGAACAGCAGCGCCACCGCCGCGTATACAAGGAAGTTCAGCAGCAACAGCAGGTTGAGCGCGACCCATCCCCCCAACGGCGGGGCCTCGAAGAGGATCACGGTATAGTAGTAGGCCCCCAGCGCGGCCAGCCCCGTTGCCACCAGGAAAGAGACCCCCACGGCGGCGAACTTGCCCAGCAGGAAGGCCCAGCGGGGCATGGGCTTGACCAGGATGAGCGCTGCCGTCCCCCGCTCCTTTTCCTGGGCTACCATCCCCATGGCCAGCAGCACGGCCAGGATAAAGCCGAACTGGCTCAGGTTCTTGACGTACTGCCCCACCGCGTCGGTCACAGTAGGAGGCGGAACCAGGGCCGCGATCTGATCGCCCTGGGGCAGCAGCCGTAGGAACTGAGGGGTGAGGCTGGCCAGCAGCGGCGACATGAGCCCGAAGAGGACAAACACCACGGTCACGATGAGCAGCCGGCGAGAGCGCCACTGCTCCAGGATCTCCTTGCGCAGCGATACGGCGAACATGGTTACTCCTGGTTGACCAGCCGGAGGAACACGTCCTCCAGCGAGGGGCGCACCATCTCATAGCGGACCAGGGGCAGCCGAGCGGCCGCCAGGGAGGCGACCAGCTCCACGCTGGCCCGGTCAGTGTCGCTCACCGCCACCCGCGCCCGATGACCATCCACGGCCACACCGTCAACCCAGGGCTCCTGCTCGACCATGCTCGCCCAGGCGGCCAGTGCGGGGCCCGAATCAGGGGAGGTCTCGATCTCGAAAGCGGGCACGGCGTAGCGGGAGAGGAGCTCCTCCCGGCGGGCCTCGGCCACTACCTTACCCCGGGCGATGATGCCCACCATATCGCAGACCCGCTCCACGTCGGCCAGGATGTGGGTGGACATGAACACCGTGGTGGTGCCCCGCAGCCGCTCCACCAGCTCCAGCACTTCCCGCCGGCCCGCGGGGTCCAGGGCGCTGGCCGGCTCATCCAGAAACAGGACCTGCGGACTGTTGACCAGGGCCTGAGCGAGCCCAAGACGCTGGCGCATGCCCCGAGAGAAGCCGCCGATCCGGCGCTTCGCCACCTCGCTCAGGCCGGCCAGGTCCAGCAGCTCGACGGTGCGAGTCTGGCGCTCGTCCGCGGAGAGGCCAAAGATCTGGCCCACGTAGTCCAGGTACTCGGTGGGCGTCATCCAGGAGTAGAAGGCCGGCTCCTCGGGAAGGTAGCCCAGGCGACGGGCCACGTCCTCACCTTCACCGCCCAGCTCCACCCCCGCCACCCAGGCTCGCCCGCTGGTGGCCCGCGCCAGCCCGGTGAGGATGCGGATGGCAGTGGTCTTACCGGCGCCGTTGGGGCCCAGGAACCCATAGACGCTGCCCTCGGGCACGCTCAGGGTGAGCCCGTCCAGCGCCTGCACGCTGCCGAACCGTTTGCGCAGGTCCTCACAGCGGACCGCCTCCACGCTAGTCCTCCCGTCCGGCCAGGAAGTAGGCGATGGGCCCGATGATCTGGAAGAGGACCACGATCAGGATCCACGCCCACTTGGGCAGGTTGCGGGTGCGCTCCCGCCGCAGAAGGTCCACCAAGGCCACCACCATGAGGGCCAGCTCGAGGAGGAGGATCGGTATTATAAGGGGCAGAAATTCGGTAAGCTCTTCCACTACGCCCTCCTACCGGGAGTGTACCGCCCGCGCTCAGCAATCAGGGGTGGGGATTCTACCACAGAGAACTCGATGACCACAGGGGAGAAGAGGTGTAATGGAGGCCGGTCGCCCTGACACACCGTAGGTGGGAGGATGACCCGGTATGATGAGGGATTGCGGTGTTTGATGCAGTGGTGCTGAGATGTGGTCAGCGTTGGGGGGATGATGTCCGGGTCTCTTCCTGCCCACCTGCCAAAGTTATCGGCAGGATCGGGCGCGGATGCATAGTACCACGGTACTACGCGCGGGTCCCGTTGCCGCCGCCTGAAGGCTAGGGCACAATCACGCCGACGCCGGGCTCCGGCCGAGGCGCCCGGGAATGGGGGGTGACATGAAGGCCAGACGTCTGCTCTTCGAGGTGCCTGGACGGGCACGCTGGGAAGAATGGGAAGTCGCCGACTCGCCAGGCCCGGGAGAGGTGCTGCTTGAGGCCCGGGCGAGTGTGATAAGCGCCGGCACCGATGTCTCCATCTACAAGGGCACCCACATCAACGCGGGCAACCCCCAGGCCCGCTACCCCCGGTACCCTCACCGTCCGGGCGGGCACGTGGGCGGGGTGGTGCTGGCCGTCGGCCCGGGGGTGGAAGGATTTGCCCCCGGGGATCGGGTCACCTACCTGGGAAGCTACGGCACTCACCAGGTGATGGAGGCCGCCAGCGGGCGGGTCAAGTTGCTGCCCGAGGGAGTAAGCTTCGAGGAGGGTGCCCTGGCCAGCCACTCCGCCGTGGGGCTCAACGGGGTGCGGGTGAGCGGGCTGGCCCTGGGGGAGACGGCGGCAGTGTTCGGCCTGGGCCTGATCGGCCAGTATACCGTGCGCTATGCGCTGCTGGCCGGGGCGAGCCGGGTGGTGGGAATCGACCCCATCCCTGAGCGCCGCCAGGCGGCGCAGGCTGCCGGCGCCCTGGTGGCGGCACCAGGCGAGCCCCAGCTCCAGGAATGGTTCGTGAGTGGGCTCGGTGAGCCCGGGGTGGACGTGGCGATCGAAGCCACCGGCGACCCCACCGTCATCCCGCAGGTCCTGCAGGCGACGAGCGAGTTTGGCCGGGCCGTGCTTCTGGGCAGCCCCCGCGGTCGGGTGGAGATAGACCCCTACAACGACCTCCACCGCAAGGGCATCGCTGTCATTGGCTCCAACCCCACCGTACAGACACCCAATGCCCGCTACCCCTGGACGCGAGAACAGAACCTGCGGGTAGCGCTGAGCCTCCTGACCGCCGGTCGGCTCTCTTTGGCGGACCTGGTGAGCGACCGGGTGCCGGCAGAGCAGGCGCTGGAGGTCTTCGAGCGGCTGGCTGCCGGCCCGCGGGGGCTGGGAGTGGTATTGGAGTGGGGCCGAGACGGGCGCTAGCGGCGCCTGCCCCGGCCTTCCAGCAACCGATCGAAGCTGTCGCAGGGCAGTTCGGCCAGGGACCGGACCACCAGGTCCGCAGAGAGGCTTTCGTGCGAGGTGAGGACGCCCACGACCGGCATTCCCGCCCGGCGAGCGGCCTCCACCCCGGCCGGGGCGTCCTCGACGGCCACGCAGCGTTCGGGTGGGGTGCCGGCAGCCTGGGCAGCCAGGAGGAAGACCTGCGGGTCGGGCTTGCCCCGCTGCACGTCCTCCCCGGCCACGATGGCGTCGAAGAGCCAGCCCGCCTCCAGCACCTCCAGGATGGTGTCCACGTTGGCTCGGGGAGCGGAGGAGGCCAGGGCCTGGCGCCAGCCCTGAGCTTGGAGGCACTCCAGCCACTCTCGGGCCCCGGGCAGGAAGGTGACCCCGCGCGAGCGCACCAGCTCGCGATAGCGGGCCTCCTTGAAGTGGGCGATGCGCGCTACTTCGGCCTCTGGCAGGTCGGGCCCAAAGTATCCGTGGAGCACCACATCGTTGCGCTGGCCAAAGGTGGTCAGGAACTGCTCGTAGGTGATGGGTTGACCCTCGGCTTGCATGGTTTCCTCCCAGGCAAGCCAGTGGTATTGGGCGGTGTCTACCAAGGTGCCGTCCATGTCCCACAGGACGGCGCGCGAATTCCGGTTCTGCTCTCCCCTCACTGCCTGTTGCCTCTGTAGATCCAGGATGTCAGCACTACCGCGGCGCGTCCACCGCCTCGACTCCCGGGTGCCAGAGCACCATGTCGAGGTGGATGGGCGCACTGTGCCCCCCAGCGTGATCGGCACCGATGCCGAAGTGACAGGTGCCGGCGATGCTCTCGTCAATGCCTATGATGCCGGTCGGCTCCATGCGCGACAGCCCGAACCCCAGTTCGATCACCTCTCGGCAGGAGTCCTCCAGGTGGCTCAGCCCCTCGGCCAACCGGGCCGCGATGCGTCCCCCGCCGATGTCGCACACTTTGCCGTCGCGCACCTCCAGGTGCACCGGCTGGTCAACCAGCCCGAGGGCATCGCGAAGCTCGTGGCCCACCCGCAGCTCGCCGACGGTGACGTCCACCACGATGCGGCCGGTGGCCGTACCAGGCACCAGCGCCCACGATACCTCTGCCGGGGGCAGGTAGGCCACCTCGCCCGGACCGGCAGTGCGGTAGGGGATGGAGGTGCAAGCGCGCGCCTGGGCGGCCAGATCGGTCCCCCCAGGAGCAGTGACCCGGAACCAGCTCCCTGCGGTTGCTCCCCCGTAGCGGGCGGCCAGCCCATCGGCCAGGGCAAGCGGGGTATTGAGGCCCTGCGCCAGGGCGGCAGCAGTGATGGTAGGCCGGACGAAGGCGTACTTGGCCACTACCCCCGATGGCCGAGAGAACGGGGGATAGTGGCGACCATAGCCTTTGCTGATGAACGAATCGGCGCCGATGAGCACCAGCAGGAGATCGTTGGGGGCTAGGGCCTCGGCAGCAGCGGCAGCCCCGGCATCCTCCACGTCCAAGAGCGACACCCGGCGCACGAAGGGGCGGTTATCCTCGGCCAGGCGCTGCGCCAGCGGCAGGAACCCGGCGTCAGTGACTACGAGGAGACTGTCGTCCGGGCCGAGGCCGCCCCAGGTAGTTGCCACCGAAGCCAACGACGACAAGCCAGTTTGGGCGCCGTCGGCGTCCGGCACCAGGCTACTCTTCGTAGCGGACGGCGGTGCCGGCAGCGGTCACCATGAGCATGCCACCACTTCCGCCGGGGTTGATGGTCTCGTAGTCCAGGTCCACACCGATGACGGCATTGGCGCCCAAGGCGAGGGCCTGGTGGCTCATCTCCTCTATAGCCAAGTCCTTGGCGCGGCGCAGCTCCTCTTCATATTCGGCCGAACGCCCACCCACTATGTCGCGCACCCCGGCGAAGAGGTCGCGGAAGATGTTGGCCCCCAGAATGGCCTCGCCACTCACCAGGCCGAAGTACTGAACGATTTTCTTGCCTTCCAACGTATTAGTAGTAGTGATCAACATGGTACTCTCCTTGGGCCGCGCCCAGCGCGGTGACTGGATCCGCCCCATTATGCCTGAACGGTGGCGGATGGTGAAGCGCACCGGCCTTGACCGCTGGGCCCCGGGGCGGCTATACAGCACTGCGCCCGCCGCCCCGGCAGAGGGCAGCGGGTAAGGCAGGGGTGTGCAATGCTGAGACTGTTAGTGAAGACGCAATACGACCCGCAACAGGTCATCACCCGGGCTACCGGTTACTTCGCCCAGGGGCTAGGCATGGAGGCCCGCCCCCAGTCGGACACTTGCGTCACGTTCACCGGCGGTGGGGGGTATGTCACCGTCACGGCCGAGGCCGGGGAGGGTGGCCGGGGCTCACAGGTGACGCTGGAAACGCGGGAATGGGAGTACGACACCCAGCGCTTTGCCCAGGAGATCGGCTGAGGGGGTCCGGGGGCCGGCCACGTCCGGGTAGGGGCGGAGCGAAGCCGGGCATCTTTTCGCCCGGCGAAGCCCCGCCCATCGCCCCTCGCCGACACTCGACACGCTGCATTTGAGGAAACCCGGGCGGAGCTCCGGGCTAACGCCCTTCGCGCCGCCCCTACCCCGACGTGACCGCCGCCTAGAGACGCCTGCTGCCTCCGTCAACGTCCATGTAGGGGCAGGCCACCGCGCCTGCCCCAAAGGGCGGACGGGGCCGTCCGCCCCTACACCTGTCCGCGGATCCCGTGCCTGCGACGGCCTCACCAGCCGGCCGAAGGGCCGGCTTCGCATAGGTAGCCGGGGGGTTCAGCCCCCGGCGAAACCCTCGCCCCCGGCGACTCTCACCCGCAGCGACACCCTCGCCCCCGGCGCCTGCCCCCCCTTGCCGCCCAGCCCCGTTGCCGCTAAGGTTTCCCTCCACTAACGGGAGGGAAAGCCGTGCACAGCGACCACCGCATCTTCTGGGGCGACCTGCATAACCACAACGAGGTTGGGTACGGGCGGGGCTCGCTCGCCCGAGCGATAGAGATCGCCCGCGAACACCTGGACATCTTCTGCTTCACGCCCCATGGGCAGTGGTTCGACGAGGCCAACACGCCCCCGGCAGTGCACCGTAAGCACCAGGAGGGCTTCGAGCGCGTCCGGCAGGCATGGGACCAGGTGCGAGCCCAGATGCAGGCGGCTTACCAGCCCGGATCGTTCGTCACCTTCCTGGGGCACGAGTGGCATTCCTCCAACCTGGGCGACTACCACATCATCTACCCGGGCCCGGACCACCAGATCAGCTACTTCGACGACATCCGGCAACTGCAGGAGTACGTGCGCCGGGAGGGCGCCATCATGGTGCCGCACCACGTGGCCTACGCCCGCGGTTCCCGGGGCATCGCCTGGGAGTACTTCGATCCGGTCGCCTCGCCCGTGGTGGAGGTGTTCTCCGAGCACGGCGCCTCTGAGACCGAGTGGGGCGCCTGGCCCATGGTCGGTCATTCCATGGGGCCAGCTTCGACGGCGCAGACCATCCGCTATGCACTGGAGCAGGGGTTGATCTTCGGGTTCACTGCCTCCACCGACGATCACCTGGGCTACCCGGGCGCCTACGGCGAGGGCCTGACCGGGGTGCTGGCGGAGTCGCTCACCCGGGAGTCAGTCTTCCAGGCTCTCAAGGACCGGCGCACCTACGCTGTCACCGGCGACCGCATCACCCTGGACTTCGCCCTGAACGGCGCCCCCATGGGCAGCGTCTTGCCGGGCCAAGGGGATCGGCGCCTGCGAGCGGGGTTGCGGCTGGAGGATGAGCCCCTGGCGGTGGAACTCATCAAGAACGGGCGCATCTGGCGGCGGCTCCTGTGCGAACTGCCTGTCCCCGCCCCTGACCCGGACCCCGACGTGGTCGAGTGCGTGCTCCGGGTGGAGTGGGGCTGGGGCGGCATGGAGAGCGAGACGGTGGTGGACTGGCTGATACGGTTGTCGCTCACCGAGGGTGAGATCTTGTCGGTCGTGCCGCACTTCCAGTCAGGCCCCCTTGATGAAGAGCGGCGCAACCGGATCCTGGAGCAGAGCGCTACCTCCTGCACTTGGACCTCCTACACCTCGCGCCGGCAAGCCTTCCGGGGCGTCGCCACCAATTCCCTGGTCTTCACCCTGCGGGCACGCCCGGAAGCGCGGCTGCTCATCGAGACGCAGATGCCCAGCGCCCAGCAGGTGCGCCTGACCGTGGGAGAGGCCCTGACGCGCAACCACGTCCAACGGATGGGCCCTTCGTTCTCGGCCGAGACGCTCCTCGTCCACCGGGCGCTGCCCGCCCAGGAGCTGCAGTGGCAGTGGGACCTGCGCGACGAGGCCCGCCCGGAACGGGAGCGGGACTACTACTACCTGAGGGTGCAGCAGCGCAACGGCCACATGGCCTGGTCCAGCCCCATCTGGGTTGAGGGGTAAGGGACGAAGCGGGGTCTCACGCGAAGGCGCTAAGCCGCAGAGGGAGCCGGGACAAGTGACTTGGCGCCTTCGCGGCTGTGCGTGAGGCCTCCCCCCGGCTTTACCCGGCCGCCCGCGACCCCTAGAATGGCCCCAGCGTCGAGCCTACACCGATAGCTTTGCCATTGACGTTAGTGGGAGCGGCCGTAGTGAGAAACGAGCGCCTGATAAGCCTGGTTCATATCGGCACCTTCGTCCTCGTGGTAATCATCAGCCTGCTTGCCAAGACCCCATCGGCGCTGCCGGCGTCCGTGAGCTCGGCGATGGGAATCGTGCTCTTCGCCGCGGGCTTTGCCATCTTCGGCTGGGCGCTGGCCTACCTGCGCCTGGAGGCCCTAGGGATGATCGAGCCCCGGTCCCCTCGGCTGCTCGAGGTGGGCCCGTACCGTTACGTCCGGCACCCCCTCTACCTGGGGGTGATCATTGGCCTCATCGGGTTGGCGCTGGCGCTGCATAGCCTGTGGGGGGCAGCGGCGGCGCTGGCCCTGTTTGTGCCCATGTCCATCTACCGGGCTCGCCTGGAAGAGGAGGCCATCGCCCGGCGGTTCCCCGAGCAGTGGCAGGCCTACGTTCGGGACACCTACTTCCTGATCCCGTTCGTCTACTAGACCGCCATCTCCTGAGCAGGGCCTGCCGGTGAGGATACGGTAGGCCCTGGCCCCGCTCCAAAGACCTGCTGACCAGTGCTATCATGCGGCCACCGCTTGCCAATGCTTAAGCCGGAGGGAAATGCCATGCCATCGGTAAGATCGCGCCGCACCCCTGCCCCCGCTGAGCCGGAGAATCTGTCGGTGCTCTCGTCGTGGCTGCTGCCTTCGGGCCAGGCCAGTCCCCTCTATCGTCACCTCGTGGGGCAAGCCTTCGACCTCCTGCGCCGCCGCGCCGATACGGTCGCCGCTCTCCAGACCCCAGAGCAGTGGGCAGAGTACCGCGATGACGTCAAGCGTCGCCTCCTCGAGACCGTGGGCCCCTTCCCGGAGCGCACCCCACTCAACGCCCGCACCGTAGGGACCCTAGCCAAGCCTGGCTACCGCATGGAGAAGGTGGTCCTGGAGGCACAGCCGGGGTTCTACCTCACCGGCTGCCTGTTCGTGCCCGAGGGGCTGAAGGAGCCCGCTCCCGGCATCGTCAACCCCATAGGCCACACCGACATCGCCTTCCGCGCCTGGTACTACCAGCAGCTCATCCTCAACCTGGTGCAGAAGGGCTTCGTCGTCTTCACCTTCGACCCACCGGGGCAGGGCGAGCGCCTACAGTATTTCGACCCGGCCATCGGCTGCTCCCGCATCGGCGGGTCCACTACCGAGCACTCCTACGTCGGCCACCAGTGCTTCCTGACCGGCTCCAGCCTGGCCCGCTACTGGATCTGGGACGGGATGCGGGCTATTGACTACCTCACCTCCCGGGACGAGGTGGACCCCAACCGTATCGGGGTCACCGGCCTGTCGGGCGGGGGCACGGCCACGGCCTACCTGAGCGCTTTCGATGACCGGGTGGCGGCATCGGCCCCGACCTGCTACATCGCCGGCTTCCGCCGCCTGCTAGAGTCCATCGGCCCGCAGGACGCGGAGCAGAACTTCCCGGCCGGCATCGCCCAGGGGCTGGACCACGCCGACCTGCTCATCGCCCGGGCACCCAAGCCTACCCTGGTGGTGGCCACCACCCGCGACTTCTTCAGCATCCAGGGCGCCCGAGAGACGGTGGATGAAGCACGCCGGGCCTTTGCCGCCTTGGGCGATGGGGCGGACCTCCAGCTGGCTGAGGACGACCACGTTCACGGTTACACCCCGGCCCTCCGTGAGGCTGTCTACGGCTTCATGCAGCGCTACCTCGACCTGCCCGGCGATCCCGCCGAGGAGGAGGTGGAGTACCTCACCCCCGAGGAGCTGCGCATCACCGAGACGGGCCAGGTCATCAACTCGCTGGGCGGCGAGAGCGTCTTCAGCCTCAACGCCAAGGCAGCCCAGTCTCTGCCGGGCGCAGCGGCCCAGGACCCGGTAGCGGCAGCCCGGCGTCTGTGTGGTTATGTCGAGCCGGCAGGAGAACCGGAGGCCGTCTTCACCGGGCGCTACCGGCGCGAGGGCTACTGCATCGAGCGCTACATGCTCAAGGGAGAGGGCGACTACCAGATCCCGGCGTTACTCCTGGTGCCCGAGGCTGAGGGGCCCGTGCCGGGACTGCTGTACCTGACCCCGGCCGGCAAGGAGGCCGATGCGGCCCCGGGCGGGGAGCTCGAGCGGCTGGTGGATCAGGGCTACGCCGTGCTGGCGGCCGATCTGCTCGGCTACGGGGAGCTCGCCGGCCCCAAGGGACAGCCAACGTATCTCGAGACCTTTGCCGGGGTGCTGATCGGCCGCAGCGTAGTGGGCGTTCAGGCCGGTGACATCGTGCGTTGCCGCCGGTTCCTGTCGAGCCGGCTCGAGGTTGGCGGCCAGGGCGTGAGCGCGCTGGCCCGGGGAGAGCTCTGCCCGGCGCTGCTCCACGCCGCTGCCTTCGACGAGGGCATCGCCGCCGTCACGCTGGTCAACCCCCTGGCCTCCTACCGGTCGGTAGCGACCAGCCGCTTCTATTCGGCCGACCCGTCCACCTTCGTGTCCGGCGCCCTCACCGCCTACGACCTGCCCGATCTCATGGCGGCGCTCGCCCCTCGGCCCCTGACGCTCATCAACGTCGTGGACCAGAACGGCGTACGCCTCACCGAGAAGGAATGGTCGAAGGAGCTGGAGAAGGTGAGCCGTGCCTATGGGCAAGCAGGCGCCCAGGAGGCCCTGAGCCTCGTCCTCTGGGAGCCCTGGCAGGAGTCACCCACATTGGCCGGCCAACCGGTCGCAGCTTCCTAGCTACCTCTAGGCCTGGCGGGGCGGCATCCCAGCGCTTCACCGCCCCGCCATCGCCAGCTAGCCTCTCCTCGGCCCTGTACGGGCCGGCAGGATTTGGCCCTGCCACCCAGATTTGCGTTCTCCCCCAAATGATCTTGACACGTTGCCAATATCGTTGTATATTCCCGCCACATGAGCGGAGGTGATTGAATGGCACGCACCATGTTGACCAAGTGCCCAAATTGTGGCGGCAAGTTGGAGGCAACCCGTCTGGAGTGCTGTGACTGCGAGACGGTCATCCTGGCTCGCTATGAGCCCTGCGCCCTGGGCAACCTCTCACCGGAGAGCCTCCGGTTCGTGGAGTCCTTCGTCCGGCGCCGGGGCAATCTGCGGGAGATGGAGCGAGAACTGGGTGAGTCCTACTGGACACTACGCACCCGTCTCAGCGAGGTGATCAAGGAGATGGGATACGACGAGGCCGAGGGTGCGCCCTCGGCAGAAGAGGTGGCAGCGCGCCGCAAGGAGATCCTGGACCAGCTAGAAGCGGGGGAGTTGGACGCCAAGGAAGCGGCTGCTCTCCTCTCGGCTCTGGGGTCAGAGCGTAGACGGAGTTAGGCAAGGAGAGGCCAGCATGGCGGCAGAGGTTCTGAATTCGCGCGGATCAGCTTTTCGAGGGATATGGCAGCGCCTGGTTGGCGAGCGCCCCGCGTCGCGAGTGCAGGGCGAAGGCGTGATAGGGCCGGAAGTGGCCGAGACGGGAGGGACGACCATGAGCGAAGAGCGCATGAGAGTATTGAGGATGTTGGAAGAGGGCAGGATCAGCACCGAGGAGGCCAACGGTCTCCTGGAGGCCCTAGACGAGGAGCCGCTGCTGTCACAGGAGCCGGACCAGCCGGCGGCGCAGGTGCTGACTGAGGCAGCCGCTGCCCCTATGCCGGAAGTCGAGCCCATCGCTCCCTCCGTGCAGGAGCCCGAGCCCGTCGCCACCCCTATCCAGGAAGCCGAGCCCACCACTGAGCAGCAGGAGGCCCCTGGCGCCCAGGACAGCAAAAGGGCCGAGGCTACCTGGGGCGAGGTGGAAGAGGAGCTGGAGAACCTGGGCGCCAGCATCAGCGAGGCCGTCCGGGCAGGCTTCAGCTCGGAGAGGTGGAGGGCCTTCGAGATCGAGGCCAGTAGGCTGGCCGAGCAAGTCAGCCGGGCGATCAACGATGCGGTTGACTCCGAGCAGGGGCGGCGCATAGGAGACGAGGTAGACCGCCTGGTGGAGTCGGTGCGGGACGCTACCGAGCAGACGGTGCGCGACGTCCAGCCCCAGATCGAGACCGCGCTCCGTCGCCTGTCCGCCGAACTGGAGCGCCTCGCCGCCCGGCTAGACCGGGAGGCCCGCCGGCAGGGCAACACCCAGCAGTTCGCGGGCGCCGTCCTGATGGACGCGATCCTCGATGGGGCCAGGCTCGAGGACGCCAACCTGGAAGGGGCAGTCCTCAAGGGCGCTAACCTGCGCAACGCTGACCTCCGTGACGCCAACCTCTATGGAGCGATACTGGAGGGCGCCAACCTCGAAGGGGCCGACCTGCGCGACGCCAACCTGATGGGAGCCATACTCACCGGGGCCAACCTCCAGGGTGCCATCCTGGCCGACGCCAACCTCATGGGGGCAGTGCTGCCCAAGGCCAACCTGCAGGGCGCAGACCTCACCGACGCGGACCTGATGGGCACGGTCTTTACCGAAGGGGCCGATCTGAGCGGCCTGGACTTACAAGACATCAGCCTGGTCGGAATGCACCTGAACTCAGAGACCGTGCGCGCGCTTCGGGAGAGGCACCAGGGTCAGTAAGGTGGTCGGTGGAGGGACAGGCGTGAACGAAGAGCGGATGCGGATACTGCGAATGCTCGAAGAAGGCCGGATCACCGCCGACGAAGCCGAGGAGCTGCTCGAGGCCCTGGGGGATCGGCGCTCCGATGATCCCACCCTTGGGCGGGGCCGTGGCGGCCCCGCTTCAACCAGGCGGCGGCTCGAGCTGGGAGATGTCAGCGGGGCGGACCTCAAGGGAGTACGGCTCCGCGAGGCCAGGCTCGAGGGCGCAGACTTCACGGGGGCCAACCTGCGGGACGCCAACTTCGAGGGTGCCGACCTGCGAGGGACGGACCTCACGGGGGCGGATCTCCGGCGCGTCAATGCCCAGGACGCCAACCTCAGCGGGGCCGACCTCACGGGCGCGATCATGCCCGAGGCCAACCTCCAGGAGGCCAGCCTGCACCGCGCCGACCTGACCGGGGCAGTGCTCCGCCGGGTCAACCTCCAGGGAGCCACCCTGGAGAGCTCTGACCTGACCGGGGCCCACATTGAGGAGGGCGCCAACCTGCAGGGGCTCGATCTGAGCGGGCTCGACCTGACCGGCGCCAGCCTGACGGAAGAACGCCTGCGCCAGCTGGCGCAGGCCCGCCTAGAGAGCTGAAGCTGACGGGGCGCGCCGCCCTGAGTCAGTTGGTAAGAGGTGGACGTTATGGTCAACCTGTATGCGCTAGATGCACTGGCAAGACGCACTCAGGCGCGATATGAAGCCGAAGCCCGGCGCGAGCGTTGGTTGCGGACCGTTGCCCCCGGCGCCGGGCAGCGCTGGAAGCCACTAGCAGCGGTGGCGGGCCGGGTCCTGATACTCGTGGGCCTGTGGCTGCAGGCCAAGGCAGCTCCCGCAGCACTGCCGCACCTCTAGTGCCCTCACTGATGCGGCCGGCCTCCGGCCGCTACCCCCGCCCCCAGGTTCTGGGTTCTTAGCAGATGGCCTGGGGGCACCTCTTGCCTATCGGCGTTCTTCCTCGGGCAACCGTAGCAGCCGGGTCCGGAGCACTCCACCGTGGTCTTGGCCCCGATGCGGAAGAACGGCCGACCTAGCCCCAACACTCCCCCTCTCGGCTCATGAGAGACTGCGATTTCGCCGTGCCAAATGGCGCTGTCCGGGGGAGAGGACCTTCTAGCTGGCCCCACATCCGTACCAGTCCTTGTCGCCGGTTTGACTGTTAGCGATGCTTCCGTATTCTTACATTCAGTTTAGACTGCAGGGGTGAGCTAGTGGGACAGGAATCAGTCTCTTCGGCGCTGTTGTACCTGGTGCTTCAGCTCATGCGTATCGTCAAGGCCGATCTGGCTGAGGGATCCGACGGTGTGAGCGTGTCGCCCTCCCAGTATCGCATCCTGCGTAGGCTCTTGCAGGGTGAGGCCACCGTGTCCGAACTGGCGGAGTGGAACGCCGTCACCTTGCCTACCGCCACCAAGATCCTGGACGTGTTGGTGGATCGGGGCTGGGTGGAGCGGTGGCGCTCCAAGGTTGACCGCCGGCTGGTCTACGTGGGGCTCACGGACCGGGGACGCGCAGTGCAGGCTGAACTCGAGCAGCGAGCGACGGGCTCCGTCGGTGAGCTCCTGGCGCAGCTTGGCGAGGAAGACCTGGCCGCGGTCAGCCAGGGCGTGGCTGCCCTCAACGACATCCTAGCTCAGGAGGAAAGGGCACAACTGGCCCAGCAGAGCTCTTCGCCCGGCGAAGACTAGTGTATGCGGGCATTCTGGCGCGTACTCTCATACATGCGCTCCTACCTATGGCAGGAGTGCTTCGCTTACGTCGCCATGCTGGCCATCGCCGGGGCCGGCCTGATCATCCCTGCCCAGATCGGGTCAATCGTGGACCAGGGCATCATAGCCGGCGACCGGAGTTACCTGGCAAGGGGGGTCCTCTTCATACTGGGCTTGAGCGTCCTGAGAGGGGTACTGGTCTTCGCTCAGGGTTACCTGACCGAAAGCGTCTCTCAGGGGATTGCCTATGACATGCGCAACCAGCTTTATGACAAGCTGCAGCGCCTGTCCTTTAGTTACTACGACCAGGTAGAAACGGGCCAGCTGCTCGCTCGAGCCACCAGCGACGTGGAGATGCTCCGGCGCATCACCGGCCGGGGACTGATTCAGCTGGTCAACGCTGTCATAACCGCCGCCGGGACTGCCGTGGTGCTGGTGGCCACCAACCCGCTCCTGGCGGTCATCTCCCTTGCAGCCACCCCGCTCATGGTCTGGGTGGTGCAGCTCTACGCGCGCGAGGTGCGCCCCCTGACCCTCTTGGCCCAGGACCGCGTGGCCCTTCTTACCTCCCGACTGGAACAGAACCTCAAAGGGTTGGCAGTGGTGAGAGCCTTCGCCCAGGAACGGGCGGAGATGCGGCGCTTCGAGGAAGAGAACGCCCGGCTCTATGACGATAACGTCCGAGTGGTGCGCCTCTCTGCCACCCGTCAGCCCCAGATCCGCTTCCTGGTAGACGTGGGCACCGTCCTGCTGCTCTGGGTGGGCGGGCGTCTGGTGATCGGGGGGACGCTCACTCTGGGCGAGTTGGTGGCCTTCAATGCCTACCTGCTCAACATGATCCAGCCTCTGCGCCGCTTCGGGGCCCTTACTTCCATGCTAAGCTCCTCTGTGGCAAGCGCGGAGCGGGTCTTTGAGATCCTGGATGTGCCGGAAGAGGTGCAGAACGCCCCCGATGCCGTGCCCCTGCCCACCGTTCAGGGGCTGGTCACCTTCGAGAACGTCTCCTTCGGCTACCTGCGCAACCGACCAGTTCTGAAGGACGTCTCCTTCACCATCGAGCCCGGCAGTGTCGTGGCCCTGCTTGGCCCGACCGGCAGCGGCAAGACCACCATCATCAACTTGCTCATGCGCTTCTACGACCCCACCGAGGGGCGCGTCCTCATAGACGGCATTGACATAAGTAAGGTGACACTGGAGTCGCTACGCCGCCAGATAGGCATCGTGCTCCAGGAGACGATGCTCTTCGGGGGCACAGTGCGCGAGAACATCGCCTTCGGCAAGTCCGATGCCACCGACGAGGAGATCGAGCAGGCCGCCCGCCTGGCCGCAGCCCACGACTTCATCATGGAGCTGCCGCAGGGTTACGACACCTTGGTGGGCGAGAAGGGGGTGATGCTCTCCGGCGGCCAGCGCCAGCGCATCGCCATTGCCCGGGCCGTCCTCAAGGACCCGAGGGTGCTCATCCTGGACGACGCGACCTCCAGTGTGGACTCAGAGACGGAGGTGCTCATCCAGCAGGCGCTGTGGCGGCTGATGCCCGGGCGCACTAGCTTCATCATCGCTCAGCGCGTCTCCACGGCCCGTCGAGCGGACGTGATCCTGCTTCTGGACGAGGGCAGGCTGGTGGACATGGGCAGCCATGAGGAGCTTCTAGGCCGCTCCGGGCTCTACGCCGACATCTACAACAGCCAGCTCCTGCCCGAAAAGCAGGCTGAGAGGGGCGAGAAGTAGGCCGGCTGTCGCGGGCCCGCACCCCTCGGTACCAGACCAGGGTGGGGGAGTTGCCCACCCACGACCCACCCGCGCTTGGGGGTAGATCATATCAGGAGTGCCATTCGTGGGTTTCATGAGCGCCGGGATGCGCGGCGGCCCGCTGGGGATGCTGCGGGCCTATGGAACGGGCGAGGAGGCCGAAGGCCTCAACTGGAGGGCTCTGCGACGCCTGTTTCGGTTCGTCCGTCCCTACTGGAAGACGCTACTGGCCGCTCTGGGGGTGATGGTCGTGTCCTCCGGGGCCCAACTGGTGGGCCCTTACCTCATCCGCTACATCATTGACAAGCAGATAGCTACCGGCGACGTGGCCGGGCTGGACCGGATAGCGCTGGCGTTGCTGGCCACCTATCTGATCGGCGCCTATGCCTCCGCTCACCAGGAGCTCCTGGTGGGTGAGATGGGCCAGGCAGTGCTGCGGGACATGCGCAGCCGCCTCTTCGAGCACATGCAGCGGCTGGACATGTCCTTCTACGACCACGAAGACGCCGGGCGGCTCATCTCCTACGTGGTCAACGACGTGTCGGTCATCAACGAGCTGCTGGCTAGCGGTGTCATCACCTTAGCCTCCGATGTGCTCATGCTTACCGGCATCATCGCCATCATGCTGAGCCTCCATGCTCGCCTGGCTCTGCTGTCGTTCTGTGTCCTGCCGTTCATGGTGCTGCTTACCTGGTGGTTCTCCCACCGGGCAGCCCGCAGCTATCGGCGCACGCGCCAGAAGATCGGGGCGATGGTGGGTCGGCTGGCCGAGGACCTCTCTACCGTGCGGGTGATCAAGGCCTTCGCCGAGGAGGACCGGGCCACCCGGCAGTTTGAGCACACCAACCGCGAGAACCGAGATGCCAACGTGGCCGCGCTGGCCCTGGCCTTCGCCTTCCGGCCCGCGGTGGACCTGCTGGCGGCGGGGGCCTCACTCATCGTCCTGTGGTTCGGTGGGCTCTGGGCGATGGCGGGATCGGTATCGGTGGGCACTATCGTGGCCTTCCTCACCTACGTAACCCGCTTCTTTGCCCCCATCCAGGAGCTCAGCCAGCTCTTCACCACCGTCCAGTCGGCGGCAGCCGGCGGCGAGCGCATCCTGCGGCTTCTCGATACCCCGCCCCGGATCGTGGATGCCCCAGATGCCCTGGAGCTGACCGAGGTGGCCGGTGAGGTGGAGTTCCGGGACGTGGTCTTCTCCTACGACCGCGAGGAGCCGGTGCTGAAGGGGGTGTCCTTCCGCATTGCTCCCGGCGAGCGGGTAGCTATCGTGGGGCCCACCGGCGCCGGCAAGAGCACCATCGCCAAGCTGGCTGCCCGCTACTACGACGTGGACAGCGGCGCGGTGCTCCTGGACGGCAACGACGTTCGGCATATCAAGCTCACCTCGCTTCGGCGGCAACTGGGCGTGGTGCCCCAGGAGCCATTCCTCTTCGCCGCCTCTATCGCCGACAACATCCGCTACGGCCGCCCCGAGGCCACCGACGAGGAGGTGCGAGAGGCGGCCCGCTTGGCCCGGGCGGACGTCTTCATCGAGACTCTCCCCCAGGGGTACGATACCTGGGTGCAGGAGGGGGCGGTGAACATCTCGCTGGGCCAGCGCCAGCTCATCTGTCTAGCCCGAGCGATGTTTACTCGGCCTAGCCTGGTGATCCTGGACGAGGCCACCTCCAGCGTGGACACCCAGACCGAGCGGCTCATCCAAGAGGCGATGAACGAGCTTCTATCCGGCCGCAGCGCCATCGTGATCGCTCACCGATTGGCCACGGTGCGCGAGGTGGATCGGATCATCGCCCTGGAGGGCGGTCAGATCGTGGAGGAAGGGACCCACGAGGAGCTTCTGGCCGCCGACGGCCTCTACAGCCGCCTCTACCACACCCAGATGGCGCTAACCTGAGGGTAGCGCCCCTTCCGCGACCGTTCGCCCTGTAGAACCCACGACCTGGAGACCACGCAGACCCCGTGGCTGGAGCTGCCTGCCCAGCTGAGCAGGCTCCTGGCTCACATCAGCGTCTCTCGACGCGTGACCCGTATACACGCTCCAGGGGCCGGCCGGGCTCCTTGAAGTCCAGGATGCCATCGCTCACCGGCCATTGGAGCCGGCAGGCGGGGCACACGACTCGGCGGGGCTCCTCCTCCAGGGGCCCGTGACATTCGGGGCAGGCCAGCAGGTGGGCAGGCGCCTGGGCGGCCGGCTTGCGGGCCCGGGCACGTAGCAGGACGCTCGGTGTTAGGGGATAGAGCGACGCCAGGGGCCTGAGCAGACCCTCGAGTGCGGCCAGCCGCTGAGGGGAGAAGCGGCGCTTTAGCGGCTGCCAACGAAACAGCGACAGGGCGGTCCAGGTCTCGAAGGCCAGCCCCGCCTCGTCCAGGTGAGCCCGGATGTAGGCGGGGTGGAAGTCGAAGTTGAGCTCGACGAACTCTACCGGCTCGAGGGCGAAGGGGTTCCACTCCTGCCGGCGCAGGAGATAACGGGCCACGGACTTGAGGTGGCGCTTGTTGGCAAACTCCAGCAGGTACGGGGCCTCGGGCCGCAGGATGCGGTGCGCCTCCGCCAGCGCCGGCCGGATGTCGCGCAGGTGATGTAGCACCCGTACGGTGACCACGGCATCGAAGGCGTTGGCCGCCAGGGGCAGGCGCCGGATGTCCGCCGCCACGTAGGTGAAGCGCGGGTCGTCGGAGCGGTCCTGACGGGCCTGGCGCAGGAGAGTGCGGGAGAAGTCCACCAGGAACACCCTCTCGTACCCGGCATAGAGGTCGGCCAACCGGCCAAACCCGGCCCCCAGCTCGGCCACGGCCGAGCCCCGCGGTGGGAGCAGGGCAGACAGCGCCTTGCGCTCCACCAGGTCCTCGTATTGGCGCTCCTTGGTCCAGAAGCGCTGCTTGTAGTCGCTGCCCTCGTAGTCGCAGAACTCCGGCATCGTCTCTCCCGGTCTTTGTTTCACGTGAAACAGGCGCTGGCCGCGGCTCCCCTCCCGGTCACCGTGGGGGTGCCAAGAGGGGCGCTCCGGTCAGTGGATGTTTCACGTGAAACAAGCTCGGTGGCTCATCGGCGGGAGCGAAACATGGTGATGAGGAGCCAGAATCCAAAGAAGCCCGCTGCCAGGAAGGTGAGGGCGCCAATGGGTACTCTAGCGTTGACGATCGGTATGCGCCAGATCGCGGCTTCCGGCCCCGCTGCCAACAACACCGACGATCCCAGCACCAGCGCTGCCACCACGATGGCAAAGGAAAGCCGGTTTCCGACGTCGTTGATGCGCCGCGTGAGCTGCTCCATGCGCTGGATGTCTACACCGAACACCAGCCGGCCTCGTTCCACCCTCTCCAAGAGCAGGTCGCTGCGCAGCGGCAGCGACTGCACCAGGTGCCGGGCCTGCTCGGCGAAGTCGAGCCCCTCTCGGGCCAGAGTGGTGGGATGAAACCGTTGTCGGGCCAGGCGTTCCAGGTGGGGCTGAACCTCCGAGACCAGCTCGAAGCCCGGGTGCAGCTGGCGGGCCACTGCCTCCAGCAGGATCAGGGTCTTGGCCAGCAGCGCCAGTTCGCTTGGGACCAGCACCCGGTACTCGCGGGCGGTGCCGAAGATCTCGGTGAGGAGCTCGCCTAGGGACACCTCCCGCAGCTCTATGCCATGGAAGCGCAACAGGAGCCGGCGCAGCGCCTGGACCAGCGCCTCCACCCGGCCATACTCCTGCATGGCCCCCATGCGCAGCATCACGGTGGCCATGCGCTGGGGATCCTGCTCCACGAAAGCCATGAGCATCGCCCCCAGGCTCTCGCGCATCTCCGGCGTCAGGTACCCAACGGTGCCGAAGTCCACCAGAGCGATGCGCTCACCGCTGATGAGGACGTTGCCGGGGTGAGGATCGGCATGGTAGAAGCCGTCCTCGAAGATCATCTGCATGTACATGCGGGTACCCAGAGCCGCGATGGCCCTCAGGTCGTACCCCGCCGCCCGCAGGGCCTCGGGATCGCTCAGGGGAATGCCCTCGATGAACTCGCTGACGAGCAGCCGGTGAGTGCTGAGCTCGTGGTAGACCTTCGGGATGTGGGCAAACCCGAGTCGGCTCAGGTTCTGACGGAGGCGGTCGGCGTTGCGCCCCTCCAGGGCAAAGTCGAGCTCGCTCCGGAGGGCGTAGGAGATCTCCTCTACCAGCTCGGACAGGTGACGCTCACGGGCGACCGCCAAGCGGCCCTCCAGGAAGGTGGCCTGGTCGCGCAGGATGTCCAGGTCAGCCTGGACCACCTCTTGGACCCCGGGGCGCTGCACCTTGACAGCCACCACCTGGCCGTCGGGCAGCCGGGCTCGGTGCACCTGGGCCAAGCTGGCTGCTGCCACCGGCTCGAGCTCGAACTCGGCGAAGATCTGCCCGAGCGGCGCCCCCAGCTCCTCCTCGATGGTGCGCACCACTGTGCTCGGGGGCTCTGGCGGTGCCTGGTCCCAGAGGCGGGACAGCTCGTCCGAGTAGTCCGGCGGCAAGACATCCGCTCGCCCGGCCAGGATTTGCCCGATTTTGATGTAGGTGGGCCCCAGGTCCTCGAGTGTCCGCCTTACCCGCTCGGGGATGGTCATGCGCTCCACCTCGGGCCGCGGGCGGGCAGCCCGCAGGATCAGTCGCCGGGGAACGAGGTCGAGAAGTCGCAGCTGCTCGACTACGAAGTCTAGCCCATTGCGCCCCAGCACCCCGACGATCTCCCGCAGCCGGCGCAGTTCCCGCAGCCGGCGCTGGGCCGAGGCTACGATCCAGGTGGAGCCCTGATCTGTCATGCCGCCGATTATACCCGCCCCGCCCCGCCGATAACAGCCCCGGGCGGATCTCCCTGTCACCGGCCTGGAGCAGGCCAGCCACCGAGGCAGTGACACCAACCCCTGCCTTGCGGGGCCTCTGCCGGCAGTGTATGGTAACCGTGTCGGCGTTCTTTAGGTCCGGCCTAGTAGGGGAGCGTCCATGTGTCAGGCCAAAGTCTACCTTGCGGCTAACGGCTCATCAGAGTTGATTGCCGAGGACGTCATAATGCTCGAAGAGGTCCCGGAGGGCGTGCGCCTGGCCACCTTCTTCGAGGAACCGCAGTTAGTGCGCGCCCGCGTGGTCAGCGTGGACTTCCTCAAGCATACCGTCAATCTCGTCCCCCTGAGCGAGGAGCAGCCTGATGGCAGATGACCAGGAGCGGGTGAAGGTCCTCCTTCCCCACTGGATGGAGCACAACGCTGAGCATGCGGAGGAGTTCCGTCGCTGGGCAGAGCGCGTACGCGCCATCGGCCATGCCGCCGCTGCCGACCGTATCACCGCCGCCGCCCGGGCGATGGAACAGGCCAACGCCGAACTGGAGGCAGCGCTCGCCTCCCTAGAGGGTGCAGGGTAGGTTGTGTCCTGCTACGAGAAGTTCCGTGACGAGCTAAGGGCGCGCGGCTTCCGGCTCACACCCCAAAGGGAGGCCATCCTCCGCGCCCTCCACGAGCTGCCCGGGCGCACCACCACCGCCGAAGCCCTCCACGAACGGGCCCAACGGAGCGATCCAGGCCTGGACCTCGTGACCGTCTACCGCACGCTCGAGGTCCTCTCGGAGATTGACTTCGTCAAGTGCATCGAGACCGGCCGCAAAGAGCGTCTCTGGGAGTTCCTGGGCACCGAGCATCCTCATCCCCATCTGCTCTGCCAGCGCTGCGGTGGCCTGTTCGGGCTAGACGAGACAGAGCTGGCATCGTTGCGTGGCTACCTCCACGACCGCTACGGCTTCGATGCCGACCTGGGGCAGACGACCATCCCCGGCATCTGCCCGAAGTGCCGTTCGGACAACTAAGAGCTTCCGCCTCCAGGCGGGGACTAGCCACAGAGACACGGAGACACAGAGGTGATACGTGACTCGTGACACGCCACACGCCGGTAGGGGCGGACGACCCCGTCCGCCCTCTGAGGGCAAGACGCCCAGCCAAAAGCCCAACAGCCCCGAGTTGATTCGACGGCCAATGCGCTCGGTTTGACATAAGTTGGCAGCCCGGGGTTACTCAGGGGAGCGGAGGCGTAAGCAGGGTAGCGAGGAACGGCGCCTTATCCGCTCCTCGCTACCTTGAGTGGAAAGGAAGCAAGCAGTAGCTGACTTCCTGTGTTTGTCATCATTCCCGGCGCGTTCGGGACAGGGGACGGGCTGCCCCTCTAGGATCGGGCAGCCCGTTCGGTTGGCATGGCGGGGTGGCCTCTACGCTCAAGCGCGCTGGGGTCGGCTACTAAGGCGAAGGGCAGCCAAACCCCGGGGCCCGGGTGCATTGCTATAGTACCGTCGTTGGCGAGGCCGGTCCGGTGCTGCCCGGGCTCGGCACTCTCCCTGCTGGATGGTCTAGGTCATCTCCAGGGTGGGAGGATTGCGGTTCGGTTTGGGTTCGGTGAACCCACCCTTGGCGAAGGCTGGTTCAGACCTATATCCAGCCGCTGGCGGCCTTGGGGACGAAGTTCGTCCACTGGCCGCTCTGAACGTGACGCTGCAGCGCCACCTTCTCCTCAGTCGAAAGCTCGAACTGGGCGAGAGCAGTTGCGTCTTCGGTCAGTTCGTCGACGCGCAGCTCTCCTTTACTTGCCTTATACACCAGCTTGTTAAGATCGGTCATCCCTTCCACTCCTGCCGTACTTGTAAGGCACCCGTTGCCCCCCGCCATGCCTCACTCGCACCAACGATACGGAGTGTCACTCGCTTGCGGACACTCGCTCCCGCGGGATGATCCGCTGGCATCGTTGCCTAGACTCGAGTGATAGTACCTTAGTCCTAATCCATATGAAAGTGGAGCCGAATGTATTAGAAAATGGTTAGGGCCGCCAAGACATCCCTACTGGCAGTCCAGTATCTCCCGCACCTTCCGTGCCAAATCCCGGTGGGTGAACGGCTTGGGTAAGAGCCCCACTGGGCCGTCACATCCGGGCAAGCGCAGGAGATTCTCCTCAGTGTTGTAGCCCGACATGAACAGCACCCGGGTATCGGGGCGCTCCTGTCGCAGGCGCTCGGCCAGCTCGTGGCCGCCCATGCGCGGCATCATCACGTCGGTCAGCAGTAGGTCAATGGGCCCTGGGTGACGCCGCGCTAGCTCCAGCCCAGCCTGACCGTCCTCGGCCTCCAGCACCCGGTACCCCTGGGCGTGGAGCAGGCGCACCACGATGGATCGCACCGTCTCCTCATCCTCTGCCACCAGCACCACTTCCCGTCCGCGGGGGAGGCGTTCCTCATCCGGCGCGGGAACGGCCTCGGGCTCGGTGACCTCGGGTTCGACCTGGGGCAGATAGATGGTGAAGGTAGACCCGCGACCCAGTTCACTCTGTACGGTGACCCCGCCTCCGTGCTGCTTGATGATCCCATACACGGTGGCCAGCCCTAGGCCCGTGCCCAGCCCCGTGGGCTTAGTGGTGAAGAAGGGCTCGAAGAGGTGCTCCTTCACCTCGTTCGTCATGCCGGTTCCGGTATCGCTGACGGAGAGGGCGAGGTATCGGCCCGGCCCGAGGCCATCGGCAGGAGCGGAGTCCTCCAGCACGACAGGGCTCGTCTCCAGGGTGAGGGTGCCCCCCTCCGGCATGGCGTCGCCGGCGTTGACGACCAGGTTCACCACCACCTGCTCTAGCTGGTTCGGGTCGGCCTGGACGATGCCGCCGTCAGTGCCCAGGCGCATGACGAGTTCCACATCGTCGCCGAGGAGCCGAGCCAGAAGGTCGTGCATGCTCTCGATCTGACGGTCCAGCTCTAAGGCCTGGGGACGGATGACCTGGCGGCGGGAGAAGGCCAAGAGCCGGTTCGTGAGCCCCGTGGCCCGCTTGGCGGCCTGTACGATTTCCTCCACGTCCTGCTGGAGGGGTCCTTCCGGCAGGGAAGCGAGCACGATCTGGGCATAGCCCATGATCGCGGTCAGGAGGTTGTTGAAGTCGTGGGCGATACCCCCCGCCAGGCGGCCCACGGTCTCCAGCTTCTGGGCCTGGAAGAGCTGCTGTTGGGTCTGCTCCAGTTCGCGCAGGCTTCGCTGAAGCTTCTCCTCCGCCTCGGCAGCCACCTCCGCCACACGCTGCCTAGACTGCACCTGCTCCGTGACCTCCAAGGCCACCACCAGCAGGTCCGGCGACTCCTTCCCGGGCACATTTAGGGGCAGGAGGGTGTAGCGCCAGTACGTCTGGCCCCGGGCAAAGCCACTGTACGGCTGCTCGGCAGCGGAGAGAGGAGTGCCCCGGCGCAGAACCTCCCGGGCGGCCTGGACGATGCCAGCCTCGACTGCCCCAGGGAGGATATCCTCGATCCGCATGCCGGTGATGCTGTCCTGACGCAGGGGGGGGTCGAGCACCTTCACGGCCGCTGGGTTGGCCCAGCGTACCCGCAGGCTCCGCCCATCCAGCACGGCAATGGCAGCGGGCGCATTGCGCACCACGGCGTCCAGCAGGAGGTGCTGGCGGCGCTCGTTCTGATAGAGGCGGGCGTTGGCTAGGGCAAGCGAGATGGAGGCTGACAGCTTGCGGGCGAAGTCCAACTGCGCTACGGAGAAGGAGGCTAGGCCGGAGTAGGAGCTAAAGACCAAGACCCCAATCACGTCGCGCCGCACGGCCAAGGGCACGGCCAGAAAGGCGCGCACCCCGCTTCGCTCCAGGGCTCGGTGGCGTCGCCACTCGCTGCGGCGCACATCCTCCACCGCCAGGATATCCTTGCTGGAGCGCAGCCGGTCGGGCAGCGATAGCTCATCCTCTCCGGAATCAGCCCAGGGGGCCACGGGGGCCATGCCGTGGGCGTAGCGCACCTGCCAAGAGCCACGCCGTCGCGCCACCACGCACGTGTAGTCCGCGTCCAGCACTCGGCCCGACTCCGCCACCACCTGGTGCATGATGCGGTCAATGTCCAGGGAGGAGTTGATGATGGCGTTGATGCGGTTTAGAGCGTCGCTTAGGTCCTTGGCCTTGCGGAACTCGGCCAGGTCTCGCACCACGAGCAGCCCCAGCAGGGGCGAGACTGTTCCCAGGAAGGCGGTGATCGGCCAGATCGGGTTGGGCAGCAGGGGGAACAGCCACTCGAAGCCTGCCAGCGCCCCGCGGTAGGCAATCGCCGCGGCAGGGCCACTCACCACAGCCAGATAGGTAGCCAGTAGGCTCTCCGAGGCTGCCGGAAGCAGCATCCGGCCGGTGATGCGGAAAGCCGAGGCCGGGTCGCCCAGTTGGCTCAGCCCCGACAGGGGGACCGAAGCCAGGGCCAGGCCCAGCCACACCAGCACCATCCCGCCAGCACTGGAACTGCGCATGAACGGCCGGACCAGACGCCAGCGGGCCATCTCCAGCCCAAAGAGCCGCGAGAAGACGAACACGAGGTTGAGCGCTACCGGCAGCAGACCGTGGGAATAGGGCGACAGCCCAAAACCGGAGAGCATCCCTGCCACCAGAAACAGCGCCACCTGGAACAGCCCCACCAGCGCCGCCACCGACACCATCCAGCGGTCCGGCCGCGTCAGGTCACCGGGGCCAGACGCCAGAGCCACCGCTCCTAGCGCCAGCCACAGTAACGGCTGCACCAGGTACAGGCTCAGGTCAGGCCGAGGCAGTTGAGGGGTAACAAAGGTAGTGAGGTAAAGGACGACCACCAAGCCCAGGGCAGCCTGGAGCCAGCCGCGGGCTAGTGCTTGCTGTACAGGCAAGAACGGTCGTCTTCCTTCCCCCACGCGTTGAGCCTTGCCGGTCAACCCATCCACTCCCGGATTGCAGTATCGGACTCAGCGCCCCAGGCGACCGGCACTCAGGCGAACATGGCCGGAGATGCTCCCCCGGACCCCCCAACCGTCCGCGCGGCGAAGGCGCAGAGGCTGTCGGGGTGGCCTACCCAAGGCCGGGGCATCATATAGACATAACTGTCACTCGTCAAGGGCGCCCTATCCAGGCAGGGCCTCGGAGAGGAGGGTGCGCCTGGCGAAGAGGCGTACCCGGCGATGGGCGCTCCGGCGGTGGCAGCGAGGGTGGAGTGACGAAGGGATGGGCAGCAAAGCGCGAGAGCTTCCCCGGCGATGAGGGCTACAGTGTACCCTCCCGAGGCCGTGCCTAGCACAAGTTGCGTGCGAATCCCATGCCAACGCCGCAAGGATGGGCCAGCGAAGCCGCGCCTGAGGATGCGGACTCCTCGGCGGTGCGTCATCCCGAGCGCCTCTCCTTGTCATTCCGAGTGAAGCGAGGAATCTGTGGTCGGCCGGAGCTCGCGAATGGAATTCGGGGCTAAGGGGCCTTCGGCAGGGCGTCGGCGAAGGCCGACGCCGGACTGGCACTCGTTGTGCCCCCTGAGGGCGGACCGGGTCGTCCGCCCCCACAGGCGTGTAGCGTGGGTGTCGTGGCCGGTCACGCGTCACTCGTCACGTGTCACCTCTGTGTCTCCGTGCCTCTGTGGCCAATCCCCACCGCCTACCTAATCCCAGTTAGCCCGGCTGACCCGTTCCTGGCAGGGCGGGGTACCCGCAAGCGGGGATGCCAAGGGGGTGGCAGGCGCCTATCATTGGGCAACGTAGAGACGTTTGACCCAAAAGGAGTCAACATGTTCGTCCATACCCGAAGATCAGCTATCCGGATTGGTCTGCTCGCCCTGGCCCTGGCGGTGGCCGCCTGCACCGCCCCAACGCCGGCAGCCTCTCCCACCCCCGACGCGGCCCCCGAGGTAGTCGGGATCTACAAGGCCATCATGCCCGGCGCCTCCAGCCCTGGCATTGACGCCACCCTATACCTCAACTTCGATGGGAGCGCGCGTCAGGTCTACGACTACCTCAACGAAATGCCGCCTCTGTCCGAGGTGGGCACCTGGACCGTGGCCCAGGACGGCACCGTCACCCTGACGCTGACCGGCTCCGAGGACGGCCAGGTCTACGAGCAACCCGCCGCCTTCACCCTCCAGCCCGAAGACGGCACCCTGGCTCACGTCTGGGGCGAAGACCAGGCTGGGGCGCTTCCAGTGGTCTGGTACGAGGTGGGCGCCTTAGCTGCCGGCCAACTGGAGATACCCTACGACGCCGAGGCCGCCGCCCTGCGCATGGAGCGGGAGCTGGCCGACATCTACAAGGCGTTCCTGCCTGCGGCCACCTGCTGCGCTCGGGACATCTCCTTGTCCCTGCAGATTGATGGCATCGCCGTCCAGAAGACCGACTTCCTCAACGGTGAGGCCCCGATCGAAGAGGTAGGCACCTGGGAGACGACCGGCCCCGATACCCTCCAGGTGACGCTCAACAGCCAGCAGGACAAGGTCTACGAGGAGCCGGTGGTGACCGAGTACACGATCGAAGACGGCACCCTGCGCTCTGAGGACGGGACGACGCTGCGCTCCGTGTACGGCTACGTCATGGCGCTCATCTCCCGGGCCGCTAACGAGACGGCCACTTTCCTCGATATGGATGGTACGGCCCTCACCGAGGATGACCTCTCCAACGCCGAGTATGATCTGCCCGACCTGGGCACCTTCCAGTTGCGCGCCGGCCGCTACGAGGACCAGTACGGCTCCGGTGCCACCGAGGTCAATCGGGCCTTCTACCAGGCCTCCGGCTTCGGTGACCTAGACGGCGACGGGGCGGATGATGCCGCGGCCGTGATAGCCACGGAGCTGGGCGGCTCGGGAAGCTTCTACTACCTGGCGGCCATGCTCAACCGCGAGGGCCAGCCCCAACAGGCCGGTCAGGCTTTCTTGGGGGACCGGGTGCAAGTGCAGTCCATCGGGGTGGAAGAGGGTACAATAACGGTGATCATGAAAGTCGCCGGGCCCGATGACCCCTTGTGCTGCCCTAGCCAGACCGTCACCCGGATCTACCGGCTCCAAGAGGACGGGCTAGAGCTAGTGGAGGAGCAGCTCGAGGCTACCCCGGTCCCGGACGCCGACTGAGGCGGGACGGATCCGTCCCGCCCTGCCCTGCCTTGAGGGAGAGAGCATGAGCCTCATACGCATCCTGCTGGCCGAAGACCACGATCTGGTACGGGAGGGGACCCGGCGCCTCCTGGAGCAATACTCGGACCTGGCCGTGGTGGGCGAGGCCGCAGATGGGGAAGAGGCCGTGCGTCTCACCGGGGAGCTGGGGCCAGACGTGGTGGTCATGGACGTGCGCATGCCCAAGCTCAACGGCATCCAGGCCACCCGGGCCCTCAAGGCAGCCCACCCGCAAGTGCGAGTGCTGGTGCTCTCGGCCCACGAAGACGATAGCTACGTGTTCCCCCTCCTGGAAGCAGGCGCCGATGGGTACCTCCTCAAGACCGCCAGCGGCGAGGACCTGGCCCAGGCCATCCGCAGCGTCATGCGGGGCCAGAGCGTGTTCGACTCCCAAGTGATGAGCAAGGTGGTAAGCCGGCTCGATAGCCGCCACCGCACCTACAGCGGTGAGGGCCTGGCCGAGGCGCTCACCGAGCGGGAGATGGAGGTGCTGCGAGCCCTGTCCACCGGCAAGTCCAACAAGGAGATCGCCGCCGACCTAGCCATCAGCACCTACACCGTTCAGGTGCACGTTCGCAACATCCTGGGCAAGCTGGGCGTGAGCAGCCGAACCGAGGCGGTAGCCTTTGCCCTCCGCCAGGGCTGGCTGAGCGTGGACGACTTGGAATGACCCGGACGGGAGACTGGACCTCGCGGCTGAACCTGCGTCAGCGGTTGCTGGTGGCCACGCTGGCGCCCCTGGTGCTGGTGGGAGCGATCGGGCTGGGGCTGGGGGCCTATGGCCTGCAGGCCCTCTCCCAGGGGCAAGCTCTCGAGCGCCAGGCCGTGCAGGCTCGGGTAGCCTCGGCCGGGCTCTACGGTACGCTCAAAGGCTACCTGCGCCTCCTGCACGCCACCTCTGCCGAGCTGTCCGTCTACTACGGCGACGTGGAGCGACAGCAGCGGGTGCTGCTGGATCGCGCTCACCTGCTCAGCGTCTTCGGGGGCGGGGTGAGCCTGCTGGGCTCTGGTGGCGACGTGATCGCCGTCACCCCGCCCGCCCGGGCGTCCCTGGACATGAACTACGCCTTCCGGCTCTACTTCCGGGCCGTCACCGGCACGGGCCAGCCCGTGCTCTCGTCCGTCTTTGCCGAGCAGCCCAGCGGAGCGAGCGCGGTGGTCATCGCCGTGCCGGTCGAGGAACCCAACGGCAGGTTGGGGGTCCTGACCGGCCAGTTCCTGCTCCACAGCAACGACTGGGTGCGCGAACCCTTCCTGCTCACCCCGCCCCCCGGGGGCGCCATCTCCCTCATAGACAGTGCCGGCAACCTCATCTACCACTCCGACCCGGGGCGGATCGGCCGCAGCCGCGTGAACGAGACCGGGCTCATGCAGCTGGTGGCGGCGGGCAAAGAGGCAAAGCTCGTCTATCAGACCGACCCCCAAGCGCCGGGCATGCTTCTGGGCTTTGCCCCCATCGGCGACACCGGCTGGTACGTGGTGGTGGAAGAGCCCTGGGACAACATCGCCGGCGAGGTGGCCCGCTACCGCTGGGCCCTGGCCGGCCTGGGGGGAATGGCCGTGCTGCTGGTGGCAGGCCTGCTCATAGGAGCGACCCGCCGGGTGGTTCGGCCCCTCGACGCCCTGGTGACCGAAGGGCAGAGGGTCCTGGCCGGCCGTAAGTTCCGGCCCTTGGCCGTGGAGGGGCCGGCGGACGTGCGCGCCCTGCTCCAGGTAGTCAACGGCATGGTGGCCCGGCTGGACGAGCAGCAGGCCACCCTCCGCCACTATGCCCTGCAGGTGCTTCGCGGCCAGGAGGAGGAACGGCTGCGGCTATCTCGCGACCTCCACGATGAGACCGTGCAGGACCTGGTGGCCCTCAGCCAGCGGCTTGACCTTCTGCGCAGCCGCAACCAGCTGGACGCGGAGGCGGCTGCCGAGCTGGCCCGGTTCCAGGCCATGCTCCACTCTGCCATCGGCGAGGTGCGCCGGCTCAGCAACAACCTCCGCCCGCACGTCCTGGAGGACCTGGGGCTACCGGCGGCCCTGCGCGCCATCGCCCGAGACCTGGAGACCCAACTGGAGGGGACGCAGGTGCACTGCGAGGTGGTGGGCCGAGAGCGGGCGCTGCCCTCAGAACTGGAGCTGACCGTGTTTCGCATCGCCCAAGAGGCCTTCGCCAATATCCGCAAGCACGCCTCCACCGCCACTCACGTGAGCGTGGCCCTGATCTATGAGCCCGATCGGGTGCAGCTGGTGGTGGAGGATGACGGGCCTGGGTTCCAGGTGGGCGCTGACTCCCACCTGGGAGACGGCCACCTGGGCCTGACCGGCATGCAGGAGAGGGCGCAGCTATTCGGCGGCCGCCTACAGGTCACCTCGGCGCCCGGGCAGGGCACAACGGTGCTCCTTACTCTGCCTCAAGCCGGCGCCTCCCCCGACTAGAGGGGCCTTCCCAGCGCCTCCTCGTAGACTGCCAGCACATTCTCCAGCGGTGTGCCCGGCTGGATGCAGTGGGCGGGGGCAAAGATGTAGCCACCCCCGCGGGCGATGACGTCCAGCCGGTGGCGCGCCTCCGCTCGGCACTCCGCCACCGTGCCAAAGGGCAGCGTCTTCTGGGTGCTGATGAGCCCGCAGAAGGCCAGTTTCCCCTTGCAGGCGGCCCGTATCGTCTCTGGGTCCATGCCCTTGGGCTCCGGCTGCATGGCATCCAGGACGTCCAGGCCCATCTCGATGAAGGTGGGCATGATGTCGTGGGTGTCGCCGCAGGAGTGCATCATGGCCCGGGCACCGTACTCATGGGCCAGCCGGTAGAAGGGCTCCAGCCGGGGCCGGAAGACCTCGGCGAAGTCGCGGGGGGAGAACATGCGCCCGTTTTGGTTGCCGGTATCCTCGCCCAGCTGCAGGATATCCACCCGGCCATCGGCCGCCTCCAGTCCCCGGCGCAGCATCTGGTAGCAGAAGTCCACCCGCCGATCAATGATGGCCAGCCCCACTGGATCGCGCAGGGCGATGTCCATCATCACCCGCTCCATTCCCCGCCCCCGCGAGACGCCGTTGAGGATATCGGGCAAACCGGCGCTCCCCAGGATGATGGCGTAGTCATCGTAGCGGCGACACTGCTCGGCCAGAACGGAGTAGTCGTAGTCATCGGGGTCAGGCCAGGGGTAGTTCTCCACGTCCTTGAGGGTGCGAAGCTGCGCCAACGGCAGCTCCACCGCCTCGTCGTAATAGCCGGAACCGTGAAAGACGCGGCGGTAGCCCGCTCCCCAGATGTCGTAGGTAATGCCATCATGGGGCGGCTTCACCGGCCCCTGCCAGCGGGGCTCGATGGTGCGGAAGTCCACCCCCAGGTGCACCAGGAGGGCATCGTCGCCGTGGGTCTGGCGGGTGGCGGTGGAGATGCGGGCGGCCGGGCTGAGGGGCTCGGGGGCCTCCTGGGCGCCGAAGTGAGCCCGGAGCATGGACTCGACCTCGGGGGTAAGGTAGATCTGGATGGGCACCCGGTCGGGCTCCCGCCAGCTTAGGGAGGTAAGCACGCGCTCTCTCGGACTCATGGCGTATCGGGGCGCACGGTTCATGGGTGCTCCTTTCGGGGCCGGGACGCATGGTTACCCTCAGGCTACGCCATCGGACCGCCGCCCGGCAAGGCCAGTGCGGCCAGTAGAGCGTCGCTCTCCGCTGCCTTGAGCCCCTCCCTTCCCCGTGCTACCATAGCCCCACGCTCAACGAAGATCGGGAGTAGTACACTTGTCGGATCGTCCGCTATCCCTTGCCCAATACGAGTCCCTCTACCCTCCGCGCGATCTGCCGCCCGGCGCCGAGGTCACCCGCGTAGCGCCCAGCCCCACCGGCCGGCCCCACATCGGCACCGCCCTGCAGGCGGTGGTGGACCGAGCCCTGGCCGACAAGACCGGGGGCCGTTTCATCCTGCGCATCGAAGATACCGACCGCAAGCGGCTCGATGACCGAGCCGTGCACGAGATCCTGGCCGCCCTGGAGTGGCTGGGCATTGCCCCCGACGAGGGGCCAGAGAAGGGCGGGGCCTACGGCCCCTACGTCCAGAGCGAGCGTCTGCCCATCTATCAGGCGGCGGCGGAGTGGCTCTTGGAGCAGGGGTACGCCTACCGGTGCTTCTGCACCCCAGAGCGGCTGGAGGCCATGCGCCTGGCCCAACAAGCCGTGGGTGGCACGCCCATGTACGATCGCCACTGCCGCAACCTCGACCCGGAGGTGGCCCGCCGCCGGGCGGAGGCGGGAGAACAGTGCGTGATACGCCTGATCGTGCCTGATGAGGCCGAATTCCGCTTCCAGGACCCTCTGCGCGGCGAGATCGTCTTCGACTCCCGCCAAGTGGACGACCAGGTGCTGCTCAAGTCGGATGGCTTCCCCACCTACCACCTGGCAGTGGTGGTGGACGACCACTTCATGCGGGTAACCACTGCCATCCGCGGCGAGGAGTGGATCTCCTCCACCCCCAAGCACCTGCTCCTGTATCGCTACTTCGGCTGGGAGATGCCACGCATCGTGCATACTCCACTGCTGCGGGATGCCAGCCGACGCAAGCTCTCCAAGCGTTCCGGCGATACCTCCATCGAGTGGTATCGCAACCAGGGTTACCTCCCCGAGGGGTTCCGCAACTTCCTCACCCGCATCATCTGGGCCCACCCCGAGGAAAAGGACGTCTACCCCTACGAGGAGTACGTGAGGCTGTTCCAGATCGAGCAGCTCTCCAAGGCAGGGCCGGTGGCAGACCGGGACCTGCTGGACTTCATCAACGGCCAGTACCTGCGCGAGCTTGACCCCGGCCAGTTCTACGAGGCCTTGGACGCCCTCCTGGCCCGGATCGAGGCCCAGGGCGAGGGGGTGGTCATCGAGGAGGGGACCAAGCAGGGCCGGGTGGCCCACGAGCTGAGCGCCGAGGAGGTGAGTCGCTTCGCTGCCGCCTTCCGCCGCGATCCCGACTACTCCCGCAGGGTCCTCACCCTGGAGCCGGAGCGGTTCAAGAAGCTGGGCGATTTCGTCCTCCAATATGCCTTCTTCCTGCCCGACCTGTACGCGCCGCCCTCGCCGGAAGCCCTGGCCAAGCAGATGGGCAGCGCCGAGGCGGCCGCTGCCATGCTCCGGACCTACCTGGAGCAGTACGACTTCGCCGATGGCCATGAGCAGTGGGAGGCCAAGATCCGCCAACAGGCCGAGGGAGCGGGGGTGAAGGCGGGCAAGCTCTTCATGACCCTGCGCCTGGCCCTCACCGGCGCCGAGCGCACTCCGCCCCTCTATGAGGTCACCCAGATCCTGGGCGCGGACGAGGTGCGACGCCGCCTGCAGCTGACCCTGGAGGCGCTGACCGAGGCGGCGTGAGGGCCGTTCGGGTCGTCAGGCAGAGCGTCGGCGCATAGGGTCAGCTAGCCGGGAGCAGCCGTGATCCTGCTGGTACTGTATCACTTAGTGGTAGCGACGCTCCTATGGATGGGCTCGGTGCGCCTGTTCCGCGAGCTGGAAGGGCTGGACCGCCGCCCGGGCCTGAGCGTGATCGCCGCCCTGGTGCCGCCCCTGATCTACCTGCTCATGGCCGTGGCCCTGCGCTCCCTATGGTGGGTGGCCCTGGGCGCCGGACTCTCCACCACCGCCATCCTGGGGCTAGCTCAGGCCGTGGGCCGGTGGATGGGCGAGACCTTCGGCAACCCGAGGACCCGCATCGGCCGCCCCGGAGAGGGCCTTTCCTTCGAAGAGAGGCTCCGAGACTGCTTGGAGCGTGGGCGCCAGGCAGAGGCTGCCCGGCTGATCGAGGGCGCCATCAGCGGCGAGCCCTACGAGCGGCTGAAGGTGCAGCTCCTGTGGGCCACCTCCGAACTGGCGGCCCTTCGCGAGGGGGCGGGCATTGCTCGCGCCAGCGGGGCCCCCTCCACCCTGGTGGATCGGGTCCACGACGACCTGCGGGAGGCCGGCCTTGCCCTGGCCCGCACCGCTGCCAGCGCCGCTGCCGCGTCGGCCCAGGGGGTGCGTACCCCGGCCATGGAGGAGGCGGTGGAGCGCGAGGTGGAGAAGCTGGGCCGGTTCAGTGGGGCCGTCCTGGCCGCCCGCGAGGGCCTGGCCCAGGTGACGCTCTCCGCCGGCCAGAGCGAGAGTGACCTGGCCCAGGTGGCAGCGCGCCTGCAAGCCGTCGCCGAAGCCGCGGGAGAGCTTGCCCGCGGCCTCTAGCTCACCCAAACGTGTTACCGCTTGGTTGTGTCGTAGCCCTGTCGGGCAGCTAATGGGAGGTGGTTGGAATGTCAGTCCTCAACCGTATCACGACCCTCATCCGCGCCAACATCAACGACGCCTTGGAACGGGCCGAGAACCCCGAGGTCATGCTAGACCAGATCCTCCGGGACATGTATGACGGCATCCGCGAAGCCCGGGAGCAGGTGGTGGAGGCGGTGGCGCAGCAGAAGCTCATCCAGCGCGACCTGGAGCAGGCGCGAGAGCTGGCCGAGAAGTGGCGGCGCAACGCCGAACTGGCCGTCGCTCAGGGAGACGATGCCCTGGCCCGCGAGTGCCTGATCCGCAAGCGGGACTATGAGGCCAACGCCCAGGCTCAGGAGCGGATGCTGGCGGCGCAGGAGCCCGTGCTCAACAAGCTCAAGTCCGAGCTGGCCTTGCTGGAGTCCCGTTACGCCGACCTGCGGGCCAACCGCGATTCGCTGCTCGCCCGCTTCCGGGCCGCCCGGGCCCAGGAACAGATACAGCGCACCACCGAGAAGACCATCAGCAGCATCTCGGTCTATGACCCCAGCAGCCAGATCGAGCGCATGGAGCGGCGCATTCGGGAGAAAGAGGCCGAAGTGGCCGCCCGCCAGGAGCTGATGGCGGGCACGCCCGAGTCCCGGCTGGAGGCGCTAGAACGGGGCGAGACTGACCTGGAGATCGAGGCGGAGCTGCTGGCGCTCAAGGCAGCCGCCGGCCAGGCCCAGCTGACAGCAGGCAAGGACCTGGACCAGGGCTAGCCGCCGGGTCTTGGCATGGATATCGCTGTCACCTGCCCTCGCTACACACGTGGGGAGGTGACAGCGATGCAGTTGAGCCCGCCCAAGCGAGTAACCTGGAATCTGTCGCTGCTGCTGGCAGTGGTGGGAGTGGCAACGTGGCTGGTGGACGTCGGCCTGGGGCCTGACGGTCCCTTCTGGCTGGTCACGGCCGCCTTCGCGGTGCTCGCCCTGGGCAACATCCTCAAAGGCATATAGGGGAATTCACCGCAGAGACCGCAGAGAGCGCAGAGAGGGGAAGAGGAAAGGGAGCGGAAGAGCGGCTGAAAGGACGGGATTGGCCCGTGGAACAGGCGAAGCATGCATTCGCAGGCGCCTCACCTTTTGCTGACTCTCTTTCCGTTTTTCCTTTCCTCCGCGATCTCAGCGGTCTCTGCGGTGATATCCCTTCCCCACCGAGATGATACAGCAGGCCGTCGCCAACATCCTGGACTACCACCTCCGGGCACCGGCGGGCCAGCGGGTCACCATCGTCTACCCCCAAGAGAAGGCGGATCTAGCCGAGGCCCTGGCCCGGGGCCTGAGCGAGCGCGGCGCTCACCCCAGGCTCCTTTTCGTCCCCGACGATGCCCCCAACTTGCCGCCCGCGGTCAGGGAGGCATTCGCAGACGCCAACATCGGCCTCATAGTCCTGCTCTCCCACGCCATGTGGTCCCGGCAGGGCCTCGCCCGCTACTTCCTCATGCGCGATGGCCAGCCCAGCCTCGACGTACGCCCGTCGCCCCTTTTCGTTGACACGGTCATAGCCCGAGAGAGCTTCCTGCGCATCTACGCCTCCGACCCCCAAGAGGACCGCGCTTACCTTGAGAGCCTGCGGCAGACCCTGCCGGAGTCCACCACCGTACGTGTCACCGCCCCCGGTGGCACCGACCTTACCTTCCGCTCCCGAGACTGGCAGCTGTGCGGGCTCACCGAGGTCCTCACCGCCCCGGCGGAGGGGTCGGCCGAGGGAGTGATCGTGGCCGACCTGAGCGTCTTCTACGGGCTGGTGTCGTCCCCCATAGAGCTGCAGCTAGAAGGAGGCCGGCTGGTCTCTATGCGCTGCCCTGACCCAACCGACCGGCTCTTCCGGATGTACGTCGAGGAGATGGAGCGCCGCTTCGATGAGGGTGAAGCCAACCGCCGCCTGGCCGAGGTGGGTGTTGGCGGCAATGGCGGGGCCCGGCCGTCCGGGGTTCTCATGGAGGACGAGGCAGTGCGTGGCACTTGCCACTTCTGCTTCGGGGATAACACCCGCTACGGGGGAACCAACGCCAGCCACTGGCACGGGGGGACGGTGGTAGTGCGAGAGCCCCGGTTCACCGTTGGGTGAACCGGGGGCCAGCGACCTCACTGGCAGCACGAGGGCGGACGAAGCTAGGGCACCGTGGCCGTGCGGCTTAGGGGGACACCTTCAGCAGTGATCCTCTCGTAGAGACTGGCATGCCGTTCCCCCATGTGCCTCCACCGGTTCAGGCTGATAACCAGTGAGCCGATGAGCACGTCGTGCTCCAGAGAAACGCCGGCGGCAACGGTGCTGATCGCATGGCGGAGGCGCCAGTCATCGCTATCTACGACTATCAGGATGTCTATGTCGGACCCGGGCCGGCTGTCCCCGCGTGCCTTTGACCCAAAGAGCATGGCCTCCCGAATCTGTCCGGGGTACCGCTCGTATAGCAGCTCGACGAATCTCAGTACCGCGTTGTACTCGTTCGGAGAGAGGAGGGAGCTAAGCGAACGGCTCACAGCCAGCCTCCTTCACTCAAGTAGCACTCAGCACGACACACCAGCCGATGCGCGTCCTCCAGGTCACGCCGAGCAAGCTCGGGCTCGATAGCGGCTTCTACATCATAGTCGCTGACGTGTCTATCATCCATGATCCGGCCGTAGATTTCGCTGTACTCCGCCTCTATGTATCCTGGCTTCACGAAGTGCTGGCGAAACGCCGCGATTGCACTTGAGTGCCCGCTACTCGCCGGCGCCTAGCCGACCCCGCAGGACGGCCGGAGCCGCCGGTCCGGATCCCTGGTCCGGCCAGAGCCCGGCAGAAACAGGACTACAGCCCCACTCAGAATAGATCTCTAGACCGCTGACCCCAGCCCCCTCCACGGATAACCTTACCGCGTAAGCTCACAGCGGTAAGGAGACCGTGACATGGCTCATACATCGGTCCTAGACATCAGGGAGCTCAGGAAGACGTTCGGTCCGCTGAAGGCGGTGGACGGCATCTCGTTGTCGGTGCAGCCGGCGGAGGTCTTCGGTTTCCTGGGCCCTAACGGCGCCGGAAAGACCACCACCATCGGAATGCTTCTGGGGCTCATCCACCCCACCGCGGGCGAGATCCGGCTGTTTGGCGAGAGGGTGTCCCCGTCGCGTACCCGGGCTTTGAGCAGGGTGGGAGCTCTAGTGGGCTCTCCGGCCATCGTCCCCTACCTCTCCGCCCGAAGGAACCTGGAGCTGCTGGCGAGGCTCCACCCGGGCGTGACCGACGAGCGCATCGCCGAGGTCCTGGCCCAGGTGGGCCTCAGCGGGGCCGCCGACCGGGCCGCCGGCCGCTACTCCACCGGTATGAAGCAGCGACTGGGCCTGGCCATGGCACTGCTTCACCGGCCGGAGCTGCTCATCCTGGACGAGCCCACCAACGGCATGGACCCCGCCGGCATGCGGGACGTGCGCACGCTCCTGCGCCAGCTTGCCTCCGAGGGCATGACCGTCTTCCTGAGCAGCCACCTCCTGCACGAGGTGGAGCAGGTCTGCGACCGGGTGGCAGTGCTGAACCGCGGGCGCGTCGTGGCCCAGGGCTCGGTCGAGGACCTGATGAACAGCCAGGAAGTAGTGAAGGTGCAGGTGACAGCGCCGGAACCGGCCGCCCAGGCACTCCGCACCCTGCCCGGAGTGAGTGCAGTTCAGGGAAACGGCCGCTACGTACAGGTGAGCGGGGTGCCGGCGGAGAGCGTGGTGCGGCACCTGACCGCCCATGGCATCGTCCCGGCTGAGGTCACCACCTCACGGCCAGACCTCGAGTCCCTGTTCCTGGACTTGACGCAGCAGAGTGACGAGGCAGCGGAGGCATCGTCCACCGCCACCGATCCATCGTTGGGCAAGCAGCACATCCCCAACTGACCATACTTCGTACACGCCGGAGTAAGCCGCACACCGCAGGTTTGAGGAGACTAGAATGGCCTACAACACCTTCCGCATGGAGAACAGCAAGCTCTATCGGCGCAAGCTGATCTGGATCGAAATGGCAGTGATGGGTCTGTTGGTGCTGCTGCTCTACGCCCTCATGGTCCCCATGACCAAGATGGGCACGGGTCCGGTCCAGGAGTTGGTCGCAAGCATGGGTTGGCCCAATGGGGTGTACGAGTCCCTGAGCACAGCGGGCGGCAGCTCACTCGGCGGCTACCTGGCCATCATCCTGGTGGCCGTGGCCGTGGGGCAGGAGTACACCTGGCGGACGATGCACCTGTGGCTCAGCCGCGGCCTGTCCCGCACCACCCTGCTGGTGGTGAAGTTCGCCAGCTTCCTGGCCCCGCTAGCCCTGCTGGTCCTCACGGCCCTGGTGACCGGAGCCATCGGCAGTGCTCTGGTGACCCTGCAGGCCGATGGCAGCGTGAACCTGGTAGACCTGAACGTGGGTAAGGCGGCGCTTCGGGCCCTGTACACCACCTACACGCTGCTTCCCTACGCCGCCATCACCCTGTTCGTCACCGTCGTCACTCGCTCCACCACCGCCGGCCTGGGGATCACCATCGCCTTCGCCTTCATGGTGGAGGGGCTGCTCATCCAGTTGCTGTCGCTGGCCAACGACAGCGTGGCCCGAATCGGGCAGTTCCTGCCCAGCAAGCTGGCTCAGAGCCTGCTCTTCACCTCTGAGCAGTTCGTCCAGATTCGAATGGACTCCGAGCCTCTGGTCGCTCAACTCCTCGACCCGATGCCGGCGGCGGCCCTCATCGCCGGCTATGTGGTAGTCTTTCTCGGCCTGGCGGTCTGGTCCTTCCGGCGGCAGGACTTGACGGCTTGAGCGGTACGGCCCAGAGGTCTGGGTATGCTACCCTGCCTCTGGGCCCTTGCCGGGGCCAGGCCGGTCGGGTTACTCTGCAGGCCGCATGCACGCGGCCTGCCACCCGGTCCCGCAAGGGGCGGTTGGCGGCGTGGCTTGGCCAGGCAAGTACGAGGTCTGCCCTTGCGGTTCTCAGCCGAGGCGCGCCATGTGCAGGTGTCTCGGCTGTCCAGCCACCCACCACGACACACCAGGCGGAACGGATAGGATGATCCCCAGACTGTCCCTGAGGCCGCTGCGACGGCTTCGATGGAAGCTCACACTCACCTACACACTGGTGACGGTGGCGGCACTGGTGGTGGTGGAGGTCCTGGTGCTGGCGGGGCTGTTGCTGGCGCTCACCCATAGCGACATCCTCATCCGGTCCCTGGCAAGCCAGGCCGCCGGCCAGATCACTCCGTTGGCCAAGCCCTACCTGATCACCAACCCCCCGGACGCGGAGGGGCTTCAGTACTTGATCGAGAGCTTCTTCCAGCAAGAGCGCACGGTCGAGACGAACCAGGCCTTCTCCATCCGGCTGGACGATCGCGGTGGGGGCATGCAGATACTGGTGCTCGACGCATCCGGGCGGCTGCTGGCATCGCTCCCTCAGAGGCCGACACGCATGGGCAAGACATACCATCCCAGCGACTTGCCTGGGGCGGATCCCATCCTGCAACGCGTGCTGGCAGGAGAGGGAGATCCCGGAGGCTTCTATGGCCGGGGTGAAAACGGCGAGTTGGTGGTAGTCGCCCCGGTTCAGGACGGAGATCAGCTACTGGGGGCCCTCGCCCTGGGCATGAAGCCACCTACACTCGACTCCACGGCGATCTCCGAACTAGGACTGACCGTGCTCATGAGCGCCGGCATATTCATCATCCTGGCGGGCGCCGTCGGCACCCTCTTCGGCTCCTTCACCGCCCGCGGCCTCACTCGGCGGCTGCGCCGGTTGGCGCACGCCGCCGACTCCTGGAGCCAGGGCGATTTCTCCACGGTCACTCGGGACGACTCGCAGGATGAGATAGGCGAGCTGGCCCACCACCTCAACCGCATGGCGGAGCAGCTGCAGAACTTGCTGCACGCCCGGCACCAATTGGCGGCCATGGAGGAACGGACTAGACTCGCCCGCGACCTGCATGACAGCGTGAAGCAGCAGGTATTCGCCATCTCCATGCAGCTGGCGGCGGCTCAGGCACTCCTGGAGAGTGACCCTCAGGCAGCATCCGCTCGACTGGAGGAGGCGGCCCGACTGACGCAGCAGGCCCAGCGCGAGTTGACCGGCCTGGTGCGACAGCTGCGGCCGGCGGCGCTCGAGGGCCGGAGCCTGGCCCAGGCGCTGCGCGAACACATCCCGTCCTGGTCCGGACAGACGGGGGTACAAGTCAGGCTACAGGTGCACGGTGAGCGGCCGCTGCCGGTAGATGTGGAGCATGCCCTCTTCCGAGTAGCGCAGGAAGCCCTCTCCAACGTAGCCCGCCACAGCGAAGCGGGGTCGGCATCGGTGACCCTGGAATGGCAGGAGGACGGCTTCTCTGTGTCCGTCTCCGACGACGGCAAGGGCTTCGATCCGACCACGACCGGGCCGGGATTGGGGCTCAAGTCAATGCGGGAGCGAGTAGAGGCACTCGGCGGACGGATGGAAGTGCGAAGTGCACCCGGACATGGCACCACGCTCACCTTCCGGTTCCCCGAAAGGGCGACCGGGGACTCGGGGAGGACGCTGCATGGCTGAACCCATATCGGTGCTGCTGGTAGACGACCATGCCTTGGTGCGCCAGGGGGTCCGTGCCTTCCTGGACACCTTGCCCGACATCGAGGTGATCGGAGAGGCGGGATCGGGAGAGGAGGCTGTGGCATTTCTGGCTGAGCAGCTGCCGGACGTGGTGCTGATGGACCTCATCATGCCAGGGATGGACGGGGTGGAGGCTACCCGCCAGATCAGGCGGGCCAGCCCCCATACCCAGGTGATCGTGCTCACCTCCTACCACGAGGACGAGCACATTTTCCCCGCGCTCCGAGCGGGCGCCCTATCTTACGTGCTCAAGGACATCGGGCCGGTGGAACTGGCGGACGCCGTGCGCAAGGCCGCGGCCGGGGAGGCCGTGCTGCACCCACGGGTGGCGGCGCGCGTGATCCGTGAGCTTCAGGGCACCAGAGAGGACGCGCCGAACCCCTTCACGGAGCTCACGGACCGAGAGCTGGAGCTGCTGCGCCTCATTGCGGACGGGTTGTCCAACTCCGAGATTGCGGCCAAGCTCTACATCAGTGAAAAGACCGTCAAGGGACACGTGAGCAACATCCTGAGCAAACTGCACCTGGCCGACCGTACTCAGGCCGCCGTGTACGCTTGGCGGGAGGGGCTCAAGGGGAGGTCCTAAGCCCAGAGGCAGGCCGATTGGCCGCCGCACATCAACTCACGCAAAGACGCCAAGCGGCAAAGGGCGAAGGGGCAAGTGAGTTCGCGCTTCTGCGTGAGGCTCCCCCCAGCCGCCGGCGCGCCCCTTTTCCCCTCGGCGGTCTCAGCGGTCTCTGCGGTGAAACCCACCTTCCCATCGCCACCGGTTGATGCTACATTGACGTCATGAGTCGTTAGCGTACGGAGGCAACAGTGTCAGGAGTATCGTGGTTTCTCTGGCCCTTCGTGGCTCTATGGCGGCTGGTGGCCGGCATCATCCAGGTGACAGGACGCCTGCTGGCCATCGTGCTGGGCGTTGTACTTATGATCGTTGGGGTGGTGCTTTCTGCCACCATCATCGGGGCCGTGTTAGGCATCCCCTTGGCGGCATTCGGGCTCATGTTGGTGGTGCGGGGGCTGTTCTAGCCCGCCGCGTCCTCGGGATCAGCGTAGACCACCGCTCCCAGGCTGCCCGGCCCGCCGTGCGTGCCCACTACCGGGCTGAACTCCACCACCACTAGCTCCCGAACGTCGAGCCGGCTGCGGATGAACTCCGCCACTTCCTGGGCATCATCCGGTGCATCGGCATGGGCGACCGCCGTCCGCACCGGGTGGCCCTTGCCCCACTCCTCGATTATCTCGTAGAGACGCCGGCGGGCCCGACTGGCCGTGCGCACCTTCTCCAGCACGTGGATGCCCCCATCCCGGATCTCGAGGATCGGCTTGACCTGCAACAGGGTACCCGCGAGCGCAGCGGCCGCGCCGATGCGCCCCCCACGGCGCAGATACTCCAAGGTGGCCAGCATGAACGCTATCCTAAGGCGCGGGATTATGTCCTTCACCCGAGCCACTACCTCGACCGCCCCCTTCCCGGCAGCGACGGCCCGAGCGGCAGCGGTCACCAGGAGCGCCTGGGCGCCAGAGGTTACCCGCGAGTCCACCACGTGCACCCGAGTGCCATCGGGGTTCTCCTGCTGCAGCTGCTCTGCCGCCAACTGAGCCGCAGTCACGGTGCCACTGAGGTCGCCGGAGATGTGAATGGAGATGATGTCCTCGTGGTTGGCGCTCAGCCGCCGGTAGACCTCCAGGAAGTCCCCCACCGAGGGCTGTGACGTGCGGGGCATAGCGCCGGTCTCGCGCAGCCGGCGGTAGAAGGTGGCATTGTCCATGTCTACGCCATCGCGGTAGACACGGTCCTCGAAGCGGACATACACGGGCACGACTGTGACGGAGAGCTGCTCAACCAGTTCTGCAGGCAAGTTGGCAGTGCTGTCGGTCACCAGAGCGATACCAGACACATTCTCCTCCGCAACTAATGCCGCCTCGACAAGGCGGCGGCCGTGATTATCATTGGGCGCCCCGGCCAGCGCATCACATTCCGTATGTCGGCAATCATTGCCCAGGCCTTCTGGTTTGATGGGCACCGCCGCTTGCGCTACAGTGGAGCCGTGGTCGGTTCGTAATGAGCAGGCGGGAGGTCTTGATTATGTTACGACTCACCAGGAAAACCTGCTATGCCATCCAGGCGATGATTGCCTTGGCGATCGCTCAGACGGACGGACGCCCGCAGTTGACCCGCGACGAGATGGCGCTGGAGCAGCAAATCCCCCACGGCATCCTGTCCCACGTGCTGGTGGATTTGGCCAAGTCGGGCCTTCTGACCAGTGTCCGCGGCATCGGGGGAGGATACCGACTCGCCCGGGATCCGGCAACGGTAAGCGCCGCCGAGATCGTGCGCGTGTGCGAGCGTGAGCTGACCGTCGCGCCCTGCCTTACCGGCCACGAACCTGCATGCCCGCGCAACGACCAATGCGTGGCCCGCAATGTCTGGGACCAGCTTTCCTCGCTGCTCATGGATCAGCTCGATACGGTGACCTTGGCAGACCTGTGCCGAGATCAGCGGCTCCTGCTCAAGGGTGACGGGCAGAAGTCCCCTAGCCTCTAGGTCAGGACAGCAGAGGCTACTCAGGCTCAGGGCTAGGTATCACCAGTACCTGACCGATGGACAGTCTCCGCGGATCGGTGATGCCGTTGGCCTCCATCAGCGCTTCCACCGATATCCCAAACTTGGACGCAATCAGCCCCGGGTAGTCCCCCTGCTGGACGACGTAGGTCACCGGTTCCGCGGTGGGCGTAGGCTCGGGCAATGATGTGGGAGTCGCAGAGGGCAGCGGTGTCGGGGTGGGCGTGGGCATAGCTGTTGGCGGCGATTGCGCGGGCGTGGTAGCGGTGGGCAGGGGCGAAGGCGCCAAGGTGGGGATGGGTACCGGAGGGGCTGCCATCCCGGTCAGCTCGATGCGAATCGCCTCCAGGGTAGCCTGGAAGTCCGGTGGTGGGGGGCCGGCCCGGGTACAGGCCGTCAGAGCCAAGGCCAGAAAGGCACAGGCCACCTTGCTCCGCATTGACCCTCCCCCAGAACATGGTCCCGTCAAGGCAGCCGCTAGGGCCGCCGCCCCTCTAGGATACCCGCCATCCCCCCAAACGCAACAGTTAGGCAGTCTAGGGCTCAGGGCCCGGGATCGGCCCAGACGGGACCGGTTCCTATGCACCCATGGATCGCCTACCCGCACGGGGCCAGCTGGAGTAGAATCCAAGCGGGGGGCCGCCGGCGTGCTGCCTACCTATCACCCCAGACAGGAGTCCCTATGCAGCAGCGCATGTCGCACTCGTTCGCCCGCTTCCGCCTGGCAGCCGGCATGGCGGCAGTGGCCCTGGCCCTGTGGGGATGCGCCCCGATCCCGGCTGCGGTGCTCACCCCGACGGCAGCACCCATCGCTCAGGCCCTGAGCACCGATACGCCTACCGCGGTTGCCCCCGCTGAGCCCACGGACACACCCACGCCAGAGCCAACAGCCACCCCAACGCCGGCGCCCACCGATACCCCACTACCCACCGATACGCCCGCGCCCACACCCATCCCCACCGACACCTTCACTCCGGCGCCGCCTACCGAGACGCCCTTGCCGACCGCTACCCCCACCCCTACCGACACGCCCGTGCCGCCCGTGGACTGGCGGCTGGTGAGCTGGCGGCAGCTCACCCCGTGCGAGAACCGAGGCGGGCACTCCCTCTTCATCACGGTCCTGGACGCGGCCGGCAACGGCATACCCGGTGTGCCCCTGCTGATCGAGTGGACGGGGGGTTCTCAAGTGGTCTATACCGGCGACAAGCCCGACCGCGGGCCCGGTTGCACCGACTTCCCCATGTACGGCGGCTACACCGTGCGGGTCGCCGAGGGCACGAGCGACGTGACCCCGGTGCTCTCCTCCCACGAGCCGGAAAGCCAGCGCTGTGACGAGACCAACGATAACGTGGCCAACTCCTACGGCCACTACTCCTACGAGGTCATCTTCCAGCGCACCCATTAGCCTCGTCCCCACAGGAGGACCGATTGATCATTGACGTCCATGCCCACGTAGGCGACTGGCGGCGGACCAAGGACGACTCTCGGGTCCCTATGACCTGGGATCTGCTCCTGTGGCGGCTGGATGACGAGGGGCTCGACCGGGCCGTGGTGCTGCCCGCCTTCGGTGCCTCCCCCGAGGGGGCGCTCTACGGCCTGTGCGTGACCCCGGGCAACTCCACGGCCGACCTGGTGCTGGGCGCCGCCCGCTACCCCGACCGCCTCATTCCCTTTGGCTGCCTCGACCCCCGCTGGGGCCCTAACCGGCCGGATACGGACTTCAGCGAGGTCCTGGACTGGCTCATCGAGCAGGGCGCCCGGGGGGTGGGGGAGATCATGGCCAAGCTGCCCTTCGATGACCCGCGGGTGGTGAACCTGTTCCGCCAGGCCGGGGAGAAGGGGCTGCCGGTGCTCCTGCATAACGGGGCGTTCGGGGCGGTCACCTACGGGCTAGAGGATGAGCCTGGCTGCCCGCGGCTGGAGAGGCTCCTCCAGGCCGTGCCCGAGACCACCGTCATCGCCCACGGGCCCGGGTTCTGGTCCGAGATCGGCCCGCCACCCCCGCCGGAGCTCAAGTCCGGTTACCCTAAGGGGAGCTTCACCGGCGAGGGAGCGGTGGCCCGGTTGCTTCGCCGCTACCCTAACCTCTATGCCGACATCTCCGCCTGCAGCTGCTTTAGGGCCTTCTGCCGCAATCCCGAGTATGCCGCCCGGTTCCTGAATGAGTTCCAGGACAAGGCCATCCTGGGAACTGACATCTTCTCCCGAAACCCGGCCCGGGCCGAGGAGGAACGGGCGAACGTGCAGCGGCTGGTGGAGTCGGTGGTGGAGGGACGACCGGACGAGGAGGCCTTCGGGCGGGTGTACTGGCACGAGGGGCTCATGCCCCAGCTGCCCTACCTCCAGGCCCTACGCGACCGGGGCCACCTTACCGATGCGGCCTACCACAAGATCGCCGGCGGCAATGCGGCCCGGCTGTTGGGGCTGGGGTGACAAGCCGTGAACGCTCCTGTCTGCTCCTGGGAGCCATGGTCTCTCGTCTATCTAGATTATCAGCAAACGCGTTGACAAGTGCTCTCTAAGCTGTTACACAGGCAGCAACGGTGACAGCCTCATAGCAGTGGCCCCAAGGGGGAACGTGATGTCTGACCGAAGACTCAACCGTCGCTCCTTCCTAGCCGTGTCAGGGGCGTCTGCCGCAGCAGCGGCGCTTGCCGCCTGCAGCGGTGGCGCACCCGCACCCGCCGCCACTCAAGCCCCTGCCGCTGTGCAACCAGCGGCGACAGAACCGCCCGCTACGGCAGCTCCCGCCGCTACCACCGCGCCGTCTGCTCCCGCCCAGGTCTCAAAGTATCAAGAGGCACCGTCCTTGGCAGCCAAGGTGGCTGCCGGTGAGCTGCCCCCCGTTGAGGAACGCCTCCCACTCAACCCCCACGTGGTAGAGTGCATCGAAGAGGTAGGGCAGTACTGTGGGGACCTGCACCGAGCCAACACCGACATCACCGACGTCTGGGACTGGTCCACCCAGGTCAAGGAATCGTTGGTGCGCTGGGATTACCGCGACGGCACCCTCAAGATGATCCCTAACCTCGCGGAAAGCTGGGAGGTCTCTGAGGAGGGAAGAGTCTATACCTTCCACCTCCGCAAGGGACTGAAGTGGTCAGATGGTGAGCCTTTCACCGCTGATGACTTCATGTTCTGGTACGAGGACGTGGCCCTCAACAAGGAGCTCACCCCCACTTTCCCCGCCTGGCTCATCGTTGGGGGAGAGCCGGTGGTCCTGGAAAAGGTCGATGACTACACCTTCAACATGCGGTTTGCCGAGCCGGCCGGCCTGCTGCTCGATTTTCTGTGCTTCCGTGGCGAAGCCATGATCACCCCCAAGCACTATCTCTCCCAGTTCCACCCCAAGTACGTGGATCCCGACGAGCTCAACGCCAAGGCCAAGGCTGCCAACTTCGAGTTCTGGCATCAGTGGTTCCTGAACCTGAATCAGGGTTGGACCAACCCTGACCTGCCGGTGGTTTGGCCCTGGCGTCTCGTTACCCCGCCGGATACCGGCCGGCTGGTGGCAGAGCGAAACCCCTACTACTGGCGAGTGGACACCGAGGGCAAGCAGCTGCCGTACTTCGAACGCTTCATCTGCGAGATGGCCCAGAACGGCGAGAACGTGCTACTGCGGGCAGTGGCCGGGGAGATTGACATCCAGTATCGCCACCTGGGCTTCGCCAACATCTCGCTCCTGCGAGAGAACGAGGAGCGAGGCAACTACCGCATACGGGAATGGGTCAGCGGTGGAGGGCCTTGCGTCAACATCAGCCAGAGCGCCATGGATCCGAACGTGCGCGCCGTCAACCAGACCCAGGCCTTCCGTACCGCCCTCTCTCACGCCATCAACCGTGATGAGATGAATGACCTGTTCTGGTTTGGCGTCGGTCGTCCGTCCAACTCGGTGATCGCTCCCAATGACCCCACGTGGGTCGAGGGCACTGATGCCGCCGCTCTGGCCTACGACGTGGACAAGGCCAATGCCCTCCTGGACGAGGCGGGGCTGGACCAGCGCGACGCAGATGGGTTCCGCCTACGGCCTGACGGGCAGCGCCTGGAGGTCCTGCTGGAGTGTTATCCCATGGAGATGGGCACACCCCTGGCAGACGTCTTCCAGCAGGTAGCGCTCTACTGGCAGGAAGTGGGGGTCTCCACGCAGATGAAGGAGATCGAGCGGTCACTGTGGTCGCAGCGTGCCCTGGCCAACGAGATGGACTACCCATCCTATGTGACAGGCAACTACCTGTGGATGATTGACCCTGGCGGGACGCTGCCGTGGGGAACCTGCTACTACGCGATGGGCTTTGCACCGTGGGGGCCAAGCAACGGCACCCAGGGCGAGGAGCCGACAGAGGAGATCAAGGAGATCCAGGCCTGGTACGCCCAGGCCCTAATGGAGCCCGACCTTGAGAAGCGACTAGACCTCGGACGCCGGATCGTGAGCCGGGTGCACGAGCTTCTCTACGTCATCGGCACGGTCGCCATAGACATAATGCCCATCCTGGTCAAGAACGACCTGGTCAACGTGCTGGAAGTGGCCCCCGGGCAGCACCGTTCAGGCCACGAGTCCATCACCTGGCCCTTCCAGGTCTGGCGCCGGGGCGAGAGCGCCTAGGACAGCCCGCGGAAACGATACGGGACGGATGATCGGCCGTGGTAGGGGCGGGGTTACCTCGCCCCTACCCGTCTATCATAACCTCATTCAGGAGCCATCGCGTGATCATTGACTTCCACTACCATAGCGGCCAGCGTTCCATCGAGCCTGAGGACCTCGCCAATCCCATCACCTGGGAGCAGGGCATCGCCCGCTTCGTGGAGCAGGGGGTGGACAAGGTGGTCATGCTGGGCGGATCGGGCGTTGGCACACCCGAGTGCACTTTCAACGCCCACTTCCTCTACTACCCCGGCATGTCCCTTCGCGAGGAGGTACTCAAGGCTAAGGAGTATCCGGATCGCATTATCCCCTTCGGGTGCATGGACGTGCGATGGATGGGCAACCGGCCCGATGCCGACTTCTCTCCCCTGCTGGACTGGTTCCAGGAGCAGGGATGCCGAGGGATTGGTGAGGTGACCTCCAACGTGCCCATTGATGATCCCCGCACCGTCAACATGTTTCGCCAGTGCGGGCAGCGGGGACTGCCGGTGCTCATCCACAATGTGGGCTACCTCCATGGCACCTACGGCCTTCAGGACTACCCCGGAGCCCCGGGGCTAGAGAGGCTGCTTCGGGAGGCTCCCCAGACCATCATCATCGGCCACGGTCAGGGCTTCTGGGCAGAGATTGGGGCAGGGCTCACCATGGAGGAGAAGATGCGCTATCCCCAGGGACCCCTAAAGGGGGAGGGGGCTCTTCCTAGGCTGCTTCGGACCTACCCCAACCTCTATGGGGACATCTCAGCTGGAAGTGGGCACAATGCCCTAACGAGGGATCCGGAGTATGGGATAGCGTTTCTCAATGAGTTCCAGGACCGGCTGCTGTTTGGCACGGATGAGTCCTTTGGCCGGCCGGAGCTGCGCATGCCCCATCAGGCCTTCTTGGGGGGCCTTTTGGAGGAGGGCAAGATCTCCCAGGAGGTCTATGACAAGATCACCCACCGCAACGCCCTGCGGGTGCTGGGCATGGAGGGGTAGTGCCAACCTAACCCCCCAACCCAACGCCGTTCGGCTTCGCCGAATGGCGGACTTCCCTGCCCGGGAAAAGGGGGGTGACACCCCTCCCCCACGACGT